>JBDSTA010000349.1:0-8469 GCA_039928475.1 Gemmatimonadaceae bacterium | reverse complement strand
GCGTTGCAGCACCGCTCCATGATTTCTACCTGTTCGCTTCCCGTCACGACGGCGCGCGCGACGTCAGCGGAGAAGCACGCGCGACGCGCAGCGGCTTCGGCCTCGTCGGTTCGGTCGGCCAGCTCCTCCATGGTCGTCGTCAGCTCTTCCTGCTGGAGCTCCAGCTCCACGGCACTGTCCTGCAGCTGGCGGTTCGCGAGCTCGAGCTCCGCCTGGCGCCCTTCGAGCGCCATCGCGTAGTCGTTGAGCTGCTGGTTCGTGCGCGAGAGCTCCAGCTGCTGCACCTCGAGCTCGGTGTTCGCGGCCGCGAGGTCGCTGGCCGTGCGCCGCAGCTCGATCTCCGCCATCGCGGAGGCACCGAGCTCCTTGAGGACGGCCACTTCGACCTCCGTCCACTCGTGCGGCTTGCTGTCGATCGCGCAGAAGCTGCCGATGGCCTGGCCATCGAGCGTGAGTGGAACGCCGACGTAGGCCGCAACGCCGAGAGATCGCACCGTCGGGATCGCGCGATGCACTTCGTTCGACGAGGTGTCCGCGATGACGAGTGGCTCCGGCGACGCGATCGCGAGGTGGCAGAACGTGGGGCCGGTGAGCTCGCGCGTACTGGCGAGCGGCTCGCCGAAGCCCGTCGACGCCTTGTAGAAGTCCCGCTCGTCGTCCACGAGCGAGAGAAACGCGGCCGGCACCTTGAGGAGCAGTACTGCGAGGCGTGTGAGGCGGTCGAAGGCGGGCTCAGCCTCGGTGTCGAGGAGCCGCGTCGAGCGTAGTACCGCCAACCGCGCTGGGTCGTGCCTAGGCTCCACCAGCGGCTCGGTACAGGAAAGCATGCATGATCATCCTTTCCACTAGTCAAGGTGCGTGCCGGGCCGTAGATGCCACTGCTATCTTCCCGCGACTCGCACTCAGGGGACATGCCGCATTTCCAGCCCGTCGTCGTCGGAATCGCTGTCGTCGCACTCGTGGTTGCGCTCACGGCGGTCGCGCGCAAGCTCCCCGTGCCGACGCCGATCCTCCAGGTCATTGCCGGCTTCCTGATCGCCATGGTGCCGGGGCTCACGATCCCCGACCTCGATCCGGACCTGGTGTTCTTCGTGTTCCTGCCGCCCATCCTCTGGTCGGCGGCGATGTTCACGTCGGTGCGCGAGTTCAAGCGGAACCTCGGGCCCATCGGCACGCTCGCCATCGGCCTCGTGATCGTGACGACGATCGCCGTCGCCGCCGCGGCGCATCACCTCATGCCCGGACTTCCATGGGCGGCCGCCGTCGCGCTTGGCGCGATCGTTTCCCCGCCCGACGCGGTCGCGGCGACGGCCATCGTATCGCGCCTGCCGGTTCCTCGACGTGTCATCACGATCCTCGAGGGTGAGAGCCTCGTCAACGACGCGTCGGCTCTCGTGCTCTATCGCACGGCCGTCGCCGCCGCGGTCACGGGCGTGTTCAGCTGGGGCGAGTCCATCGTGCGCTTCTTCATCGACGCGGGCGTCGGCACGCTGGTCGGGCTCCTCGTCGCATGGCTGATCATCCGCGCGATCCGGTTGACGAAGGACCCGCTCGCCGAGGCCCTGCTCACCATCGCGGGACCGTACGTCGCGTGGCTCGGCGCCGAGACGCTGCATGTGTCGGCGGTGCTCGCGTGCGTGGCGGGGGGCATCTACCTCCAGCAGCACCTGTCGACGGCCGTGAGCCCGATGTCGCGCCTCCAGACGCGCACCATCTGGGATCTCGTCGCCTTCCTCCTCAACGCGCTCATCTTCCTCCTGCTCGGCGCGCAAGTGAATACGCTCGTCGAGCAGGTGGCGCCCGGCCATCTCGGCAACGTCGCGCGCACGGGCGCGATCATCACCCTCGTGGCGATCGCCGTGCGACTGGCCTGGGTTCCGCTGGTGACCGTGACTCGGCGCATCACGGCGGAACAGCGGCGCGTGAATCCCGCGCCGCGCTGGCGTCCGCTGCTGCTCGTGTCGTGGACGAGCATGCGCGGGGTGGTGTCGCTCGCGACGGCGCTCGCCCTGCCGCGCCTGCTGAACAACGGCGCGCCATTTCCGTATCGCACGGAGATCATCCTCATCGCCATGTGCGTGATCGTGGCAACGCTGCTCGTGCAGGGACTGTCACTCGAGCCGCTGATCAAGCTGCTGAAGTTCGAGCCCGAGCACATGCATCACGCGGAGGAGCGCCTTGCACGGCGCGAGGCGACGCGGCGCGGGGCGGAGGCACTGGAGGATCTCGCGAACGAGCCGTGGGTGGACAAGCGCGACGTCGCTGCGTTGCGCGTGGACGTGCGCGAGCGAGTGCTGATGACGGAAGAGCAAGGCGGCAGCTTCGCGGGGCGACGGAAGCTGCGGCTCGCGATGATCTCGGCGGAGCGGCGGATGCTCATCCGGCTCCGGAACGAGGATGCGATCTCGGACGAGGTCCTGCGATCGCTGGAGCTCGAGCTGGACCTGGAGGCGGTTCGGGTGGATCGGTGACTCATTAACCACAGAGGACACAGAGTACACACAGAGGGCACAGAGAACTTCCTGGAGCAGTCATTCAAGGCTTCCCGCGCCCTGCTCTGTCCCTGTGTCTTTGTCTTTTGCTTTTCCTCTGTGTCCTCTTCTTTTGCCCTTCCTCTGTGGCCTCTGTGGTTACGAGGAGCCTTTCGCTTCCAGCACAGCTGGTTGCCGCGTAGCACCCTCCGTCAGGTGCTCCGTCCTCGACAGTCGTTCCACGTCGATCGCGATCACGCCTTCCGGTCCATCCGCGAAGATGCTCGCGAACTTCACGTCCCACCGCACCTCGTCCCACACGTACGAGCTGCGGATGGACACGTGCGTCGAGAACGTCTCCTCCAGCGCCGTCACGAAGATGAGGAACTCCGCCTGCGATTCGGCGAGTGACTCCGGCGTGATGCCTGCGAGCGGGCTGTCCGCGGTGATGGGGTGCACCACCGTCCAATGCAGCGTGAAGAACTCCACCGAGCTCCGCTCGAGCGTGAGCTCGTGGAAGTTGCGCTCGCGGACGCCGTCGAAGTCCTCGAAGCGCACGAGGTTCACGCGCACGCGGACGTCGCTGAGTTCGCCGGGCTCCATGTTCGTGATGCGGAACATCAGCCCGCGCCCGCCCTCGTACGGCGCAACGATGGCCGACTCGCTGAAGGCGATGCGCATGCGCGGGCGCGTGAGTCGCGCGATGAGCAGGCCGAACGTCCCCACCATCATCACGGGCCCGAGGAACGACTCGAAGTTCGCGAGCCAGTTCGGCGTGGGCCCGAACGCGTGCATCGCACCGGTGCCGTTCGTCGTGAAGATGCCGATGCTGAACGTGAACGCGCGCAGGAAGGGATCGGTGATGCCCATCCCTTCGGTGCCCTTGAGCGCGCCGTCCCCCAGCGCCATGTACGCGAGCGCGAAACAGCCGTTCGCGAGCAGCAGGACCCCCGCCATCCAGCCGATGAACGCCGGCCAGCTCGCCTCGAGCGATGCGAGGTAGAGCCGCGCCGTGCGCTGCGCGCCGAGTCCGTACTTCTTGCTGTTGGGCCGTCCGTCGCGGCGGAGGAATCGCCCGCGCACGGACTGCGCGACGACCCGGCCGAAGCCGAGGTCGGAGGGATCGCCGGGTGTTGGCGAGGGTGCGCCGTCAGGAACCGCTGGTGTCACGCGAGGGTTTCCACTTCGGGTGAATGGCCGACGCTCGCAATGATCCCCTGCGCGCACGCTCCGCGCAAGCGACGCGGGCTCACGCGCGCCGCTCGCGCGTGGCATCATTCCCGTCTCCTCTTCCTGGTGAACCGATGGCGTCGAACGGGGCAGCACCTCAAGGGCCGGACTTCGCCGCGGGCATCGCGCTCGCCGACATTCCGGACGGCGGCTCGCTCCTCGGCCATGCGGGGGACGACGCCGTGCTCCTCGCGCGCCAGGGCGACGACGTGTTCGCCATCGGCGCCACGTGCTCGCATTACGGCGGCCCGCTTGCCGAGGGCGCCATCGTCGGCGACACCGTACGCTGTCCCTGGCACCACGCGTGCTTCAGCCTTCGCACTGGCGAGGCACTGCGCGCGCCCGCGCTCAATCCCGTCGCGTGCTGGAAGGTGGAGCGCACCGGCGACCGCGTGCGCGTCGGCGAGAAGGTCGAGCGAGATCCGCTGGCAGCACCCGCCACGGCGCCGCAGACGGCCGTGCGAAACGTCGTGATCGTCGGCGCGGGCGCCGCGGGCACTGCGTGCGCCGAGATGCTGCGACGACTCGGCTTCACGGGCGCGATCACGATGGTGGACGACGACGAAGGCTCGCCGTACGACCGGCCGAACCTCTCGAAGGACTACCTCGCCGGCAACGCGCCCGAAGAGTGGATTCCCATTCGGCCGGAGGGTTTTTATGCGAAGCATGACATCCGCATCGTGCGCGCGAAGGCCACGGGCATCGACGTCGACGGCAAGTCGCTCCAGCTCGACGGCCAACCCGCGCTCGACTACGATGCGCTCCTCCTCGCCACGGGTGCGGAGCCGATCCACCTGCCCGTCCCCGGCGGCGACCTGCCGCACGTGCACGTCCTGCGCACGCTGCGCGACAGCCGCGCGATCATCGCGGCGGCGAAGTCGGCGAAGCGCGCAGTCGTCATCGGGAGCAGCTTCATCGGCCTCGAGGTCGCCGCGTCGCTGCGCGCCCGCGACGTGGAGGTTCACGTCGTCGCCCCCGAATCCCTCCCGCTCGAGCGCGTGCTCGGCCCCACACTCGGCACATTCATCCAGCAGCTGCACGAGGAGCACGGCGTCACGTTTCACCTCGGCCACAAGCCCGATCGCATCGAGGGCGACGCCGTAGTGCTCGACGATGGGACGCGGCTCGCCGCGGATCTCGTCGTGATGGGCGTGGGCGTGCGTCCGCGTGTCGCGCTCGCCGAGGCAGCGGGGCTCACGATGGACAAGGGTGTCGTCGTCGATGAGTACCTCGCGACGAGCGCGCCGGCCATCTACGCGGCGGGCGATATCGCGCGCTGGCCGGACCCGCACTCGGGCGAGAAGATTCGCGTCGAGCACTGGGTGGTGGCCGAGCGCATGGGCCAGGCGGCCGCGCGCAATATCATCGGGCAGCACACGCGCTTCGACGACGTGCCCTTCTTCTGGAGCGCGCACTACGACGTGAGCATCAACTACGTGGGCCACGCGGAGTCGTGGGACACGCTGACGGTTGAGGGCTCGGCGAGCGATCGCGATGTGGCGGTGCGCTATGAGAAGGGTGGGAAGCTGCTGGCACTCGCCACGATATTTCGTGACTCTGAGAGCCTGATTGCGGAGATCGATATGGAACGGCATTGATCATCCGCCGTCCTCCGCCGCTGAGCACTGCCGACTGCTACTGGCGTCCGTCGCGGACGATGCCCGTGAAAGCGCCATGCAGGTGCGTTTTGGACTCTGACATTCTGTGAGGCCGAATTCTCTGACCCCCAGTACATCAGAATCCACTACCAGTCAGCGTCGCACCAATACCAGCATCTCGTTTTCCTGACGGCAGTAGCTGACGGCAGTGGGACAGAGGCGGAAGGTGACATCGTACGCGAACGCGCCGGCGACCCGGATCACTGCGGCGCTAGTCGAACACCTTGGGCGCGCTCTCGCTGATGCCCTTCAGCACGTCCGCAGCCACCGTGCGGAAGTGTACCGCGACGGCGGATTCGATCGTCACGCGCGCAAAGAGGATGATCGCGAACAGGTCACCCGAAGGAAGGGCGCCTCCGAAACCAAGCACCGACCGCACGCCGTACCGCTCGACGAAGTCCGCCTGCGCGGGCACATAGGGACTTCCCTTGGCCTGCTCGACATGGAAGACCCCATTGGATTCACTGCGGCCGCCGCGAAGGAGATCGGGCGCCGGTCGTATCACCCGGGACAAGTCCAATCCCAGCTCCCGGACGAGCTGCGCGATCATCGGCGCACGCTCGACAACGTGCGGGCTCGGTAGCGGAATGGCTTGATGTCCACGAGATCGTTGGCGCTCGTTCCACTCCGGCTCGTCACCAACCGTTCCGAGGAGCACGAGACAGCGCATCTCGGGCTCGGGTGGCGTGATGGCGATTGCACCGTACGCTCGCTTGGCGAACCGCTGGATGTCGGGGGTGAGCGTACCGTAGGGGTGCGTGATATAGCAGCGCACCATGACGCAGTCGCGGGTGCCCTCACTTCCGCGAAAGCCATCGTAGAGCTCGGCGCAAACTGTGCGCGCCGCAGACTCCAGGGTGGAAGACTGGAGGATGGCAGCGCGCGCGGAGGCTGCGATGCGTTCCGCGTCGTCGGCGCTGAGGGCACTGAGCTCGAAGGACATCCGCATTCTCTCGGGAATTGGGCCGTCTCCGGGCACGACTCGCCAAGCCCGGAACTTGCCACTGCATCGTGCGTGGTTGCGGCTCGATAAATAGTTACCGCACGACGAGGGCCACACGCCAGTCCTGGTGTGCGCGTGTGCACCGTCATGTCGTCCCTTCACCCATAGCGCCCAGCATGTGACACCAGTCCGTCCCGGAATCGCAGCGAATGGTGACAACTTTCCGGGTGGTGGCGAGCTCGGCGCATTGATTCGGGCCAAGGACTGGAGTCGCTCGATCCTTGGCCCCATCGATCTCTGGCCCGCCAGCCTGCGAACTACCGTCAGCGTCGTGCTGTACTCCGCGTTCCCGATGATCGTGCTGTGGGGCCCGGAGCTCGTGCAGATCTACAACGACGCATACCGGATGCTCATGGGCGCGAAGCATCCCGATGGGCTCGGCCAGCCGAATCGCGAGTGCTGGCCCGAGGCCTGGGAGATCAACTCGTCCATTTATCCGCGCGTGTTGGCGGGCGAAACGGTGTCGTTCGCGGAAGCGCGATACCCGCTCGCGCCGCACGGCGTCCTCGAGGACTACTATCTCACGCTGTCCTACAGTCCCGTTCGTGACGAGGGCGGTGCGGTAGGCGGTGTCTTCGTCACGGTGTTCGATGTCACCAGCGAAGTCCGCGCGCGCCTGGAGCGCGATCGGGCCATCGCCTCGGTACGCGGGGAGCGGGAGCGGCTGCACGAAGTGTTCGCGCAGGCACCCGCCGCCATCGCGGTCCTGGAGGGGGACGACTACCGGTTCACGGTCGCCAACGCGCGCTATCGTGAGCTCGTGGGCGGACGCAACGTGGTCGACCGCACCCTTGACGAGGCCTTGCCGGAAGTGCGCGGACAGGGATTCGTCGCGCTGCTCGATCGTGTTCGCTCGAGCGGCGAGCCGTACATGGCGACGGAAGCGCTGGTGCGGTTACCGCGCGGGGCGAGCGGGGAGCTGGAAGACGTGTATGTGGACTTTGTCTACCAGCCATTGCGCGACGCGAGCGACGACGTCTACGGCGTCATGGCGCACGCAGTCGAGGTCACGGACCAGGTCCATGCGCGGCGACGCTTCGAGATGCTGGCCGCCGAGCGCGCCGCAGTGCTCGGGCAGGTCGCGGACGTCGTCATCACGACGGATTCAGAAGGACGGGTCAAATTCGCGAACGGCGCCGCGGGGGTCATCTACGGCGATGTCGTGCTCGGCAAGACAGTGTGGGACCAGGACCAGCCCTTCACGTTGCTCGATGCGGCAGGCGAGCGGCGTGCGCCCGACGGGGTGGCGCTGGCCCGTGCAGTACGCGGTGAACGAGTGATCGACGAGGAGTGGCGCGTGCGGCGTGCCGACGGCACCGAAGTCCTCGTGCTCGGCAGCGCGGTCCCGGTATCGATTGGCGACGGCGCGCCGATGGGCGCTGCGATGACGGTTCGCGATGTCACGGAGCAGCGCCGACTGCAACAGCAGGTGGAACTGGAGCGCAATCGGCTCTCCGAAGTGTTCGAGCAGAGCCCGGCGCTCATTGCCGTCACGCGTGGCTCCGCACACACCTTCGCGACAGCGAACCCGCCCTTTCGCCAGGTGGTGGGTGGGGGACGTCAGTTCACCGGGCTCACTGTGCGTGAAGCCCTGCCGGAGCTCGACGGGCAGGGGTTCTACGAGCTGCTCGACGACGTATATGCGTCGCGCGAGACGTTCGTCGGCCGCGAGATCCTCGCGCGCTTCGATCGCAACGGCGATGGCCGCGTGAATGACGGCTACTTCAACTTCGTCTACCAGCCTCTCGACGACGCTGACGACGACGCACGCGGCATCCTGATTCACGCGGTGGAAGTCACCGAGCAGGTGCTCGCGCGCAAGGATGTGGAGGCGAAGGCGGATGAGTTGCTGCGTCTCGCGCATGCGCTCGAGCAGTCGAACCGCGAGCTCGACCAGTTCGCGTACGTCGCCTCGCACGACCTCAAGGCGCCGTTGCGCGGCATCGCCAACCTCACGCAGTGGATCGAGGAGGATCTCGGCGATCGCGTCACGGGCGAGTCCTCGCAGCACATGCAACTTCTCAAGGGGCGCGTTCACCGCATGGAATCGCTCATCGACGGCATCCTGACATACTCACGTGCGGGTCGCGTTCGTGCGACGGCAGAG
>JBDSTA010000348.1:0-9448 GCA_039928475.1 Gemmatimonadaceae bacterium | reverse complement strand
CATCGCGCGTGGAATGCCGAAGGTCACCCGCGACGACTATATGATCGGCGTCGTAGTGTGCGGCGAGAGCAACGATGCGTGCGCCTGCGGCCTCCCCGGAGGTGGTCGTGGGCAGGTAACCGCCGCGCCGCCGTGCGGCGAGGTCATAGCCGAGGTGCACGTCGGCGACGACCATGACGCGCTGCGCCGGCAGCCAGGCGAGGCCCTCTCCCGTGACACGGATGCCGTGTTCCAGCTCAAGCCAGCGCTGCACGGCGGATCACACGCTCGCTGTCGCCTGCGCCGATGCGACCGCACGCTCCCAGAGACGCCGGAGAAATGCGTCGCGCTCCTCGAGGAGCATGGAGTCGGTGGTGCCGGCCGCGACGAGGCGAAAGAGAAACGGTGGCGGCGCGTCAACGTCGCGCACGGTCACTCGTCCCTGCACCGTCTCGAGCCACGCCTTCGCGGTCGGCACGTCCAGGTCGTCGTCGATGACCGTGCGATACGTTTCGCGCACGAGCGGAAAATCAGGCCGCTCGCGCTCGAGGACACTCCAGATGCGTCGCGCGTTCATCTGCATCGCACCGATGAAGCGCGAGCGCCCGCGATAATTCTTCACGAGCATCAGGCCGATGCCGGCAACAGCGCGGAAGCGACGACCCCAGAGATCGGTCCGGGCAACGGCAGCGCGCACGTCCGCTTCGAGGTTGCCAGGGTCCAGTACGCGCGCGAGCGTGTCCTCGTCGAACGTGACGCGTGCGGGAATGCGCAGCGCGAATGCCTGGTCGTCCACCATGAGTCCGACATTCGTGCGTCCAAGCCGGAAGGCGATGACACGCGAGAGGACTTCGTTGGCGCGTCGTCCAAGCGGGCTGGTGATCGCGTGCACGAGGATTCGCTCGTCGTCGGGATCACGCCAGCGCTCGACGAGCACCTCGTTCACGTCGGGAATTGGCGAAAGCGCATGCTGTGTCGCCACGTAGCCCGCGAGCGCGGACGCGTCGGCCAGTCCCAATTGGTAACGTTCAGACAATAAATCAGCCACGAGCGCGGTTCCGCCCACAATCAGCGCATCGCGCAGGTGCGCGCGCAGGACCCCCACGCCAAGTGCGACGCCCGCCGTCGCGGGCAGTACTTCCGATGCCCAGCGAGGCACGCTCGGGCGTCCGCTGGCCGGCGCGACGAAGGCCGTCATGCCCTGTGCAAACATGAATGACCAGACACGGCCACCGAGCAGGAAGCGGTCGCCGGGCTTGAGCCGCTCGAGAAAGCTCTCCTCGACCGTTCCGATCGGCGTCGGCGAACCGCGCGGCTTGATCCGGATCGATGCGCCACCCGAGATCGTGCCGACATTCTGGTAGAAGATCGTGGCGACACTCTTCCCGCGTGCCTCGAAGGCGCCGTCCGACCGCACGATCTTCGCGTAGACACGCCGCTCTTCCATCGTATCACTCGCATCGGCGAGATAGTCGAGGACGGCATCGAAGTCTTCGCGCGGCAACAACGCGTACGGCGCAGCGCGACGCACGAGGGCGAACGCATCGTCGTCCTTCCATCGGCCAACGACGCCCATGCCCACGAGCTGCTGCGCCAGCACGTCGAGTGGCGCGACCGGAACGCGAATGGGATCGAGGTCGCCGGCGCGACAGCGGTCGCTGACGACGAGGCACTCCAGCACGTCGTCCACGCCCGTACCGATGAACACGCCGCGTGGGTGTCGATCGATGCGATGGCCGGAGCGCCCAATGCGCTGCAACGCGCGCGTGACATCACGCGGCGAGCTCACGAGCAGCACCTCGTCCACCGTGCCGACGTCGATGCCCAGCTCCAGTGACGTGGACGTGACAGCGACGCGAAGCGTGCCTGCGCGCAACCGGTCCTCGACGGAAAGCCGTTCCTCGCGCGCGAGACTCGAATGGTGTGCGGCAACATCCTCGGCAGGAAACCGCTCTGCGAGACGATGCGCGAGGCGCTCCGTCGCACCGCGTGTATTCGTGAAGACGAGCGTCGTTCGCCCGGGCGCAATGCGCGCGGCAACGGCGTCGGCGACGGCTCGCTGCACGCGCTGCGGATTGGGCACGACCTCGCCGGCCAGTGCGGACTGCACGGAGAACACCGCGTCCCTGGGCGCGCGCCACGCAACGATAGTCGGCGTGCGCCCGGCTCCGCACAGCCAGCGCGCCACCACATCCAGGGGTGCCACCGTCGCGGACAGGCCGACGCGCACCGGGTCGCGCTCTGCGGCAGCAGCCAGCCGCTCCAGCGACAGCGACAGGTGCACGCCGCGCTTTCCTCCGGCAACTGCATGCACCTCGTCGACGATGATCCATCGCACCGAGGCAAATGCCGAGACGGCGGACGGCGTCGAGAGCAGAATCGCGAGCGACTCTGGTGTGGTCACGAGCACGTGCGGTGGATGCGTGAGCAACCGTCGCCGCTCTGCCGGCGTCGTATCACCGGTGCGCATCGCCACGCGAATCGGAGGTTCGTCGCAATCAACGCCGATCAACTCGCAGATTTCGGCGAGCGGACCCTCGAGGTTGCGCTGGATGTCGGCGCCGAGTGCGCGAAGCGGCGAGATGTAGACGCACTGGATGCCGGCGCCGAGCTCACCGGCAAGGTGCGACGCGACGAGCTCGGAAAGCACGGAGAGGAATGCGGCGAGCGTCTTTCCGGTGCCGGTGGGCGCCGAGATCATCACGTGCTCGCCGGAATGAATGGCGGGGATCGCAGCGGACTGCGGCGGCGTGAGGCGCCCGAAGCGGGACGTCACCCATTCGCGGACCGGCGGCGTCAGGAGGCGAAGCGCGCGCCGCATCGCTGCCTCCGACGCGGGCCCGCGGCGCGGCGTCGTCATGCGTCGCCAGCGAGCTCGCGCACCCGCGCGAGCGTGTCGATGTCCGAAACCGTCTTGTCGTCGCGAATGCGGACGATGCGCGGGAAGCGCAGGGCATAGCCGGCCTTGTGGCGCTTCGAGGGCTGCACGATGTCGAAGGTCACTTCGATGACCACCTCGGGTCGCACGAGATGGAAGCGGCCATGCCGTTCGATGGTGATCGCCTTGAAGCGCTCCGTGAGCTCGGCAATTTCGACATCGGTGAGGCCGTTGTAGGCCTTGCCGACATTGAGCAGCGAATCGTCCGACTCGGACGCGCGCACGGCAAAGGTGTAGTCGGAGAGGACGCCGTTCCGGCGCCCGTGACCGCGCTCGACTCCGGTGACGACGACGTCGAGCGTCGCGAGCGCGCGCTTGAGCTTGACCCACGTCTTGCCGCGGCGCCCCGGCGTGTAATGGGACGCGGGATCCTTGAGGATGAGGCCCTCATTGCCTTCGGTCCGTGCCCGCTCGAATTCGCGCTCTATGTCGTCGTTCGACGATATGAGCGTTGATGACGCCAGCCAAGCGCCACTAACAGGCCACTTAAAACTCATTAAGCGGCTTCTACGCCCGCTGTAGGCTTCCCCGATGACCAGTTCCTCGTCCTGCGCGATGAGGTCGTAGGCAACAAAGGCGACGGGAAGCTCTGCAAGAATTGCCGAGCCCGGTGCCTTTCGGCCAAGACGCTTCTGAAGCGTCGCGAACGGGCGAGCGCGGCGGGTCGTCGACGGGTCTTCTGCGATCAGTTCACCGTCGAGCACGAGGCCGTCGCCGAGTCCGCGGAGGGCGGCGAGCACCTCCGGATAGCCATGCGAGATGTCATCCAGCGTCCGCGAATAGAGCCGTACCTCGTCCCCCATGATATGCGCCTGGGCTCGAATGCCGTCGAACTTGTCTTCCGCCGCGAACGGCGACGGCATGGCGTCGATAATCTCGTCGGGGGTCGCCAATGGCTGCGCGAGCATGAATCCGAGGGGATGAAAGAGGGCGAGCCTTGCGCTCGAGAGCTCGTCACGACGCGCGAGCGCTGCGACCTCGCCAATGTCGCCGCGCAGGAGGTTCGCATGGCGCACCGCGTCCACGGGGCGTGCGAACGCACGTGCGAGCGCCTCCTCCACCTGCGCCTCCTTCAGGCCGATGCGCAGCTCTCCACCGAGGAGCTTCGCGAAGTACCGCGCCTCGGACGCGCCCAGCTCCGTGAGCGTCTCCTGCACGATCGTCCTGCGCGCAGTGGTGCCCTTCGCGGTGGCCAGCGACGCAAAGCGCTCCTCGAGCCATGCGAGTGAGTGGCCGCTTCCCGGCTGGCGCGCGAGTACGTCTCCCACCATGTCGCCCGAGTCGCCGTGGCGGGAATAGGCCTCCCCGAGGGCGGCTTCGTCGGCGCCACTGGCGGCGAGCAGTGCAGACCAGAGGATCGATCCGCCCACTTTCGTGGTGCGGGCATCGTGTCGCGCGAACACGATGCCGGAAAAGAATCGCGAAGCGATGGCGAGCGACGCGTCGTCGAGCGTGGGCAAGTACTCCGCGAGCGCGGCGAGCTTCTCGAGGCGCTTCGTGGTGGCGCGAATGCGATCGGCGGTGGCGACCCAGTGCGCGAAGGAATCGTGCATGTCTGGCGCGCTCACAGGTCGAGGCTGTGCTGCGCGGATTGACGCGACGTTCCCTGCACCGCGCCGGGAAACCCTTCGTCATCATCGAGATCCTGCGGATGCGCACCGAGATGCTCCGCGTCGATACCCAGCGCGCGGAGCCGCTCGGCGAACGACGCCGGGCCGTGCACCGTGTAGACCTTGGCAGCACCGGACTCGCGCGCCGTGCGTACGAGCTCGTCGTAATCCGCGTGATCAGAGAGCGGGAGCACGAGGTCGATCCCCTTGTAGATGTTGTGGGCGCCGGGATGGTATGCCCACCCCGTGAGGTAGGCGATGCGCCGGGACGGCAGCCCCTGCACCATCGCCGTCTTGCGCGTCGAGGGCGTGGTGAGCAACACGCGTTGACCGACCTCGCCACGCCTGTACCGACTCCACGTGCCAGGTCCCGGAAAGGGATGGCCGAGCTCGACATGGAGCTGGCACATGTTGGCAATGGCGCCGTGCAGCACGACGTCGTACCCGCGGCGCGTGAGATGAAAGAGTGCCTCCTGTCCCTTTCCGAGCGCGTACGCCAGCACCACGGGCGTCGCACCTTCCGTCAGGGCCGCGTCCACGAATGCGTACAGCGCCGCGATCAGGTCGTCGTCGGGAGGGAAGACGTAGCGCGGCTCACCGAACGTGCATTCCGTGACGAGCA
This sequence comes from Gemmatimonadaceae bacterium, assembly GCA_039928475.1. Lineage (GTDB taxonomy): Bacteria > Gemmatimonadota > Gemmatimonadetes > Gemmatimonadales > Gemmatimonadaceae > AG11. The sequence continues at coordinate 4,299 of JBDSTA010000348.1, read as the reverse complement.
CATCGCAGCGCGGAATGCTGCTCGGCGGAGCAAATGGATTGGGGCGCAGCTTGAAGTCCCCCGTGTACACGAGCACGCCATTGCGAGTCCTCACTTCGATCATGGCGGCGCCAAGACAATGCGCCGCGGAGTGCAGCACGATCTCCGCGTCGCCAATCGGTGTCGGTACGCCGTATGGAATTGCGAGAACGTCCCTGCGCCCACGACGTGCCTCGTGCAATGCGGCCGTCTCGGGCGTGCACACGATGCGCTCTGCGCGCGAACAATGGTCCGCGTGTGCATGCGAGACGAATACGGTGCCCGGTGCCCACTTCGCGTCGAGATGAAGTCCGGCGGCTGGTACGAAGAGGCCGTGCGGGCTCGCGAGCAGGAGGTCGGCGGCGGTCGAGGGCGGCATCGGGACGTGAAGAGGACACAATCCGGGCCAGCGGCGCCGTCGTCATCGACGCCTGGGTGCACTCACGAATTGTGGCATGCGCTCCCCTGCCTCCGAGTACCGGATGAGTGCCTCGAGCCGGCGCGTGCGCGTCTCCGCCTTCCTTGCGCTGGCGACGTGGTGCGACACCAGCCGGCGATAGGAGGGCGGTTGTGCGGAAAAGAACGTCCACGCAGCGCGATTGCGTTTGAGGCCGCGCTCGAGATCCGCATCCAGTGCCAGCGCCTTGCCCTCGAACGAGTACACGCCCGAGCGTCCCTCGGTGCGAAGCGCCCACGCGGCGAGCCCGGCGGGCGCCATGCGCCCCTCCGCGATGAGCGCCTTCACCTTGGCGATATTCACGTTGCTCCAGATGCTCTTCGGCTTTCTGGGCGTGAAGCGAATGGTGTAGCTCTCGCCGTCCAACGACTTGCGGATGCCGTCGATCCAGCCGAAGCACAGTGCTTCGGACACCGACTCGGACCACGTGATGCTGCGCTTGCCAGAGCTCGTGCGATAGAAGCCAACCAACAGTTCCTTCTCGGACTCGTGGTTCTTCTGGAGCCACGCACGGAACATGGCCGGAGTGCTGAAGAAGCGCGGAGGTGCCATGGCGGAAGAATGCCGTTTACCCTTCGCCGATGCCATACATGTGGGCGGACACGCTCGAGATCGCCGAGCGTGCGCATCTGTTGAGGCTCCTGGCGTGGGGCGCGGTGAGCATCGTCATGGGGACGGCGCTCTTCGCCTGGCTGCGCGTCGGCGTGCGGCAGTCGGACCTGCTGAAGCACTTCGCGGTGCAGACCTCGGCATGGGGCGTGGTGGAAGTGCTCATGGCCGCGGCGTTTCTTGGCCAGGTCGCGCCGCGGGACATTGCGAGCGCGACGCGACTCGACCGCATCCTCTGGCTGAACGTCGGGCTCGACGCCGGATATGTACTCGTGGGCGCGACACTCGTGCTCGCCGGCATCCGGCTGGGGCGAAGGCTCGGGATGGTGGGTGCTGGAATGGGCGTGGTCGTGCAGGGCCTCGCGCTTGCGCTGCTCGACCTCATGCTTGCCTCACAGATCTCGCGATAACCATGGCTGAAGTGACACTGGATCTCCGCACGGCCCCGAAGGCCGATGCGTACAGGCAGCTCGACGAGCACATGCACCTCGTGATGGCGGGCATCGACGACCGCATTGCGGGAATGGCGACGATGAGTGCGCTCATCCATCACGCGTTCGGGCATCTGTGGACCGGCTTTTATCGCGTGGTGGAACCAGGCGCGTTGCTGCGCGTCGGCCCCTACCAGGGAACACTCGGCTGCCTCGACATCGCTTTCGGCAGGGGCGTGTGCGGTACGGCGGCGGCGGAGGGACGGACCGTGATCGTGGACGACGTCGACCTCTTTCCGGGCCACATCGCCTGCGACGGCCGCTCGAAGTCGGAGATCGTCGTGCCGGTGACGGATCACAGGGGATCACTCATCGCGGTGCTCGATGTCGACAGCGCCGAGCGCGCCACCTTTGACGACGAGGATCGTGTCGGGCTCGAGGCCATGGTCCGCTGGTTCGCGAACGCGCCCCGCTGAGCCCCGTGCAGGAGACGCGTCGTCGCTGTATCTTTCCCCGCCCTGCTCCCGCGCGATAGCGCTTCCCGCAGTCTCGTGAGACGCGATGACGACCCGCGGCTACTCCGATCGCATCAACCACGCTTTCGCCTTCGCCGCGAAGCACCACGACCGGCAGGTTCGGAAGGGCACTCGCCTTCCCTACCTGACACACCCGGCGAACGTGGCCGTGATCCTCACGCGCTACGACCGCGATGAAGGAACGATCGTGGCCGGCATCCTCCACGATGTGATCGAGGACTGCGTGCGCGACGGCTTCACGCGCGACATGCTCGAGCAGCGCATCGGCGACAAGTTCGGCGCCGAGGTACTCGATACTGTGCTGGCGGTGACGCATCGACAGGTGGACGAGGAGGGGGTCGAGCTCTCGAGCGAAGAGCGCAAGGACGATTACCTCGCGCGCCTCGCTGCCGCGTCCGACTCTGCGCGCTGGGTGTGCGCGGCGGACAAGATCCACAACGGCAATTCGATCCTTGCGGATCTCAACCGGACGCTCGACCCCGACACGGTGTGGTCGCGGTTCAACGTCGGGCGGCTCGGCACGGTGCGCTGGTATCGCCGCGTGCACGACCGCCTGCGCGAGCTGAACTTCAGCGAGCCCATCATGGATGAGCTGCGCGAAGTTGCAGAGGGGTTGGAGCGGTTCGGGAAGTAGGCCGCCGTCAGACGGTGGCCATCTCCGCTGCAGGAGCCGCGGGGTACGTGCGCGCGACGTAATCCTCGAGGATGACGAGGAACTCCTGCACGATGCGATCGCCCTTGAGCGTCGTGAGCAGCTTTCCGTCCATGTAGACGGGCGCCTTGGGCTCCTCGAACGTGCCGGGGAGGGAGATACCGAGGTTGGCGTGCTTGGACTCCCCTGGCCCGTTCACCACGCAGCCCATCACGGCGACGTTCATGTTCTCCACGCCAGGCCGCGACGTGCGCCACACGGGCATCTGCTCGCGCAGGTAGGTCTGGATGTCCTCCGCCATGTGCTGGAAGAACGTGGAGGTCGTGCGCCCGCATCCGGGACAGGCGGTGACCTGCGGTGCGAAGTTGCGCAGCCCGAGCGACTGGAGGATCTGCTGCGCGACGAGCACTTCCTCGGAGCGGTCGCCGTTGGGCTTGGGCGTCAGCGAGACCCGAATGGTGTCGCCGAGGCCCTGCGAGAGGAGAATGGAGAGCGCCGCGGCGCTGGCCACCTGCCCCTTCATGCCCATGCCGGCCTCGGTGAGGCCGAGATGGAGCGGATAGTCGCAGCGGCCGGCGAGGCGCGAATAGACCTCAACGAGATCCGGCACGTGCGAGACCTTCGCCGAGATGAGGATTTGGTCGTGGCCCAGCCCGACCTCCTCGGCCAACTCTGCGGAGCGGAGTGCCGACGCGAGCATCGCCTCGATGTAGACGTCCTTCGCCGTGCGCGGCGAGCCGGCGCGCGCATTCTCGTCCATCATGAGCGTGAGGAGATCCTGGTCGAGCGATCCCCAGTTCACGCCGATGCGCACGGGCTTCCCGTGATCGACGGCGATCTGCACGATGGTGCGGAAGTTCTCGTCGCGACGCTTGCCACCGACGTTGCCCGGGTTGATGCGATACTTGGCGAGGGCGCGCGCGCAGTCCGGGTACCTGGCGAGGAGCAGGTGCCCGTTGTAGTGAAAGTCGCCGATGATGGGAACGCTGACGCCCATGTCGGCGAGGCGCGCGGCGATCTCAGGGACCGCGGCTGCTGCCTCGTCGTTATTGACCGTGATGCGAACCAGCTGCGAGCCCGCCTCGGCGAGCGCAGCGACCTGCGTCGCAGTGCCGGCGGCGTCAGCGGTGTCGGTGTTCGTCATGGACTGCACGACGACCGGATGCGCCGACCCGACGGGGACGGAACCGACGAGTGCGGTAACGGTATTGCGGCGAGGAGCGAATGACACGAGACCCGGAGTCTGAAGGCTCCTGAAATCTAGCGCTGACGTGTCCGCGCGTGCAGCGTAAGTTGGAATGGCGCACCCGATCCCGGGCGCACGAACAGGAACACGAGGGAGTGGTTCATGGACGACGATCGCACGGCCAATGAAGCGGGTCAGCCAGCGCCCGACGCAGCAGCGCCCACACCGCCGCCGAAGAAGCCGCGCAAGCGGTGGCCGTGGATGATGTTCGGGATCATCGTCGTGGTTCCGCTCCTGCTGCTCGCCATCTGGACGACCATCGCGCTGGGATGGAGCTATTCAGAGGGAACGCGCTCGGGCTACATCCAGAAATTCTCGCGCAAGGGATGGTTGTGCAAGACGTGGGAGGG
>JBDSTA010000347.1:0-4241 GCA_039928475.1 Gemmatimonadaceae bacterium | reverse complement strand
GCTGAAACGGTGGGGCTCGACGTGCTGCAGCTACACGGCGCGAGCGATGTGGAACGCGTGACCGCGTTGCGGGCAGCGACGGGGCTCGAGATCTGGGCGGTGGTCCGCACCGCCGACGGACAGCTGCCCGGAAACGTGGAGGAACTTGCGGACGCTGCCGATGCGTTGTTGATCGACGCGCTGGCGCCCGGCGCGCTCGGCGGAACGGGTCGGACAGTGCCGTGGCTGGAGCTGGGCGAGTCGCTCGACGCGATGGCGTCCGGCCACCGGATCATCCTTGCCGGCGGCCTGACGGCGGAAAACGTGGGCGAGGCGATCGACTACGTTTCACCAATGGTGGTGGACGTATCATCCGGCGTGGAGTCCGCGCCGGGCATCAAGGACCAGAAGCTCGTCCGCGCCTTCGTCGCCGCGGTGCGCAGCAGCGGAGCAAGCGAATGAGCGTGCCAGTGCACCCGTCGGACCGGTTTGGCGCATTTGGGGGGAAGTACGTTCCCGAGACGCTGATGCCAGCGCTCGACGAGCTCGAAGAGGCATACGCCACCGCGCAGGCGGATCCGTCGTTCCGCGCGGACCTGTCGGAAATGCTCGCGACGTATGTGGGCCGGCCGTCGCCGCTCAGTGAAGCGCCCCGGCTTTCGGAGCGCGTCGGCGCGCGCGTGCTGCTGAAGCGCGAGGACCTCAATCACACGGGCGCGCACAAGATCAACAACACGGTTGGCCAGGTGCTGCTGGCGCGTCGCATGGGGAAGACGCGCATCATTGCGGAGACCGGGGCGGGCCAGCATGGCGTCGCGACGGCCACCGTGTGCGCGCGCTATGGACTCGAGTGCGTCGTGTACATGGGCGAGGAGGACATGCGGCGCCAGTCGCTCAACGTCTTCCGCATGCGGTTGATGGGCGCCACCGTGATCCCCGTCACGAGCGGGACGCGCACCCTCAAGGATGCGACCAGCGAGGCGATCCGCGACTGGGTCACGAACGTCCAGGGCACGCACTACATCATTGGGTCCGTCGTCGGGCCGGCGCCGTATCCACGCATGGTTCGCGACTTCCAGGCAATCATCGGCGTCGAAGCGCGCGCGCAGGTCCTGGAGCGCGTCGGGGCATTGCCGCGCAGCGTGGTGGCGTGCGTTGGAGGCGGCTCGAACGCGATGGGGATCTTCCACGCGTTCGTCCCGGACGCGGGCGTGGAGCTGGTGGGTGTGGAGGCGGCGGGTGAGGGACTCGAGTCAGAGCGTCACTCCGCGTCACTGTCTCGCGGGACGCCCGGGGTGTTGCACGGCGCGCTGAGCTATCTCCTCCAGGACGACGCGGGGCAGGTGCACCCGGCGCATTCCATCTCGGCGGGGCTGGATTACCCGGGTGTCGGGCCGGAGCACTCGTATCTCAAGGATTCGGGCCGGGCAACTTACGTTGCCGTCAGCGACGCGGAGGCGCTCGAGGGGTTCCAGGCGCTGAGCCGCCTGGAAGGCATCATCCCCGCGCTCGAGTCCGCGCATGCGGTGTCCTGGATCACGCGCGAACGCGCCCGCTGGAATGCGTCGGACGTCGTGCTGCTGTGCGTCAGCGGGCGTGGCGACAAGGATGTGGCGCAGGTAATGGAAATGGGTATCTTGGAGGCGTGACTAACACGACGCCCCAGCTCACCACGAAAGAGATGGAGCGCATTCCGGCGCCGTTCGAGCGCGAACGCGTCGAGGAGTTGATGAAGCTGTTCGGGAAGGCGGCCCGGGCGCATCAGCTCTATCTCCCCAACAATCCCGTTTACAAGACTGCGCACGACGCGCTGCGCGCCGGCTTCAAGCCCATCTGGGACGAAGTCGACGAGCTCGCGCTCGGGTTCACCGAGAGCGCCGTGAAGTGGGAAGACGAGGTCGTACTCGAGGAGAGCACGAAGAGCAGCGACAGCCTGCCGTGGATCTTCTACAAGGACGGCGTGCGCGAGATCCGGATGATGCGCGGCTTCGAGCACGAGGAGCTCGACAAGCTGCTCAGCATCCTCCAGCGCGTACGCAAGGCGTCGCCGGACGAGGACGACCTGCTGACGATGCTCTGGCAGGGCGACTTCGTGCACCTGCGGTATCGCTACGTCGACCTGAGTGTCGACGCGACCGTCCCCGTCGAGGAAGGGGGTGAGGCACTCGCCGCATCGCACGAGGACCCGCGCGAGTCAGTCGAGGAGGAGGAGGAGTCGTCGCCGTCCCGCACGGGCGTCGTCAACATGTCCGACTTCGACGGCACACTGTACTTCCTCGACGAGAAGGAGATCGAGTATCTCCAGAGCGAGATCCGTCGCGAGTACCAGATCGACCTCCGGCAGAACATCGTGGCCGTGCTGCTCGACATCTTCGAGCAGCAGGTGGATCCGAGCATTCGGGACGAGGTAGCGGACGTGCTCGACACCCTCATGCTGCACATGCTGTCCGCGGGGCAGTTCCACAACGTCGCGTACCTCGTGCGCGAGTCGCAGCTCGCGGGCCAGCGATCGGAAGAGATCGCACCCGCACAGCGCGACCGCCTCGCGCAGCTGCCGCACCGCCTCAGTGCGCCGGAGGCGTTGACGCAACTCATCCAGTCGATGGACGAGGCGCACGACCTGCCGTCCGCGGAGGACGTGCTCGAGCTCTTCGAGCAGCTTCGCGGTACCGCACTCGGTACCGTGCTCGACTGGCTCGGGCGCCTGCAGAACCAGAAGCTTCGGCCCATGCTCGAGGCGGCGGCGCATCGACTGGCGTCGCAGAACACCGCCGAGCTGGTGAAGCTGATCGGTTCGTCGGCACCGCACGTGGCCCTGGAGGCGGTGCGGCGCGCCGGTTCGCTGCAGTCTCCCGCGGCGGTGGCGCCCATCGCGAAGGCCATGGCGGACGGCTCTGCCGAGCTGCGGCTCGCCTCCGTGCAGGCACTCAACGAGATCGCGTCGCCGGGCGCGCTCCAGGCGCTCGAGCGGGCGATCGACGACTCCGAGCGTGATATCCGTGTCGCGGCCGTGCGCGTGGTGCAGGCCCGCGCCTACCGTCCCGCGCTCGCGCGCCTCGAAGCCATGATCAAGGGCAAGGCCATACGCGAGGCGAACCTCACGGAGAAGATGGCCGTGTTCGAGGCGTACGGTACCTTGTGCGGTGACGGTGGCGTGTCGGGGCTCGACAGCACGCTGAATGGCAAGTCGCTGCTGGGCAGGCGCGAGGACCCGGAGCTGCGTGCGTGCGCCGCCGTCGCGCTCGGGCGGATCAAGTCGAACGGTGCGCAGGACGCGTTGCGGAAGGCGGCGAACGAGAAGGACGTCGTCGTCCGCAACGCCGTGAGTCGTGCACTGCGTGGAGGCAACGCGTGAGCGGGCCGAGGACGTCCGGTGCATACGTGCAGCCTGCGACGGGCTCGCGGGCAACGCCCGTGGGTGCGAGCTCCATCGAGGCGGGCAACGACGCGTACATCCGTCGCGCCGGCAAGGGGCTCATCCTCTCGCTCTATGCCGCACTGCGCGCGATCCGTCTCTATCCGCTCGAGAACGCGGCCGTGCAGAATGCCGCGGAGGAGCTCACCACCCTGGCGCGTGAGCTCGTCGGACACGAGCACGAGCTGGAGATGCGCGTGTCGGGCGAGTTCGTGTTCATCAACGGCGTGCGCCTGCGGCTCGACCTCGACAACTATGCGAGCTTCAGCCACCTGCTGTCGGTGTTTCGCTCGTTCGGCATCGGGTCCGTGCATCTCCAGCGCGCGCCCGAGGTCAAGGAGTGGCAGCGCTTCCTGGCGTTCCTCAACGTCCAGTCGACCGAGCAGCCCGGCGATCGCTTCGAGCAGCTGCACGGCAAGCTGCAGCAGCAGGAGCTCACCGTGTTCGAGATCGGCGAGCCCATGGCGCAGCAGCCGGACGACGCCACGCGCGAGAAGTCGAAGGAAGTCGCGAAGAAGACGTACGCGCAGTCCGTCGCGGTGACGAAGGACCTGATGACGTCGGTGCGCCTCGGGCGCAGCCCGAACATCAAGAAGATCAAGCGCGTGGTGCAGGGCATCGTCGACCAGATCCTGAATGAGGAGACCTCGCTCATCGGGCTCACGACGATCCGCGACTACGACGAGTACACGTTCACGCACAGCGTGAACGTCTGCATCTTCTCCGTTGCACTGGGCAAGCGCCTCGGCCTCGGGAAGATCCAGCTGTACGACCTCGGCATGGCGGCGCTCTTCCATGACATCGGGAAGTCGCGCGTGCCGTCGGAAGTGCTGAACAAGACCGGCGG
>JBDSTA010000346.1:0-6768 GCA_039928475.1 Gemmatimonadaceae bacterium | reverse complement strand
ATGAGGCGCGAAGGTGCGAGGCGCGCCACGAGGTGGGCGACGGGGTCGGTTGGTGCAGCGGACTTGAAGGGCACGCGGCGGGAAAGCGGGAGGGTGCGTTCCCCTTCCAGTCTCGGCACGAGCACGGCCGCCCTTGAGCCAGCGGGCCCGCCAGCCCAACTATCCCGGTCGCGCCCGCTTCGTGACCGCGTATACGCAGGGTCCGAGGGCGATGGCGACCGCCGCGCCGATCACGGCCGGCAGCCCGTACTCGCCGTCCGCGAAGCTGAGTGCGACCACGACTCCCAGCACGCAGAGCGGCAGCGCCGCCAGCACGGCGACGCCAGGCAAGCCCAGCGGAATCCGAAACGCGCCGCGCAATTCCGGCTCGCGATGCCGCAGCTGGAGCAGCGACGCGAACTCGAGCAGCAACGCGAGTGAGTACAGCAGCACGTCCGCGACCACGAGCCCACTGAACGGCAGCAGCATGAAGAGCGAATAGCACAGCGCAGCGAGGACGATCGCATTCCGAGGCGTCCCGCGCGCATCCGTGCGCGCGAGCACGCTCGGCAGCACTCCGTCCTCGGCCATGGCGAACGGGATGCGCGAGTACGAGAGCAGCAGCGCATTGAAGAGCGCGAGTGCGCTGACCATGCCGGCGAGCGCGATCCACGCGGCGAGCAGGGGGCCGAGTGCGCCGCCGGCAGAGTGGGCGATTGCGGGCCACGAGCCTTCGGCCCATGTCGTCCAGTCGGTGGCGGAGAGCGTCGCGAGCAGCGGAATGAGGTAGCCCGCCGCCACGAGCGGCAATGCGAACGCGAGCGCGCGCGGGTAGGCGCGCGACGCGTCCTTCACCTCGCCCTGGACCGTCGACGCGTTGTCCCACCCGATGTAGTTCCACAGCGCGATGGAGAGGCCGACCGCGAGCCCCGACGTGCCCGAGCGACCCGGCGCGGCGAACGGGTGCCAGGGCACGTGCGTCGCGTGCGTGAGCGCGACGACCGAGAGCACGAGGAACCCGCCGACGATGAACATCCCCGCCGCGACCGAGCTCGTTCCGACGCGCCGCGCACCGCGCAGGTTGAGCAGCGTCGGAATCCAGATGACGAGCAGCCCGACGACCCACGTCGTCATCGCCGACGTGCCGGGAAAGAACCAGGCGAGGTACGTCATGAACAACTTCGGATAGATCGCCATGTCGACGAGCGAGTACATCCAGGTCAGCCAGCCATTCTGGAATGCCCAGAAGGGGCCGAAGGCGCGGAGCACCCACCGGTAGTAGCCGCCTTCGACGGGCAGCATGCTCGCGAGCTCGCCGACGATGAGCACCTCGGGCAGCGAGTACACGAGCGGGACGAGGACGAGGATCAGCAGCGCGAAGCCGGGACCCACGGACTCGACGAGCGTCTCCGTGGTGAACGCCCCGCCGGACGTGCAGAAGTAGAGGATGAAGACGAGCGACAGCGTGGAGACGGAGCGCTTGAGCGTCATGGGCGCCCAAGATCGTCCCTGAACCGTGGCGCGGCAACGCGCGTTACTTTCCCCGCATGGTTGATAACATTCGCGTCGGCCGTCGAACCCCGCCCATTCCCGACGAGGACCGCCCGAAGCGGTTGCTCGACCGCCTCGCGGCGCTGGGCTACCTGCCCCAGTTGCTGCGCCTCGTGTGGCAGACGCATCGCGGCTACACCACGGCGATGATGCTGCTGCGCCTCGCGCGCGCGTTCGTCCCCGTACTCGGGTTGTGGGCGGCGAAGCTCATCATCGACCAGGTCGTGCACCTCACGCGCACGCCGGGCGCGTCGCTCACGCCACTGTGGCGGGTCGTGGCGCTCGAGCTGGGCATCGTCATCGCCGGCGAGTTCCTCGCGCGCGCATCGTCGCTCGTCGAGTCGCTGCTCGGCGACCTGTTCTCGAACGTGATGAGCGTGCGCCTCATGCGGCACGCGGCGACGCTCGACCTCGCGCAATTCGAGGATCCGGACTTCTACGACCGGCTCGAGCGTGCGCGACGCCAGACGACCGCGCGCATCGGCCTCATCGCGATGCTGCTCTCCATGGCGCAGGACGCGCTGACGCTCGCCACGCTCGCCGCCGCGCTCGTCCTGCACAATCCGTGGCTGCTGCTGCTGCTCACGGTGGCCATCCTGCCGAGTTTCCTGGGCGAGACGCACTTCGCCGCACTGAGCTACTCGCTGCTCTTCCGGCGCACGCCGGAGCGTCGCGAGCTCGACTACCTGCGCTACGTGGGCGCGAGCGACAAGACCGCGAAGGAAGTGCAGATGTTCGGGCTCGCGGGGTGGCTCACGGACCGCTATGCCGCGCTCTCGGATCGCTACTACGAGGAGAACAAGGCGCTGAGCATCCGGAAGGGCGTCGTGAGCGCGCTGCTCTCACTCGTCGGCACCGTGGGGTATTACGCCGCGTACGTGACCATCCTCATCGGCGCCGTCGCGGGCACGATCACCATCGGCATGCTCACCTTCCTCGCGGCCGCGTTCAGCCGGAGCCGCGACCTCATCCAGCGACTGCTGCTCTCGGCGAGCGACATCTACGAACAGAGCCTCTATCTCAAGGACCTCTTCGTCTTCTTCGAGATGGAGCCCACGATCAAGTCCTTGCCGGGTGCGCCGGTGGTGCCGACGCCGATCCGCACGGGCTTCGTGTTCGAGGACGTGGGATTCTGCTACCCGGGCGGCGACCGCTGGGCGATCCGGCACGTGAACTTCAGCATCGCGCCGGGTGAGCGCATCGCGCTGGTGGGCGAGAACGGCGCGGGGAAGACGACGATCACCAAGCTGATCGCGCGCCTCTACGACGTGAGCGAGGGACGCATCCTCCTCGACGGACGCGACCTGCGCGAGTACGACCTCGCGTCACTGCGCGAGGCGATCGGGGTGATCTTCCAGGACTTCGTGCGCTACGACATGGCGTTCGACGAGAACGTGGGCGTCGGCGAGATCGAGGGAGTGACGGACTACCTCGCGCAGGTGCGCGATGCGGCGACGGCGGAGTACGCGGTTCCGCATGTGGGCATCGTGGATGCCGCCGAGCGTTCTCTGGCGTCGAGCCTCCTGCCCAGGTTCGCCGACGGCTACCGCCAGATGCTCGGCCGACGCTTCGAGGATGGCGTGGACCTTTCGGGTGGCGAGTGGCAGAAGGTGGCGCTGGCCCGCGCGTACATGCGCGAGGCGCAGCTGCTGATCCTGGACGAGCCTACGGCGGCGCTCGACGCGCGAGCGGAGTACGAGGTGTTCGTGCGCTTCAACCAGCTGATGGCGGGGCGGATGGCGGTGGTGATCTCGCACCGCTTCTCGACGGTGCGCATGGCGGACCGGATCCTGGTGCTCGGGGATGGCGAGGTGAAGGAGGAGGGGACGCACGAGGCACTGGTGGCGCTGGGTGGGCTCTACGCGGAGTTGTTCGAGATGCAGGCTGCTGGTTATCGCTGAAAGCTCACACGTTCTTTCAGCTTCTGTCCAACTGCCGTCAGCTACTGGCGTCTGTCGGGGACGGTGCCGGTATTGGCGCGATGCAAGGCGGTTGGGGATTCTGATTTTCAGTGGTCTGGTTGCTGACCTTCAGTAGGACAGCATGCAAGACGAGACGGCATCGCGCCCGTTCACGCATCTCGTTTTCCTGACGCCAGTAGCAGACGGCGGTGGAACAGCGGCAGAACGAGCGTTGCTCCATCGCGGGTTCAGCTTCTGTTCCACTGCCGTCAGCTACTGGCGTCAGCCGGGGACGGTGCCTGAGGTCGCGCAATGCAATGCGGCTGGGGATTCTGATGGTCAGTGGGTCTGACCCCTGACCTTCAGTGGCTCAGCACCCAAAGCCAGTCAGCGTGGCGCCCCCCTCACGCATCTGGTTTTCCTGACGGCAGTAGCAGACGGCAGTGGGACAGAAGCAGAGGCGATCGCAGGGCGTTCTACTCTTCTTCCCCATCATCCATACCCATCAACCCATAGCACAGCTTCGCCACCAGGTCGCGCTTCGCCTCAAGCTCCTCGTAGACGTGCTGGGTCAGGATCCCCGCCTACGCCCTTGCAGCAGCTGATCCTCGATCTCCTTCGCCGAGGTGTACGCGATCTCCGCGAAGCGCTTCATCTCGCGCCGCGAGCGCTTTCCGGCGCCCTCTGCCAGCGTCGAGCGCACCGAACCTGAGGCACGGAGTATCTGCCCGCGAAGTCCGGGCGCCTCTCGCGCAGCGCGCACCGTGAAGATGCGCAGGAGATCGCGCCAGAGCTCACTGGCCTTCTGCCATGCGATGAGTTTCTTGAAGTCGCCCATGGGTGCAGGCTACCGGCGATGACGTCGAAGCGCGTCACCGTTTCCGCACGCACGTCATCATTTCCCGGCACGCTGATCAGTGACTCTGACTGTGCTGACCTTCAGCCAGCCAGAATCTGCAACTTCGTAGCGGGCGCCCTCTCACACATCTGGTTTCGCTGACTCGAGTGGCAGTCGGCAGTGGAACAGCGGCAGAACGAGCGATCCGTGATCCTTTCAGCGTCTGTTCCACTGCCGTCAGCTACTGCCGTCAGCCGGGGACAGTGGGGGAATTGGCGCGACGCCATTCGGTTGGGGATTCTGGTTTTCAGTTGGACTGAGTGCTGACCTCCAGTATTTCAGAATCCAACACCAGTCGGCGTGGCGCCAATTCGAACGCCTCGTTTTCCTGACGCCAGTAGCAGACGGCGGTAGAACAGAGGCAGAACGGGCGTTGATCCATCGCTGGTTCAGCTTCTGTCCCACTGCCGTCAGCTACTGCCGTCAGCCGCGGACGACGCGTGGATTGCCGAGACGCAAGGCGGTTGGGGATTCTGATGGTCAGCAGGTCGGAATTCAGGCCGTTATTGACCAATCCGGGCCCCGGCGGGTCTAACACAGAAGCGTCACCCACCCACCCGCCCGCCCGCCACCGTGACCCGTTTCCTCCCGCTCCTCCTCCTGTGCGCCGCCACCACCCTCGGCGCACAAGCCACGGCGAGCAATCGCATCGCCGGCTTCGTCGCCGACTCCAACGGCATTGCCGTCGCTGGCGCGGACATCCGTGTCACGCCGGTGAAGAAGGCGCCCGTCTGGGCGCGCACCGACGGTGCGGGACACTTCGTCTTCTCCGCCCTGCCCGGTGGCCCGGCCCAGCTCAACGTGCGCCGGCTCGGCTTCCACCAGTTCAACGGCACCATCGAGGTCGGCGGCACCAACCCCGACTCGCTCAACGTCACGATCTACGTCGCCAGCACCGCGCTCGCCGCCATCGACGTCGTCGATATCTCGCCGGGTGACTCGCTGGCGCCCGCGGAGTTCTACGCTCGCAAGCGCGAGAACAAGTGGGGGCGCTTCCTCGACCGCGCGCAGATCGAGGAAAAGCAGGTCTCCACCCCGAGCGAGCTGCTGCGCGGGATGCCGGGCGTGTATCTCCAGCGCGCGCCGCGATTCGGCATGCTGCTGAAGATTCGCGGCTGTCGCCCCACCATCTGGGTGGACGGCGTGCGCGCGGGCGGCGCGGAGCTCGACGACGTGATGAACATGCACGACCTCGCGGGCATCGAGGTCTACAGCTCGCTCGCGGGGCTGCCCCAGCAATACGTGGACAAGACGAACGCCTGCGGTGCCGTGCTGGTGTGGACGCGCCGGTTCTGATCCCAACGGCGCGACGCCAGATGGACCGCTCTTAGTAGAAGTAGCCGAAGATGATGTCCATCTCGTCGTCACTCGTGAGGCCGAAGAAGATGTTGCGCGTCGTCGTGTTGTCGTACGTCACGATGGAGCGCAGCCCCTGCCCCTTCTGGAGCACGATGGGCGCGGCGTACGTCACGATCTGCGGATGCTCCCAATCCGTGTTCTCGTAGACGAGCTCACCGTCGCGCGTTCCGCCGATGATGCGGATCTGGAACTTCGTCCCGCGCGCATGCATGTGCGATGTCAGCGCCGTGACCGTCGTCGTCGCATTGAACGTGAAGTCCTTCGTCGCCGTCGTCACCTGCCCCGCGGGCAACACGAGCGTGGTGTTCTGGAGGTTGAGCGTCGATAGTGCGTGCACCACCTGCGACGCAGGCACCGTGTAGAGATTCACGTACGCCTCGCCCTGCACTGCCGACGACGTGTGGTTCGCGTAGTGCACGTTGAGGTCGATCGCCGCATTCGCCGGGAGCTTGAGCGCCGTGCCCGCCGGAAACTCGTAGTTGCTCTGCGGCTGCATCGACCCGCCGAGGAACACGTGATAGCCCATGACGAGCATGTTGAGCATGTCCATGGAGCCGTCGGCCTTCCGGATGTCGCGCACGGCGTCCACCTGCGGCACCAGCGCCGTTGGGATGTTGCTGGCCAGCGTATACAGGACGAAGTGATGCGAGAACGGCCGCATGGACGTCTCGATGCGCGAGACGTACACGTCGGACGTGTTGCCGACCTTGCGGTAGTCGAACAGCTCGCGCTCGAAGTTCGCGTTGACGTTGAACTGGTCCACCTTGAGCTGGTAGCCGCTTCCCGCCGGAGGCGG
The DNA here is from genome assembly GCA_039928475.1 of Gemmatimonadaceae bacterium. Classification (GTDB taxonomy): domain Bacteria; phylum Gemmatimonadota; class Gemmatimonadetes; order Gemmatimonadales; family Gemmatimonadaceae; genus AG11. Next base: position 284 of record JBDSTA010000346.1, on the reverse strand, counting down.
TGCGAGCGGGGAGAAGGGCTGCGAGACCTGCGCCGAACGGTTCGTCAGCAGCGCCACGTCGGCGACGACGCCGGTCTTCGGCGCCCCGGCGGCAATCCACTGCCGCACGAATTCCAGTTGGCCGATGCTCAGGCCGCCCGTGCCCACCGGCATCGGATTGCCGTAATCGTGTGCGTGATGACCCGGCGGGAAGACGAGCTTGTGATAGAGCAGGCTGGAGTCCGGCTTTCCGACGAACACGCGCTTGAGCCCATCCGCCACGGCGTTCGGGTTCGTTGGCGTGA
>JBDSTA010000345.1:0-6193 GCA_039928475.1 Gemmatimonadaceae bacterium | reverse complement strand
CGGGGGTCAGAGCTCACAGAGCTCTGACCCCCGTCAGCTCTGACCCCAATTTGTCTACCGACGAAAGCCCCACGACACATTGCGCGAAGCCTGCTCTGCTGGAGTGCCACACGACGGATTTCCCCAGTAGCCGGAGCCGAACATCGTCTTCAAGTCCGCGGCCACGGATCCGCTGTTGATCGTGATCTGGCACTGCCCGAGTTGCTCCAGCGTGATGTCCATGGGACTCACGACGGTGCCCCCCAAGGGCACCTGGCTGCTGTCCTTCGGCAGTCCAAAGGGAGAACCCGCGTCGAACAGCGTCCACCACGTTCCACTGAGGGTTCCGCCGGCCTGCACGATCTCGAGCCGAACCCTGACGCCCTGCACGGCATCGCGCACCCAGACCCCATCCAATGTGCCGACGGTGATTTGCTGCGTCGCCGACGCGACTCCGTTCGTTCCGGTGGCCGTGACTTGCACCACGAACGTTTTCGCAGCCGAGAAGACGTGCGAGACGGACGCGCCCGAACCAGTGGAGCCGTCTCCGAAATCCCAGGAAAAGATCGGCGCGCTTGGCCCGCCAATCGCCTGGAAGCTGAAGTTCGTCACGCCCCGTATGCCAGCCAACGGCGGTGAGGCCGAGAGTGTCACCGTTGGCGCCGGAGGCTGTAGAGTGGGCGCAGCAGAGCATGCCCCCAGTGCGAACAACAGCGCGAACAGTGCCGGCGACGTGAGTTTGCTCATGTGACGTTCGCCCTCGCCAGGCACGTCGCCCGGTTGCCAACGAATCGCGTCGCCATCACTTCGCACCCGGGCGACGCGGGAGCTGCTTCGCCGAGATCGACTTGATGATCGTCGGTCCCGTCCCTGTGCCGGGCAGCGCACCTTCGAGTGCGCGACCGCAGCAGAGATCGCGCGCTGCACGGCTGACTCCTCGAGCACCGACGCGGTTGGAAGGCGCACGAACCGGTTCTGGTTTCCGCTGCCCTGGAGGATCCCGTCGGGATCAGGCAGCGACGCACCGTAGTAGAAGGAGAGCGACACGCCCTTCGCCATGACGGCGACGGAGAACATGCACGTGGACACCTTCTCCGTCGTCGCGAACCCGATCGCGAGCGCCTGGTAATTGTCGTACACGATCTCGGTCGCGGTGGGGAACTGCTTGCGCAGCGCGTTACGCGTCGCGCGCGCCACCTTGGCGACGTCGGGGTCGAACTTCGCGATGAACGATGCGAGCTGCTTCGCGGGCGAGTCGGGCTTCGCGGCTGTCGGCATGGGGACCTCCGGGGTCCATGACAATACTTCGCCCTGGACGGCGACGCGAGCGGCATCCGATATCCCATCTGCCGCAGTCACACTGCCGTCAGCTACTGCCGTCCGCTGCCAACGATGAGATCGAGGCGGCACGCCAGCGAGTCGTGGACTCCGACTGACTGAGAGTCAGAATCCTCCGACCCCCTGCGCCGCGCCACGCCTCGCGCCACTTCACCAATCGTTACGCGGCCTGACGGCAGAGGCTCAGCCGCCGGGGGGGCAATTCCGGGGTTGCGACCGCCAGTCTTCCGCGCCCAATTCTCCAACACTCGACCGGGCGCAGACGTACGCCAGATGAACCCGCCCTGCCACTCCCCAGGAGAACGCATGTCCCCCATCTGGTCCTCCGCGCGCCGAGCTGCCGCTGCGGCCGCCGCGCTCGTCGCCTTCGCCGCGCCGGCCTTCGCCCAGCAGGCCAACGACCCCGAGTACACCGCGAAGATCAAGGAATTCCTCCAGGATCCTCGCATCAGCACCGAGCTGGTGGACCACCTCCCCGCGTCGGCGACCGTCCCCACCCCGCTCAAGTTCCTCGGCAAGATCGTCGGCACGCCGGGCGAGCTCACCTACTCGAAGGACATCACCCGCTACTTCGACGCGCTCGCCAAGTCGTCGCCGCGCGTGAAGGTGTGGCGCATGGGCAAGAGCGAGGAGGGCCGCGAGATGATCGTCGCCGCCATCGCCGACGAAGCCACGCTCGCGAACCTCGACAAGTACAAGGGCTACCTCAAGCAGCTCACCGACCCGCGCAAGACGAGCGAAGCCGATGCGCGCGCGCTGCTCAAGACGGCCAAGCCGATCTACTGGATCACGTCCGGTATGCACAGCCCCGAGACGGGCGGCCCCGAGATGCTCATGGAGCTCGGCTATCGTCTCGCCGTGGAAGAGACGCCGTTCATCCAGAACATCCGCAACAACGTCATCACCTTCATCACGCCGGTGCTCGAGGTGGACGGACGCGAGAAGGTCGTCGACACCTACTACTTCAACAAGAAGCGCGGCACGGGCGAGGCGCGCCTGCCCGTGATGTACTGGGGCAAGTACGTGCAGCACGACAACAATCGTGACGGCATGGGCCAATACCTCGCGCTCACGAAGGAGACCACGAAGACCTTCCTCGAGTGGACGCCCACGGTGCTGCACGACCTGCACGAGGCGCAGTCGTACCTCTACTCGAGCACGGGCACGGGCCCGTACAACGAGCAGCTCGACCCCATCACGATCAACGAGTGGTGGGTCATGGCGCAGAACGACGTCATGGAGATGGCGAAGCGCGGCGTGCCGGGCGTGTTCACGTACGGCTTCTACGACGGCTGGGTGCCGAACTACATGTTCTTCATCGCCCACGCGCACAACTCGGTCGGGCGCTTCTATGAAGTGCAGAGCTACGGTCCCGACAACAACGCGAACCTGACGCTCCCCGCCACCACGACGAGCCGAGAGTGGTTCCGCCCGAACCCGCCGCTGCCCTCCATCAAGTGGGGCCCGCGCAACAACACGAACATCCAGGAATCGGCCATCCTGATCTCGCTCAAGCAGATGGCGGACCAGAAGGAGACCTTCCTCGAGAACTACTGGCTCAAGAACAAGCGCTCCGTGGACAAGGGGAAGAACGGCCCGACGTACGGCTGGGTCATCCCCGCGAACCAGGTGCGCAAGGCGAACGCCGCGGACGCGATCAACGACCTCCGTCGCCAGGGCCTCGAGATCCACCGCGCGACGTCCGCCTTCAAGGCGGGCAGCATGGACGTGAAGGCGGGCGACTACATCGTGCGCGCGGACCAGCCGTACCGCACGCTCGCCGACATGTACTTCTCGCTCCAGAACTATCCGGTCGCGAACCCCGCGCCGTACGACGACACGGGCTGGACGTTCCAGCTCATGCGCAACCTCGTCATCACGCCGTGCACCGACAAGGCGCTCCTCGGCCAGCAGATGGCCATGGTGACGAGCGACGTGAAGGCCGCGGGCGGTATCGAGGGCAGCGGCAACATCATCATCGTGGACAACGCCGCGGACAACAACCTCACGATGTTCCGCTTCAAGAACGCCGGCGTGAAGATGCAGGCGGCGGAGGACGAGTTCGAGGCCGGCGGCCACAAGTTCCGCGCGGGTGCGTTCATCATCGCGAACGCGGACCGCGCGAAGATCGAGCCGCAGCTCGTCGACCTTGGCCTCTCGGCGTGGGCCGTGTCGTCGGCGCCCACGGTGAAGTCGCACGACCTCGACCTGCCGCGCATCGGCTACGTGCACTCGTGGTCGCGCACGCAGGATGAGGGCTGGGTCCGCGCCGCGTTCGACACGTATGGAATCCCGTACACGTACTTCGCCGACCAGAAGCTGCGCGACGGCAACCTGCGCGCGAAGTACGACGTCATCGTCTTCCCGCACGTCGGCGGCACCGCGCAGAGCATGGTGGCGGGCACGCCGAAGACTGGCACGCTGCCGCTGCCGTACAAGAAGAGCGCTGAGACGCCGAACCTCGGGTTCATGGACCAGAGCGACGACATCCGCGGCGGCATGGGCATCGAAGGCCTGATGAACCTCTACAAGTTCGTGGAGGAAGGCGGCACGCTCATCACCGAAGGTGCGACGTCCACGATCTTCCCCGAGTACAACCTCACGAATGGCGTGACGGTGGAGACGCCGACGGAGCTGTTCGCGCGCGGATCGATCCTCCGCGCCATCATCTCCGATCGCAAGAGCCCCATCGCCTACGGCTACGACAGCTCGAACCTTCCCGTGTACTTCAGCCAGTCGCCGGTGCTGAACGCGGGTGGCGCTGCGGCAGGTGGATTCGGTGGCGGTGGTCGGGGTGCAGTCGGTAGCCAGAACGTGACGCCGAACGCCGTGCCGCTCACGCTGTCGCCGTTCGACTCGACGTACGCGAGTGCCTCTGCTGGTGCCGGCGAGCGCGGCGGACGCGGTGGTCGCGGCGGTGGTGGCGGCGGTGGTGGCGGCGGCTTCGGTGGATTCGGCCAGGCGCAGGATGGTGCGCGTCCGCGCGTGATCATGCAGTTCCCGACCAACCCGAATGACATGCTGCTCTCCGGCACGCTCGCGGGCGGCCAGAGCATCGCGGGTCGTGCGCAGGTTGTGGACTCGCCGATCGGAAAGGGACACATCGTGATGTTCGCGATCCGCCCCTTCTGGCGTTGGCAGACACAGGGCACCTATGCCCTCGGCTTCAACGCGATCATGAACTGGAATGACCTCGACGCGGGCAAGGTCGCGCCCGCAGCGCGTGGTCCTGTGGGCGGCTCGCAGTGATCCCCGCTCGCGGCGCACTGATGGTGGGTTTGCTCACCATCGGTGCGCACGCGAGTGCGGAGGCGCAGGCGACCACGCTGAAGCACCTGCCTCGGAGTGCCACGCCGCAGGTGAGCTGCGGACCCATGGCGATGGTGCTCCTCAAGGTCGTGGACCGTGCGGGGCAGGTAGTGAAGGACGCGCGCATCGAGGTGTTGCGCAAGCGCGACAGCGCGAAGGTCCCGGTGCCGATGGAGCCTTCATCATTGAACGGTGAGTACACCATTATCGACGATGGATCACTGTCGATGATCTCACCGCGGGGAGAGTGGGTCGTCGTGCACGTGCGCCGCGGTAAGCACATGGCCTCAAAGGCCTTCCGCATTCGCCGCACGGACGACGGATGCCACGTTCGGCTCGTCTCCGGCGCCCCGACTATCGTCGTCGGCCGATAGAAAACAAATTTTTCAAAAATACGAGTTTCCATTGACGGGCTAGCGCGAAACACGCAGTATGTGATTCCCGTCACGCTTGGAACACGACGCAGTGCCGAAGCGGGATGGCCCTCCTCCCCCGTTCCCCCCAGGAGTACCCATGCGCTTTACCTCCGCCGCCCGCATGCTCGGCGCGGCCCTCCTCCTCGCTCCGGCCATTGTCGGGGCGCAGAGCTCGGCGACACTCGTTTCGGTGACCGACCAGAACTTCAGCATCTCGCTGCAGTCGCTGGTGAGCGCCGCCGGCAACATCAACACCGATCCGCGCTACCAGACGCCGGTGAGTCCGGCGTACAATGGCGTCGGCTACGTGCAGATGACGTCGAACCTCGGCACCTTCGCTTGCACTGGCTCGCTGCTCGAAGACGGCAAGTCCGTGCTCACGGCCGCGCACTGCCTCAAGGGCGGCGTCGGCAACGTGACGTCGATTCTGGTCGCCTTCTACGATTCCAACGGCGCGTTCCGCGTGCTGAGCGCGTCCGGCTGGGATGCGCACCCGCTCTACTCCACGAAGGTCATGGACGAGAATGACATCGGCGTCGTGCACCTGACGGCCGAGGCACCGAGCACGATCTCGCGGTACAAGATCTTCACGGGCGATGCGACGGATCGGGCCTTCGAGTTCGTCGGCTTCGGCCAGCGCGGCTCGTTCGGCGCCGGAGTGAGCGCGAACGGCAACTTCCAGCTCGCGAGCCGCAAGCAGGGCGAGAACCTGTTCGACCTGTACGCTGGCGACAGCCGCTTCACCTGCCCGGTCGGATCGCCCTTCTGCGCGCCGGGTTCCAACTTCTGGAACAACGTCTTCGGTTCCTCGGCGGGCAATGTCGGTCACGTGCTGCTCACGGACTTCGACAGCGGTCTGGCCGCCAACAATGGAATGTGCGTCCTCGGCCAGTTCACCGGCGATACCAACCTGGGCAACTCCGAGTGCCAGGACGGCTACGGCCTGAACGAGGCGATCAGCGGCCAGGGTGACTCTGGTGGTCCGGGCTTCATCAACGGCATGATCGCATCGGTCACGTCGTTCGGCGCCACATTCGGTTCCGGCGTCAGCGACAACGACAACGCGCTCAACTCCAGCTTCGGCGAATTCGCCGGCTTCACGGACGTGGCCTACCACGCCTCGTGGATCCAGAGCGAGATGGACCTCGGCA
>JBDSTA010000344.1:0-22141 GCA_039928475.1 Gemmatimonadaceae bacterium | reverse complement strand
CGCGAATGTACGCGGTGCGAGTCCCGCCGCCGCCGCAAGCGCGTCGACCGTGAGGCCCGTCGCCAACTCGGCGCGCGCCCACCGCTCGGCGCGCGCCACCTCGGGATCTTTCGCCGCGAGAAATCCGAGCGCCATGTAGCGCGACTGGCTGCGCCGCCCGTCGAGGAGCAGGAAGCGAGCGCATCGCTCGGCGATGTCGGCGCCGCAGTGCCGCGCGACGAGTGCGAGCATGAGGTCGAGATGCGCCATGGCCGCGCCGGCCGTCGTGATGGCGCCGTCCGTGACGACCATGGCATCGGCGTCGAGCGTGACGCGCGGGTACATGCGCTGGAACAGCGGTGCGAGCCACCAGGTCGTCGTCGCGCGACGATCGTCGAGCATACCGGTGCTGGCGACGAGGAACACCGCCGAGCATGACGCGGCGATGTGCGCGCCATGGGACTGCGCCTGCTCGAGCGCCCGCTGCGCCGTGAGGACGTCGCGGCGCGCGAGCCGCTCGGCGACCGCGGCCTCGGTGACCGTGACGAGGCTTGCGACGACGACGATGTCCGCGCGGCGCCTCGCCTCCTTCGGGTCGGGCGGCAGCACGCCGTTCACCATCGGGCGCACGGCGCGCGCGCCGGAGCCGGCGACACGCAGTGAGAACGCCGGCGTCCGCCCCTTCGCAACGCGAAGGCGGTTGGCGGTGGCCAGGACGTCCGCGGTGATGGCCACGCTGGAGGGCATGGCGCCGCTGAGGACCTGGAGCTCGACGAGAGGCATGGCAGGAAATCCCCGAAAGCTGTCGTTTTTGACGCTGGCTTGGAGGATGGCGCACGGCAACCATTCACGCAACATGCCAACACACGATGTTGCCGCCCACGCGACGCTCTACGACTTCACCAGCCGGTGGGTCATGCTCGATGGCGTCTCGAAGACCGTCTACGTCGCCGGCCGGGGTCCGGCGGTCGTCGTGATGCACGAGATGCCGGGCATCGGCGCGCACGTGCTGCGCTTCGCGCGGTGGGTGCGCGACGCAGGGTTCACCGTGTACCTTCCGTCGCTCTTCGGCCGGGATGGCGTGGACCCATCGGCCGACGACGGTGCGATGGTGTTTCGCCGCGCGTGCGTGAGCGCCGAGTTCCGCGCGCTCGGCGGTGGGTCATCGAGCCCAGTGACGAGCTGGCTGCGCGCGCTGGCGCGCCTGGCGCATGACGAATGCGGCGGGCCCGGCGTGGGCGCCATCGGGATGTGCTTCACCGGCAACTTCGCCCTCGCGATGATGCTCGAGCCGGCGGTGATCGCGCCCGTCGTCGCGCAGCCCGCGCTTCCACTCGACAACCCCGCGGGGCTGGAGATCGCCGACGACGAGCTGCACGCGATACGACGGCGACTCGAGCGCGAGGACCTCACGGTCCTCGCGTACCGGTTTGCAGGGGACCGGTTCTGCCGCGCCGAGCGATTCGCGGCGTACCAGGAAGCGCTTGGCGAGCGGTTCATCGGACGCGTGCTGCCCGACGAGAGCGCACGAGTCGAGGGGGCACCGCCCTTCCATGCCCAGCACGTGAACTTCCCGCACAGCGTGGTGACCGTGCACCTGCTGGATGAGGAGGGGTCAGCGACATCCGCGGCGCGCGACGAGATCATCGCCTTCCTGAGCCATCGCCTCGCGACCGTGGCGTAGCATCGCACCACCCCGACTGGAGCGCAGCATGCAATACATCCTCCCCGATGCGATCGCCGTCCTGACCCGCACACCTCGCACGCTGGAGATGCTGCTCTCGGGGCTACCCACCGCGTGGACCGAGGCCACCGAAGGTCCAGGCGCGTGGAGTCCGCGCATGGTCGTCGCGCACCTGCTCGCGGCCGACAACGCCAACTGGATGGGCCGAGCCAGCATCATGCGCGCGGATGACGGATGTCCAATCCTCCCCGCCTTCGATCACACTGCACAGGCTCGCGACCGCAGCCACGCGACGCTCGACGACCTGCTGTCGGAGTTCGCACGCGTGCGCGGGGAGAACATCGCGCTGCTCGAGAGCTGGCACATCGATGAACGCGCACTCGCACGCACCGGCGTGCATCCGGAGTTCGGCATCGTCACGATGAGCCAGCTACTGTCCACATGGGTCGCGCACGACCTCTCCCACATCGGCCAGATCGCGCGCGTGATGGCGCGGCAGTACCAGGACGCGGTCGGGCCGTGGGCTGCCTACCTTCGCATCATGCAGGGGTGACGCCGATGAATCCGACGATCGAGTTCGACGAGCTGCTGCGCTACGAGCGCGAGCAGCTCGATCACTGGAAGGCATTCTTCGCGAAGGCGCCGGAGGGGCTGGAGGTGCCTTTCGCCGCGGACGCTGACGGCGGAGGCCGGATGGCCACGGTGCGCCACGTGATCCATCATATCGCCGGCGTGGAGTGTCGCTACGTCGACCGACTCGAAAGGATCGCTGTCACTCCGTTCGAGGCCATTCCCCTCGCGCCAGCAGGTGCGCTCTTCGATGCGGCGCGAGCGGCGAATGCGCGGCTGGCCACGTGGGTCGGGCGGGCATCGCAGGCGGACCTTTCATGCGAGATCGAATTCCAGACCATCTCCGCTGGCACGGTGCGCGCGTCAGCGCGAAAGATCGTGGCGCACACACTGCTGCATGGCGTACGGACGTGGGCGCAGTTGGCCACCGTACTGCGTACACACGGAGCTCCAACTGACTGGTACCACGACGCGCTGTTCAGTGAGGCGTTCCGCTAGCGCCAGCGCTAGAAGGCAACGCGAAGCCACACGCTCAGCGAGCCGTAGCGCCACTGATCAGCTGACAGGGAGAGGCCCGGCGCGTCGGTGCTCACACGCGACGAATAGGCTTCAACCTCGCTGCCGAGCGAGAGGCCCGGTGTCAGCGGCATCAACATCTGCGCCCACGCGTGGAATGACGGAGACCACTCGCCGGCGGCCGTCGTCCAGTCCGCGACCTGCTGGCCTCCTGCGCCCAGGTCGATAGCGAAGGTCGTTCCACCTTCCGTCTCTGTCTCGATGTAGCTCGTCGCCTCGGCGGTGCGTACGTATCGCGGTGCGAAGTATGCGAGCGTACTCGCGGCATCGTACGTCATCGACTGCGCGCGCAGCGTGACTTCCCACGGGCCCGGCACGTAGGCGAGTGCGCCGCCGAGCACCTTGCGGCCGTTGCTCTCGTCGGCGTTGTGGATGCTGGCCAGCCGCGCGAATCCGCGCGCACGCACGGGGCCCGCGAGACGGACGTCGAGCGACAGGCTCGCCTCGTCGCGAAGCACGCCCTGCGCAATGAGGTAGGGCGATGCGTCGAGCAGCTGCCGGCCACCGCGCACGTCCACTGCGACGGCATCTCCCGGGTTGCGCCAGGACAGGCGCGCGCGACCGACGGGGAACGACTCGACGTTGCTCACGCCGCGCACGGTCGTGACGCCGATGGGCGGGCGCGGCCGGCCGTTCGGTCCATTCGGCCGCGGGATGAAGGTCGTCGTCGAATCGATGAAGGACCGGTCGGCGCGTGCGACACCGCCAGCGAGCTCGAAGCGTAGCTGCGCGAGCGGGCGATACAGGAGACCGATGGCGCCCATCTGCGCGCCGCGCGACACACTTCCGTCACCAGCGCGATCGGCCGAGCCGGAGGCGAACACGCGGGCACGTCCGAGCAATGGACTCGTCACCGTCGCACCGGCACGTTCCGTCGTGAGACCGTCCGAATCCGTGCTGCCGCCAGCGAGCGGCTCGACGGTGGCACGGGCGAGCGCGCGCACTCGGCCGATATCCTTCGTGATCACGCCGGCCTGCGCCGTGTCCAGCGAGCGCGCCCGCTCGAGATCGGAAATCGCCTCCCCATACTGGCCGGCACGACGCCGCTGCGCCGCGAGCTCACGCCATGCGTCCACATCACGCGGAGTGCGCACCAGGTACTGCTCGTACGCCTCGATCGATGCGTCCGTGTGCATGGCGCGCGCGAGCATCCGTGCGCGTCCGACGTGGACGTCGCGCTCGTTCGGCGCCAGGCGAAGTGCGTCGTCGTAGGCGCGGCTGGCCGCTGACACATCGCCGGCGCGGCCGAGCGCGTCGCCGAGCGCGATGTAACCCCATGCGTCGCGCGGCTGGAGCTGGACATAACGGCGGTACAGCGCAATTGCGGCGGAGATGTCGCGCTTCTCACGCAGTTGCGCGAGCCGGAACGCCGCGTGGGACTGGTTCGGATCGACCGCGAGGACTTCCGCATACTCGCGCTCCGCGCGCTCACGTTCGCCGATAGCGTAGGAAGAGTCGGCACGGAGTACGCTGGCGCGTTGGGCTGATGCCTGCGTGGAGACGGAAAGCAAAGCCACCAGCGACATCGCAGCGCCAATGCGCCATGTACTGTTGACGCGCATCGGCACTATGCCGCCGAGCGCGGCGAGGTGCGCGACGCTGACGAGTGGTCTGGTCGCGTTGCCTTCGCAGGCAGCACGACGCGCAGCAGCTGAACAGCGAGCAACACCACGCCGAGCGTTCCGAACGAGAGGAGGAAGGCCCCTGCCCTGACCACGTTGTGCACCTGGCCCGGAACCGCGCCCTCGCCGGCGACGAGCCGCGTAGCTTCGGGAAACACCAGCGGGATGATCCAGCCGAGCGCGAGGCCGGTGAGCCAGAGCGCGCCGAGAATGAGCGCTGCAAGTGCGGCCTGGCGTAGCGCGAGGGGCCAGCGTGCCTCGTCCGGACGGCCGCGGAGAACCGCCGCGAGCGAGTGAAACGGCATCAGGAGCGCCGAGGCGAGATAGAAGATCCCGCCGATGCCCACGCCAGGAAGTCCAGCGGTCATTCAGTGCCCCTTCTCATAGATGCGGAACGTCTTCCGGAGGACGAGCTCCGCCCAGAATGCCCGCAGGAAGAACAGCGCGTTCACCGTGCGAAGCACGAGAAACGCGGGGATGCTCGCCAGCGCCTTGAGGCCCTCGCCGCGCGGGATTGCTGCCGCGAGGACGGGAACCGCGATGGCGGGCGCGTCGATGACGTAGCCGAGGAGCAGCCACGGATTGCGAAACCCGATGGCCAGCGCCGGGAGGATGAACAGGTACACGAGCGCGGCGAGCGTCGCGTCCCAGAGCGAGACCGCAACAGCGGAGCGCAAGAACGGAACGTGCACGAGGCCGCGCCAGTGCAGCTGCACGTTCTGCACGAAGCCGTGCGACCACCGCTTGAGCTGCTTGCTGAGGAAGGCGAAGTCGTGCGGCTCGATGGGATAGCAGACGGCTTCGGGCACGAAGCGCACACCATGCTTCGACTCGTACAGGCTCCACGTCAGGTCCATGTCTTCAGCGAGCGTGCGCGTGCCCCATCCGCCGTGATCGCGGAGGATGTCGGTGCGGTAGACCGAGAAGCATCCCGACGCGATGAGCGGCTTGCCGTAGAAATCCTGCACCTGCTTGTAGAAGCTGAAGGCGAACATGTATTCCACGTAGCGTCCGCGCTCCCAGATGCTTCGCACGTGCCGCGGAATGACGAAGCCACATGCGGCCGCGACGGACGAGTCCTCGAGTGCCGCCATCAGCTTCTCGATGGCGTCGGGCGCGAGGGATGTGTCCGCGTCGATGGCCATCGTGTACTGCGTATGCACGAACGCGAGGCCGAAGTTCTGTGCACCGGCCTTGCATCCCGTGTTCACCGGCGGGTGCATCACGCGGACGCCGAGCGATCGCGCGATGGCCGCGGTCTCGTCGGTGGAGCAGTCATCGATGACGATGATCTCCGCGGCGGGAAGCGTCTGCGACTGCAGGCTGCGAATGGTGTCCGCGATGCTGGCCGCTTCGTTGTAGGCGGGGACGAGCACCGTCACCTGGGCCACCGCGGTCGCGGCAGGCCGTTCAAGCCGCGCCCGTGGCGCGGTGATCGACGGGGCGTCCTTGCGCGCAGGCCGGCGCCGCACCGCCATGCTGCCGGACGGTGCCCCCCACCTTGGCGAATGATCCGTCGTGTCGCTCATGAGCTCTGGATGACAGGAAGTGCGGGTTTGCGAGGCGGGATTCGTACCCTGTACACGAATGAACGATTGGCTCGTCAACAGGCAAAACGAAGGCGCGAGAAGAGTGACGAGCGTCACACGGCACGCCCGCCGGTACGCGGCTCACATTGGTTGACGCCGCGCGGACCAGACCGTTAATGGCGGCACACGAGCCGAGCGACGCGTCCCTCTATTCGCCGAGGAGCGCCGCCGGAACCACGCCGATGCCGTCGCGCCGGCGGTACGCCTGCGGTCCGGTCGTGACGACGATTGCGTCCAGCAGGTCGTCGCCGATCTGCTCCTTCAACCAGTGCAGGTGACGCACGTCGCCGTCGTTCACGTCCGCGCTGAGTTTCACCTCGATCGCCACAACGTGACGCGCATCGCGAGCGACGATCAGGTCGACTTCCTGGCGGCCCGCATGCGTCCTCAGGTGGTGCACCGACGCCTCCTCGGCCTGCGCGAAGACGCGGACGTCGAGCGTCACGAGGGCCTCGAAGAGTCGCCCGAGGAGCGTGCCGTCGCGCGGGGCGAGTTTCAGGGCGGGACCCTCGAGTGGAGTGGCTTCCAGCAGTGCTTCCGCGTCGACATGCAGCAGGCGTGCAGCTAGCGCCGGATCGACCAGCTGGTGCTTCGGGGCCTGCGCAAGCGCGGCAAGGTGATTGTGGCTCGGAAGCCAGGGCGGCACCGGGTCCGCAATCCACAGCCGCTCGAGCACCTCGCGATACAGGAGTGCCGTGGCCTTCGCGGGCTTTTCGCGTTCGTCGCCCGTCGCGGCGTCACGAATCTTTTCGAGCGAGGTCGTCGTCGATGTCGCCGCCGCATACGCGGTCATCCATCGCCGCAGCGTCTCCGGGCGACGTACGATGATGCCCTGCTCCCTGAAGTCGCGATCGACGATGCGCGCGAGGTAGCTGTCGAGTTGCGTGCGAAGGGCTCGCCCCTCGAGCGATCGCAATGCGGGGAATCCAGACCGAACGATTTCGCGGACGTAATCGGTGAGCGTGACCCGGGTTCTTCCCGCGAGCGCGGGCCTGCTCCCGGCGAGCAACGCGCGGAGACTGACCCGTGGCGTTCCGACGCCGCGTTCGGCGAGCGTCATGGGTCGCATGCGCAGCGACACGATGCGCCCGGCACCGGAGTGGACGCGCTTGTCGTCCGGTAGCGCGGAGCCTGTGAGCAGGAAACGACCGGGCGACGTATCGTCGTCGACGGCGCGTCGTACGGCGTCCCATATCGCCGGTACGTGCTGCCATTCGTCGAGCAGGACAGGTGGAGTTCTCGCCAGCACGGCCGAGGGGTCTGCCTCGGCGATCGCACGTTGTGCCGGCTCATCGAGATGGACTACTGTCGTCGCGCGACGCTTCGCCGTGGCTGTCTTCCCGACGCCCTTCGCTCCCTCCATGGCGATGGCAGGAAGGGCTGGAAGTAGCTCATCGAGCTCGGCGTCGACGATTCGGTGGTGATAGGCCATCGGCTCGCGGGACGGTTGTACTGGTCCATTCCTACAAGCGATACTACTCCATTTCTGCCCCTCACGCAAGCCTGAATCTGCAGTATATACTGGTCCATTTCTGCACGCGATGGCCCCTCGGATGGCAGAAGGGCTCGGCGTGTAGCGGATGCTGGACGACGCCGACGGAGCGGCGGGACTCATCAGCGTGGACGACGGCGATTCGGAGCACGCCACTGCGAGCGGGGCGAGACCAGCGAGTGCGGTACGGTGCGACGCGCGCCGGGGTAAGAAGGAACATGTCGGAGGGGCCTCTTCGTCGAGGTTGTGTTGCAAACCAGCGGAGGCCGAACTTGAGCCGCCACGCGTCCGGCACTAGGAGGCCGGCTAAATCGCTACGTTCAATGCGGTCGCAGCGACGGAGCCAGTTCCGGCCCGCTGCATCTCCTCACTGCTGCCTGAAACGACAGCGCCACAATGAGCTCGCTTGCTTCGCAACCTGACTCGCTGCATCCTCGCGTCCCTTCTCGCCCTCTCGCCTGCCGCTGCCCAAACAGCACCGGCGCTGTACCGCGATCTCGGCACGCTGTCGCACCCCATCGAGACGAAGTCGGCGAAGGCCCAGGCCTATTTCGATCAAGGGCTTCGACTGTATTACGGCTTCAATTCCGAGGAGTCCGTGCGCGCGTTCCGCGAGGCGGCGCGCCTCGATCCGCTGAGCCCGATGCCGCACTGGGGCATCGCCATGGCACTCGGCCCCAACGTCAACGTGGCGATGGACACAGCCGCCGAGCGTCAGGCGTACACGTCGGTGATGGAGGCAAGGCGGCTGGCGGCGAACGGCAGCGCGCGGGAGCGTGCATACGTCGAGGCGATCTCAACGCGCTACTCCCCCGTGCCGGGGAGCGAGCGCGGGAAGCGTGACTCGCTGTACGTCGACGGGATGCGTCGGCTCGTAGGCCTGCATCCGGCGGATCAGGACGCACGCGTGCTCCTGGCCGAAGCACTCATGCTGCTCCACCCGTGGGACTGGTTCTCCGCCGACGGCAAGCCTGTAGGCAGTATTCTCGAGGCCGTCAACCAGATCGAGCGCGTCACGAAGGCCAACCCGAACCATCCGGGTGCGTGCCATTTCTACATCCACGCGGTGGAGCAGTCGCATTCGCCGGAACGGGCGTTGCCCTGCGCGAACCGGCTTGCCTCGCTGATGCCGGGCGCCGGCCACATCGTGCACATGCCCGCGCACATCTACATGCGCACGGGCAACTATGCCGAGGCGGTGCGACGCAACCAGCACGCGGCACACACGGACGAGGTGTTCATCGGGGAGCAGAAGCCGCAGGGTGTCTATCCGCTCTACTATGCGCACAACCTGCACTTCCTCTGGGCCGCCGCAGCGATGGACGGCCAGACGAAGGTCTCACTCAAGGCGGCGCGCGACCTCGTGGCGAACGTCCCGGTGGAGATCTACGAGCAGGCTCCGCTCTATGAGCTGATCGCGGCCGTCCCCACGCTCGCGCTCACGCGATTCGCAAAGTGGGATGACGTCCTGTCCGAGCCTGCGCCCAAAGCGACGCTCATGCTCGCGCGGACGATGTGGCATCACGCGCGAGGCGTTGCCTATGCGCGCACGGCCCGCCCAGACAGCGCCGAACGGGAGCTATCGGCGCTGCGCGCGCTTGCGGCCCGGATTCCGCGCGACCAGCTCGTGATGACCACGAACACTGCGCCACAGGTGACCGACCTCGCGGCGAAGACCGTCGAGGCCGAGATTGCGCTCGCTCGCGGGCGAACCGCGGACGGGATCGCTCTGCTGCGCACTGCGGCCGCCATGGAAGACGGCGTGCGCTACGACGAGCCCACGACATGGTACGCGCCCGTGCGTCAGCGGCTCGGTCGGATTCTCCTCGCCGCCGGAAAGGCCGCCGAGGCCGAGCAGGCGTTTCGAGAGGACCTGCTGCGGAATCCAGAGAACGGATGGTCGCTCGACGGACTGGCGAAGAGCCTGAAGGCTGAAGGCAGGACGGCGGAGTCCGCAGCCGCGGCGAAGAGATTCAGGAAGGCCTGGATACGCGCCGACGTAACGCCATGAAGGCATGGCGTGCCGTCCCATGATCGCGCGCGACGTTGACGGTTAACGCAGGACGGGACCGAGCGCTTCGAGTTCCGTCGCCAGTCGCGACGCCACGCTCGTCCAGTCGTACCGCTCACGGGCGGTGCGGCTGAGGACGTCCTTGTACCGCACACCGAAGTGCAGCGCGGTTTCAACGTGCGTGACGATGTCCGCGACGGTATCGGATGGGTCGATCTTCATCGCCTGGGCGATGTTCTCCGGAAACGCCCCTGCGATCGCATCGATGCTCGCCTTCATCCCGCCGAAGTAGGTGCCGAGTGGAAAGCAGCCCGATGCCAGCGCCTCGAGAAACACGAGCGGCCCGGCCTCCTTCACGATCGAGGGAAAGATGCCCGCATCGCAGCAGGGGAAGAGATGCTGCAGCTCGGTGTGCGTGAGATAGCCGGTGAAGATGACGCGGTCGGCGCGCACGTGCTCGCGGGCAAGCTCGAAGTAGTGATCGAGCTCGCCTCGCGACGCGAGGGTGTCGAAGAAGGCGCGTACCTTCCCGAGCGATTTCCCACCTGACCCACCGTCCGGATCGCCCTCGAGGATGCGCCCGCAATCGACGATGCGATCCACGAGCTGCCGATCACCACGCTCGAGTGCCGAGAGGAACGCCTCCATGGGCTCGCGTAGCGGACCGTGGCCGACGACGACGAGTCGCACCCCCGGATCTGCTGCGAGCATGAGCGGAAGCGCGGCGAGGCCCGACTGCACACCCTTTGCCGAGATGAGCCGTCCCACGAACAGCACGATGGCGTCGTGCTCCCAGTCCACGAGTTGCAGCTTCTCCTCGAGATCCTCATCCGGGCGCTTCATCTCGTACGTCACGGAGGAGAACGTCGCGCGCAGTGCATCGAGGTCACCGGCTTCGCGCACGCCAGCGAGCATCCGTGGCAGCTGGTGTGCGCTGCGTCCGCGCGGGAGTCCCGAAAGCGCCACGAGGAGACGTCCAATCTTTTCGCGGCGGCGCTCCCTCGGCACCGGCTCGAACTGGTCCGTATGCACGCCGAGCGGAAGTGTGCTGACCTTCTCGTCGAGTCCGGGGACGTCGGGGAGCATCGTCGCAACGCGGGTGCGGATCTCGTCACCGAGCACGAAGATGTGCGCGGCATCCGTGAAGGCACTCGTCGCATAGCTCCGGAACCGCTCGTCCAGCTTGACGGCGTACTCCAGGGCGCTTCCGTGCGGCATCACCGCGTAGGGAACGTTCGTCTCCGCGCCGACTCGCTGCGCCACGACCGACATGAGCACGGCGTGGTTGGCGTGCATGGCGGTGACGCCGCGCTCCATCACGACGCGCCGCACCACCCGCGCGTTGCGGTCGATGTATTGCTCGATCGCGTCGTCGTCGAGGTTGACCATCGGGACGACGTTCGCATACTCGTCGTACTTGTCGTGCACGTACACGGGGAGCGTGTCGCCGAGCTCCGGCTTGTGCATGATGCAGCGACCCGCGTACGGCACCTCGCGCACGAACATGTTCTCGACGCTTCCATCGAGGCGATAGCGCCAGGCCTCCGCGATGCAGTCATACAGCTCCGGATGCGGCTCCTGACACACGAGCTGCACGGTGTGTCCCGCCTTGCACAGGGACTCCACGATGCAGCGCGTCCAGAGGTTGCTTCCGGAGCCCTCCAGGAGGTAGCCGTGCAGGATGCAGATCACAGGTCGACCACCCGCACCTGCTGGCTCCGGCTTCCGCGCGGCAGGCCATCATCCACGCGATGCGAGCGAGCGAGCAGGTTGATCCGTTCCTGGATCTCGAGCCTGGTCATCGTTGGCGCAGCCGCGTAGCCGGGATGGTCCGTCCAGATGAAGCGCGCAAGGGCAACGGGGTCGCCGTCGGGAATATTTTCCATCCACTCCATCAGGAATGCGTTGATGTTGGCTTCCTCCCGCGCCCTCGCGGCGACGCTGGAGTGATCGAGCTCGGAGCGCGAGGCGGAGAACGAGACGTCGTATCCGAGACCAAGGACTTTCTGGAACACCCAGGAGGCTCGCTGGATGTGAAAGTCCGATGTCACGACGCGAATCGCGTTCCACTCATTCGGCTCGAGGAAACGACGGAGGACGAAGTACGCATTGCCGACGGTGTCGCGAGAGTCGTCCTCGACGAGGAGGGCGTCGGGCGGGAGGCCGATCGCCGCGGCGTACTCAGCCATGGCCGCGGCTTCGCTCCTGTCGGGAATGGTGTCGGTCATGAGCGAGCAGCGACCGCTGAAGATGATGCGCGGCGCCACCTCCCAGGCGAACAGCTCAGCGGCGCGCTCGACGCGCTGCTTCGCGAGGACGGGAAGTGATCCATCGGGATCCACCCCGCGGCCGAGGACGACGAGCGCGTCGGCGCGCGCGGGTGGAGCGGGTTCGCGGAGACGGAGCATCATGGAAGGCTAAACGAGGCGACGCAGATCGCCGAGTGATGGTGTCGATCCGGTTCTGCGAATTGGTTCAAGAGGCTGGGGCCGGCACGCAACGCCGGGGAGGCCGCCGTTAACAGGGCGGGCACGGCCACGTCCACCATGCTGGACACCCCGCTTCGCCCAATTCCGAACTGTGAAGACCATGCGTCCCACCATGCTCTGTCGCGCCGCTGCCGCGGCGCTCTCGCTGTCCCTTCCGCTGCTCGGCACGGCATGCGGTGACGTGTCCGGCGCGCAGCTTCCCGGTCCGACGGCTGATCGCCCGAACATCATCTTCATCCTGAGTGACGACGAAGACGTCGCTCTCCACGCACACATGCCGAAGGCGAAGGCGCTGTTGCACGACCAGGGGACGACCTTCGACAACTACTTCGTGAGTTATGCGCTCTGCTGCCCTTCGCGCGCCACGACCCTGCGCGGACAGTACCCGCACAATACGCTCATCGAGGGCAACGCCCAGCCCACCGGTGGATACGACAAGTTCCGCTCGCTCGGACGCGACTCGTCCACCGTCGCGACCTGGCTCCAGGCGGCCGGCTACCGCACCGCGATGTTCGGCAAGTACATGAACGGCTACCAGCCGACTCTCGGCGCGCCAGCGGGGTGGACCGAGTGGTATGGCGTGGGAAATGGCTACCCGAGCTACGACTACACGATGTACGAGAAGGGCGCGATGGTGCGCTACGGCCACAGGCCGGAGGACTTCCTCGTCGACGTCATCGCGCACAAGGCGGCCGACGTCATTCGCCGCAGCGCTGCGGATCATACGCCGGTGTTCCTGTACGTCGCACCGTTCACGCCGCATGCGCCAGCGACCGCGGCGCCGAGACATGAAGGCATGTTCGCGGACGCAACGCTGCCGCGGCCGGCGTCATTCGACGAGGCAGACGTGAGCGACAAGCCGAGGCCATTGGTGAATCGCCCCCGCCTCAGGCCGGAGATGATCGCGCGGATGGAGACGATGTACCGCAAGCGCCTTCGCTCGCTCCAGTCGGTGGACGACCTCGTGGACAGCGTGGTGACGGCACTGCGCGCAACGGGCCAGCTCGACAACAGCTATGTCATCTACACATCGGACAACGGGTTCCACATGGGTGAGCACCGTCTCGCGCAGGGCAAGAACACGGCATACGAGATGGACATTCGCGTGCCGCTCGTGGTGCGTGGTCCGGGTGTAGCCGCCGGCCGGCACGAGCGCGCGATGGTGCTGAACAACGACCTCGCGCCCACCTTCGCCGCGATGGCCGCGGCTCGCGTTCCGGCATTCGTGGATGGCCGCTCATTCCTGCCCCTGCTGAAGAGCATGCGTGCGCCGTGGGGTCGTACGTCGTTCATGATCGAGCGCCGCGGCGGACGCGATGCGCAGGAGGAGCTCGGCGATGGGGGCGACATGAAGAACCCGAACAGCTTCAACGCGATTCGTACGGGCCAGTACACCTACGTGGAATACGGCAACGGCGACCGCGAGCTGTACGACCTCGCCGCGGATCCAGACCAGCTCGCGAACCTGGCGAAGCGCGCCGATCCTGCACTGGTATCGGGGCTGTCTGCCCGGCTCGCAGCGCTCGCGACGTGCAGGGCGGCCGGGTGCGGAACGGCGGAAGATGGAAAGCCGATCAGCGGAACGCGGAACCCATGACGACGATGGTGGCGAGCGCGCGCATGGCAGCTGGCAGTGCGGGCTTTCTCAGCAGGTCGTGCATCCTGTAGTGCATCGCCAGTGCGCCGAGCATGAGCACGCAGACGCGCAGCGCGGTGGGGAGCACTAACAGGTAATACCAGATTACGGCAATGGAGAGCTTGCTGCATTCGTATGCTGATGCTGGTGTCAGGCGACGAGGCAGCGCGTGTGAGGGATGGAACAGGTGCTCGCGCGGCGGCGCGAAGCCGTCGCCCGAGCGACTGGTGCGAAGGGTACTTGCCGGCGCCGACGGGGCTTGGCGCCGTGTGCCTTGACGATGTCGCCCGCCATCACCTTGTCGGCGAGGAGCGCCTCTACCGTGCCGGCGGGCAGTTTGGCGAACGCAGCGTCCGTCGGGGCGAACGCGGTGAACGGACCCGCGCCCTGAAGCGTCTCGGCGAGGCCAGCCGCCTTCACGGTGGTGACGAGGGCGTTGAAGCTGCCCGCTTCGGCGGCGATCTGGACGATCTTCTTCATGGGTGCCTTTTTCCTTGTGGTTCATCTGGGCCGACGCGCCAGCTCACGGCGAGGACCTCGCGCACCACTGTCCAATCGTTGTTCATGGAACATGGCACTCCTTGCCTTCCAATGCCAAGCATTTGTCCAGATATATTCCTTGACACGGGCTGGACAGTCGACCTAGGTTGTCTTCATGATGCCCTTTCCCGACTCCGGCTCGACACGCACAGGACACCCCATCGCGGTCGTTGCCGAGCGGACGGGACTTAGCCAGGACGTGCTTCGGGTGTGGGAACGGCGGTATGAGGCCGTGCATCCCATCCGCGCCCCGGGCGGGCAGCGCTATTACAGCGACGCCGACGTGGAGCGGCTCACCCTGCTGCGCGCGGCAACGCGCGCGGGGCGCAGCATCGGACAGGTCGCTCGGCTCGCGACGGAGGAAATCGCCGCGCTCGTCGCCGACGATGTGGCAGCGCGCGAGCGGATCGCGCCTCCGCAGCCGACGGCATCGGATGCGGGCGAGGCCGTCGAGGCCGCGCTCATGCTCGCGCGGTCGCTCGATGCGCAGGCGCTCGACGAAACGCTCCGCCGGGCCGCCGCCGCGATGGGTGTGTCGCCATTCATCGAGACGCTCGCGGGGCCTCTGCTCCGGCGCGTGGGCGACGAATGGCATGCGGGCCGGCTGTCGCCCGCGCCGGAGCATCTCGTGTCGTCAATCCTGCACGACATCCTCACGGGCACGATGCGGTCGGTGCCGCAGCGGAACGGCGCGCCGCGCGTGCTGGTCGCGACACCAGCCGGCGATCGACACGCCATCGGCGCAGCGCTCGTCGGTGCGGCCGCGGCGGTGGAAGGCTGGAATGTGCTCTACCTCGGCGCGGACCTGCCGGCGGGCGAGATCGCCGATGCCGCGATCGCCGCGGGCGTGAGCGTCGTCGCGCTGAGCGTCGTCTATGTGGACGATCCGGGGCGAGTGCTCGGCGAGCTGCAAGCACTGCGGTCGGAACTACCCGCCGCGATCTCGATCATCGCGGGGGGTGCGGGGGCACGCGCGCTCACCAGTGCGCTCGCGGCGATAGGCGTGCTGGTGGAAGGGACCCTTCCAGGGCTGGTCGCACAGTTGCGCCGCGTCGGCTAAGCGAGCAGCGCGAGCAGCTCCCTCGCTGCCGCTGCCGACGACGCCGGATTCTGCCCGGTCACGAGCATTCCATCGCGCACCACGTAGCTTCCCCAGTCGGGCCCCTTCTCGTACTTCCCGCCGTTCTCCTTCAGCATGTCCTCCACGAGGAACGGTACGACGTCGGTGAGGCCGACGCCCTGTTCCTCGGTGTTGGTGAAGCCCGTCACCCGCTTGCCCGCCACCAGCTTGCGTCCGTCGGCGCCGTTGGCGTCACGGAACACGGCCGGCGCGTGGCACACCGCGCCAATGGGCCGGCCCTTCTTCGCGAATGCCTCGATCAGCCGGCGGCTGTCTTCGTCCCCTGCGAGATCCCACCGCGGCCCGTGGCCGCCCGGATAGACGATCGCGTCGAAGCCATCGGCGTTCACGTCCGACAGCTTCGCGGTCGACGCAAGGGCGCGCTGCGCGGCCTCATCGCCCTTGAAGCGGCGCGTGTCGCCGGTCTGCGCGTCGGCGTCGTCGCTCTTGGGGTCGAGGGGCGGCTGCCCACCCATGGGCGACGCGAGCGTGACGTCCGCGCCCGCATCCCTGAACACGTAGTACGGCGCCGCGAACTCCTCGAGCCAGAAGCCGGTCTTCTTCCCCGTGTCGCCGAGCTGGTCGTGCGACGTGAGGACCATCAGGATCTTCTTCGTCATCGGACGTCACCGTCTCCCACGCGGATCACGCGCTTGCCGAAGTTGTCGCCGCGCAGCATTCCGAGGAATGCTGCCGGCGCATGCTCGAGTCCGTGCACGACGTCCTCGCGATAGACGATCTTGCCCTCCGCGATCCAGCCCTGCATGGCCGCCGCAAACTCGGGATACCGGGGCGCGAAGTCGTCGAACACAATGAAGCCCTGCACCGTGACGCGCTTGCGCAGGAACTCCCCCATGAGGCGTCCGCTGCGGTCCGGCCCGTCGGGCAGGCGCGTGGCGTTGTACTGGGACACCAGGCCGCAGAGCGGAATGCGCGCAAGCGTGTTGAGGAGCGGAAGCACGACGTCGAACACGGCGCCGCCCACGTTCTCGAAGTAGACATCGATACCGCCGGGTGCGGCGCCGGCGAGGCGGCCGCGCAGGTCGGGCGACCTGTGGTCCAGGCACGCATCGAACCCGAGGGTGTCCACCGCGAACGCGCACTTCTCGGCGCCGCCTGCGATGCCGACGACGCGGCAGCCGAGGAGCTTGCCGACCTGGCCGACGGTCGCGCCGACCGGGCCGGTGGCCGCGGCGACGACGATCGTCTCGCCCGCCTTCGGCTTCCCGATCAGGGTGAGGCCGGCCCACGCCGTGAAGCCCGGCATGCCGAGCACGCCGAGTGCCCACGACGGATGAGCAGGCGACGCACCGAGAGAGGTGACGCCGCGTCCGTCGGAGACGGCGTAATCCTGCCAGCCGTTGTAGGACAGCACCCAGTCGCCCTCCGTGAAGCCGGGAAGGTGCGACTCGACGACGCGCGACACCGTGCCCCCGACCATCACGTCACCAATGGCAACCGGTGCGGCGTACGACGGGGCGTCGCTCATGCGGCCGCGCATGTACGGGTCGAGAGACAGGTACACGGTGCGCAACAGCATCTGTGCATCGCCTGCCGCCACGACTGGCATCTCGTCGAGGCGCAGTGTCGTGCTGGTCGGCTCTCCGGAGGGTCGCTCGGCGAGGAGCCATTGGCGATTGACGTTTGTGCGCTGGGTCATGGCCGAGTGCACAGCACGCATCGCGCCGTGGGTACTCCCGACCTGGTTGGGTGTGCTGCGATGTAACGTCCATGTGGGAGCCAGAAGTATGAACAGGTTCAGGCAGAGAAGAAGCGCGGCCGGAATAATCGACACCAACGGATCTCGCACGCGCATGCGGACGAGCATCGCCCCGAGCATCATTCCCGCGAGTCCGCCGGCCGACAGGAGCAGCAACGGACGAAAGTGGAGACCCACCAACAACCCTGCCCCCGCCGCCATCTCCAGTGTGCCCGCGAGGGTACGGTACGGTGCGAGATGGTAGCGCTCGAACTCGGCGACCATGGCGTCCGAGACGCACAGGCTCGCGCCGTACACGAGGAAGGTGAGGCTCGACACGGAGACCGCGATCACGATGCTGGCTTGCATCTTCTAACCAGTTGAGACCATAGATATGGCATGCTGAATAGTTCGCTCACCTGAATGCGGCGGTAACTGCAATGGGCACCCTCATCATCACCTTCCAGATCGTAGCCGCCCTCGGCCTGCTGAACGTCTGGCTGTTGCGCGCCAACCGAAGCAGTGTCTATCGAGGTGCCAACGCGACGAACATGCGTGAAGAGTTCGCCGCGTACGGCCTGCCCGGCTGGATGGTCGTCGTCGTCGGGGTACTGAAGGTGGGTGCGGCGCTCGCGCTCGTCGCGGGAATCTTCTACCACATCCTCGTCCTTCCCGCAGCGCTCCTGCTTTGCGTCCTCATGCTCGGCGCCCTCGCGATGCATTTCAGGATTCACGACCCACTCCGCAAGTCGCTGCCGGCGGCCGGCATGCTCGGTCTCGCGGTTCTCATCGTCGTGGGAACCATCTACGGTTGAACGCTCGGAGACATCACGATCGTCCGCCGGCGAACGGCGTGAAGCCACGCGCGCGAGGACGATCTTCCGTCAGCCGGTGGATCGCTCGCGTCTGAGCGCAGCAGCCAGTTCCGACACGCTCGGTCGATGCGCACGTCCATGGCGGCAAGCTCGGTTTCGAGTAGCGTCGCACCCGCTCCGCCCGCGATGAGGACCGTATCGGCGGGCAGACCCGACCGAAGTGCGCGCAACTCGCGGAGTACGCGAGTGTGGCGACGAGCATCTTCGACGCCCCGGCGCGCTCGGGAAACGACCGCATCGTCGTGACGATGATGTCGTGCAACACGGACGATACCAGGTGCTCCTGCGGCGGTGCGAGACGGCCGGCATGCCATTCGTCGCCGACGCGGCGCAGCAACGGCGCCGCCACTGTTTCAATGAACGGCATCACGCCCATCGCGGCAGCCGCTCGCCGCAGCGTCTCGTCGAGCGCCGAACGCATCGAGCGCGGATTCGCGGGCGAAGAGGTCGCCCTCGACCAGGAGCGCGATCTCTTCGGTCGACAGCAGAGCCACTGAGCCGATGCTCCGGCCCGCGCGCGTCGCCGCATGCAGGAGACCGAGTCGGCGGATGTCGGCGTCCGAGTACTGACGCTGCCCGTTGGCGTCCCGGGTCGGGCGCACGGCGTCGTAGCGGCGTTCCCAAGCCCGCAACACGTCCTGTGACAGTCCCGTCCGCTCGACCACGACGGCTATGGGTTGACGGGGCTTGGACTCACTCGGCGCTGAAACTCGTTTCATGCGTTCATCTTAGCACGCTTGTCCAAGAAATGTCAATGTATTTACTGGACATTGCCTTGACAAACAGTGGACAGCTAGTCACTTTGCTTGAACAGACACTGGACAACACCGCCACCCCTTCAGCGGGTGGGAAAACAATCCGAAGGGGACCCCCATGAACACGATCAGGATCTTCGCGCTCGCCGCTGTCACCGCACTGTCCACCCTGCCGACGGGCCTGTCGGCACAATCCACAAAGCCAATGGAGAAAGCACCCATGAAGAACATCGTAGAGATCGCGGCGGAAGCCGGCAGCTTCAATACGCTCGTCGCGGCGGTCAAGGCCGCTGGCCTGGTGGAGACGCTGTCGGGCAGCGGACCGTTCACCGTGTTCGCGCCCACCGACGCCGCATTCGCCAAGCTCCCCGCGGGCACGGTCGAAGGGTTGCTGGCCGACAAGGCCAAGCTCACCTCCATCCTCACCTACCATGTCGTCGCCGGAAAGGTGATGGCGGGCGATATCATCACGGCCAACGGCGCCACCCCGAACACGGTCAACGGACTGCCGGTCGACGTCGTCGTTCGCGACGGCAAGGTGTACGTGAACGGTGCGCAGGTCGTGACGGCGGACATCGTCGCCTCGAATGGCGTGATCCACGTGATCGACACGGTCCTGCTCCCGACGGCCGCGCCCGTGCCTGCTGGTCACTAACGGTCGCCCGTTGATGCGCACGCGCGGCGGCCGTCGGTCGCCGCGCGTGTCGTGTCAGCGTATGCAGATCCGCGGCAGACATGCCTCCTCGGTCCCTCGCACTCTCTCCGATGATGCCACGCAACACCCTCCGCCGCCGGGCCGGTCTGACCATTCTCGCCGCCGCATTCGTCTCATTTCTCCTCTCCGTTACCCTGTGGTTCACGGGAAGTCACGAGCAGGGCCTCTTCGTCGGCCTCTGGGTGCCGTCCATCCTCTCGTTCGGATGCGTCGCCCTGCTGATCAGCGGTGACGGGCGTGAGTGACCTTGGCCTGTTCGCCGTCGGGTTCCTGATCACCATCCCGTCGGCGGCCGTCGTGATCGCGCTGGTGTTCGCCGCGGGCATCGACGAGCGCGCGGAGAAGAAGGATCGGGCGCATGGCGACGCTGGATTGAGCACGCAGTAACAGCGGCAGCGAGCCAGCCGGCGTTCGCATTCGTGACGCACACTCCCGTTCCCCCTGCCCCGTGACCTCGTTGCTACGTTCCACCATCGCTGTCCTACTTGTTGCCGGTGCCTCAGTCGGTCCATCCGCAGCCTCTCCGCACATGCTGCAGGTTGCGGTTGACACACTCGGGAGATTTCCCAACGTCGAGGGCAGCAACCTCGAAGGCGAGCACTTCAACCTGCCGTCCGACTTCAAGGGACGGTTGAACGTGGTGCTCGTGGCGTTCAAGCGAGAGCAGCAGGCGGTCGATACGTGGATGCCCTTCCTCAAGGCCGCGGGCGAGACGAGGCGTGAGCTTCGGGTGTACGAGCTCCCGACGCTGGGACGCCGGTACCGCATGATCCGGCCGCTCATCGATGGGGGCATGCGCCGCGGCATTCCGGATGCCGCGGTCCGTGCGGCGACCATCACGCTCTACATCGACAAGACACCGCTGCGCGAGTCCTTGCGCCTCGGGGACGAGGATCGCATTTACGTCCTGCTCGTCGACCAGAAAGGCGACGTGTTCTGGCGGGCGGCGGGCCGCTTCGACGAACGGGCGGGCGCCGACCTGGTCCGCAGGATCGACGAGGTGCGAGCCGCGCAGCACTGAGCGTCCAAAGCGAGTCGTCCCGCCCACGAGCTCCGCCAACATCCCGAGCGGCTAGCGCCGGGTACTCGCGCTCACCTGCGCATGGCTGCTTTAGTGTGCCTGGGAATTGACGATGCCTGTCACCCGAGTGATACGGGGCGCTCGACAACACTGGAATCCCCACTGCTGGAAACTCGACGGCCCCGCGAATCTCTCACGGGGCCGTCGAGCTTCAACGAGAACGCCGACAAGTTTCTCAACGAGACGGCCCACTCTTCACTGCGCGGACCACCGCAGCTTACTGCACCGCGTTGATCATGTCGAAGATCGGGAGGTACATGGCGACCACCATGCCGCCGACCACCACGCCGAGGAACACGATCATCACCGGCTCCATGAGGCTGAGGAGGCCCGACACCGCGGCATCCACTTCCTCATCGTAGAAGTCGGCGATCTTCGACAACATTTCATCGAGACCACCGGTCTGCTCGCCGACGGCGATCATCGAGATGACCATCGGAGGGAATACCGCCGACTTCTGGAGCGGCGCGGCGATCGTCTCACCACCGGCGATGCTCGTGCGCGACTCCATGATCGCATCGCTGATGACGCGGTTACCGGCGGTCTTCGCCGTGATCTCCAGGCCATCGAGGATGCTGACGCCCGAGCCGATCAGCGTGCCGAGCGTGCGCGTGAAGCGCGACACGGCGGACTTGCGGAGCACGTCGCCGAGTACGGGCGCCTTCAGCATGAGCTTGTCGATGACGAGCTTGCCGTCGCTCGTGGCGTAGTAGCGCTTGACGAGGAACCACAGGCCCACCGCGCTCGCGGCGGTGAGGATGCCGCCGATACCGCGAAGGAACTTCGACATCGCGATGACGACGCGCGTCGGCAGTGGCAGTGGCAGGCCAACGCTCGCGAACATCTTCTCGAACACCGGGATGACGAAGATGAGCAGCACGCTCACCGCGATGAACGCGACGGCCGAGATGACGCCAGGGTAGATCATGGCGCCCTTCACCTTTCTCACGAGGGCGTCGTTCTTCTCCATGAACGTCGCGAGGCGCATGAGGATGGTGTCCAGGATACCACCCGCCTCGCCGGCGGCGACCATGTTCACATAGAGCTCGCTGAACGCCTTGGGGTGCTTGCCCAGCGCGTCGGCGACGGTGTGGCCGGACTCGACATCGAACACGACGGCGTTCGTCACGTCCTTGAGCGCGGGGTTCTCGCTCTGCTTGCTCAGGATGTCGAGGGCCTGCACGAGCGGCAGGCCGGCGTTGATCATCGTCGAGAACTGGCGGGTGAAGATGACTATGTCGCGCATCGAGATCTTCCCGCCCTTCTTCTTCTTCTTCGCGACCTGCGTCTCGTCGATCTTGACGACGTTGAGCCGCTGGCGCTTGAGCTGCGCGACGACGTCATCGCGATTCGGCGCATCGATGGTCGCCTGACGCAGGTCGCCGTTGAGGGCGCGCGCGGTATATGTAAAGCTGGGCATCTCTCTACCTCGCTAACTGTAGGTGCGGATTCCTCGACTCGCTTCGCTCGCTCGGAATGACTCCGATTCCGGAGACACCGCCGCGCGGGGGCGGAGCCTAGCGCTTCCCTGCCATCGCGCCCACCGGAGCGCCGGGCTTCTTCGCGCCGTCGTCCTCAGGTGTCTGGCCAATCATGCGCAGGAACTCGTTCTGGTCGTGCGACGCACGCAGGCAGTCGTCCAGCGCGACCTCGCGGTTCATGTACAGGTTGTACAGCGCGTCGTTCATCGTCTGCATGCCGAACTTCT
>JBDSTA010000343.1:0-5346 GCA_039928475.1 Gemmatimonadaceae bacterium | reverse complement strand
GCACGAGGCGACAGAGCTCCAGCAGGTGGGCGCGTGCGTCGCTACCGCCCTGCTCGGCGAGGAGCGCAGGGCTCGTGAGCACGCCGTCCAGCATGCCGTGCGAGGCGCCCCACGCGACGTCGTCGTGATCGGCCGTTGCGAAGAAGATCTTCATGCTTCCGGAGGGAGGAAGAGGTCCGCCGGGTAGCGAACGACGTCGAGGAAGAGGGCGTGTGCCGGCGCGGGGCCGGAGACGTCGTCGTTCGTGGACGCCTCGAGCAGCTGCGCGATGTCCGCGAGCGGGCGCTTCCCGGAGGCGACGTCCGTCATCGTGCCCATGAGGAAGCGGACCATGTGATGCAGGAAGCGGTTGGCCTCGACCTCGAAGACGAGCCCGCCTTCGCGGTCGCGCCACCGGGCGTCCGCGATGATGCAGCGATGGTCATCGGCGGCCGGTGCGGTGCCGCGGACAGCGAACGCGCGGAAGCAGTGCGCGCCCAGGATGAGGTGCGCGGCGTCGTCGAGGGCGCGCCGATCGAGCGGGCGGCCAATGGCCCACTCGGTGGTGCGCCGAAATGGCGAGGCGGCCGCCTCGTCCGTCCCGATGTAGTAGCTGTACCGCCGTGCAGTGGCACTATACCGCGCATGAAAGTCGTCTCGCATCGCATGGGAGGCGGCAACCCAGATGTCGTGAGGCAGGACCGCATTGAGGGCGCGGCGCAGCGTCGCCGCCGTCCACCGCTCCGGCACGCGCACGCCGACCGACTGGCCGCGCGCATGCACCCCTGCATCGGTCCGTCCTGATCCGAGTGCCGCCACCGGCCCGGCACAGAGCCGCGCCAGCGCGTCCTCGAGCACACCTTGCACGGTGCGCCGGTCAGGTTGCCGCTGCCATCCACTGAAGCCCGTGCCATCATAGTGCAACACGAGCTGCAGCGTGCGAGTCGGCATCGACCTAAAAACTAGCCCCGCCCGACGGAGAGTCAAGCAACTGCGAGTGTGACGCGACGCACGTCCGACGTGCATGTTCCGATTGACATTGTCGTCGCGCGCGGCGCACTTTTCATGACCGCCGCGTCCCGCGGACGGAGCTTCTTTTTCCCGCCGGATGCCTCCACGCACGCTCGCCACGCTCGCCCATGCGCTCAGCGTCGCGCCCGATCTCGACGCGTCGCTCCTCGCCCTGGCGGATGCGCTCACCGAAGTCGACCGATTCGCCCAGCTCGCGCTGGTGCGCTTCGACGCTCGGCGCAGCATGCTCGTCGACCGGCTGACGCCCGCGGGGGACATCGTCACGCGGCAGCGCCTGGAGACGACCTTCGACCACCTGCCGACGCGCGAGCGCATCGCCGTGGCGGCCGCGGGCACGTTCGTCGATTTCGGCGACCACTCCGACGAGTTCGCGCCGCTCTTCGCGATGACGAAGCTGCCCGACGTGGGCTGGCTCTCGCTGCGGGGGATTCGTTTCGAGGGCCAGCTGGCGGCGATCCTCGTGCTGTACGAGACGCGGAAGTTCTTCGGCACGCGCTCCTCGGAGCGACTCGCGCCCTCGGCCGCGCTGTTCGACCTCGCATTCACGCGCTTTGCGGAGCGCGAGGCGCGCGAGGAGGCGGTGCGCACGCTCGAGGACGTGACGCAGCGCGTCCATGCGGAGTACGAGCGCAAGCTCGGCGTACTCGAAGAGCAGCTGTTCGCTGCGACGGGGACGCACCGCATCGACGAGCCGGAACGCATCGTCGCGCTCGAGCGTGAGGTCGCGAAGGCGATGGAAGAGGCGCGACGGGCGAACAAGAAGGCGAATGCCGTGGAGGCGACGGTCGGCGCCGCCGTGGAGCAGCTCGAGCTCGCGCACGTGGAACTGCACCGTCGCAGCGAGGCGCTGCGGCAGAAGAGCAGGACCATCTACCTCATCGACCGCGTGCTGACGCTCGACGCGCAGACCGACGACCCGCGCGACATGGTGAACGGGCTGCTCATGCTCGTCGGCGACGACATGGGCGCGCAGCGCTGCTCGCTGCTCCTGCGCGCGCCGGAAGACAACGCGCTCTATATCGCTGCGGCGCGTGGCATACCGGCGAACGTCCCCGAGGGGCACCGCATCTACTTCGGGCAGGGCGTGGCGGGGAAGGTCGCGTCCACGCGCGAGCCGCTGCTCGTGCAGGACGTGACGGAGGCGAAGAACCACCCGCTCATCCGGGACGAGTACTTCACGACGGGCTCGTTCATCAGCTTCCCGCTGATCTACCACGGCACGCTCGTGGGCGTGCTGAACCTCGCGAACCGCGCGATGCACGGCATCTTCGTCGACGAGGACATCGAGCGCGTGCGCTTGCTGGGCCTCGTGATCTCGCTCGTCGCCACGCAGGCGAAACTCCCCGACCGCCTGTTCGAAACGCTCAGTGTCAGCTAGTCCCGTTCCACCGATCCAGCACGCCATCCGGCAGCTCGCCATGGGCGCTTCGCTGTCGGAGGCGGAGTCGCGCGCCGCGTTCGGCGCGGTGATGCAGGGGGAGGCGACGGCCGCGCAGGTGGCCGCACTGCTCGTGGGGCTGCGCGTGAAGGGGGAGACGCCGGATGAAGTCGCGGGCGCGGCAGACGCCTTGCGCGGGGCGATGATCCGCCTGCCGTTTGCGTCGCCGGAGGACCTCGTCGACACGTGCGGCACGGGCGGCGGTGCTGTCGGCACCTTCAACATCTCCACGGCGGCGGCGTTGCTCGCCGCCGGCTGCGGCGTGAAGATCGCGAAGCACGGAAATCGCTCGTTCACATCGCAATGCGGCAGCGCTGATGTGCTCGAGGCGCTCGGCGTCCCGATCGACGTGAGCGTCGAGGTGATGGAGCGTGCGTTGCGCGAGGCGGGAATCGTCTTCATGTTCGCGCCGCTGATGCATCCCGCGATGCGCCATGTGGGGCCCGTACGTCGCGAGCTTGCCATACCAACGGTGATGAACATCGTGGGGCCGCTGGCGAACCCCGCGGGCGCCGGGAGGCAGGTGGTTGGCGTGGCGGACGCGCGTCGCGTTCCGCTCATCGCGGGCGCGCTGAAGGCGCTCGGCACGGTGCACGCGCTCGTCGTGCACGGCGAGCCCGGCATGGACGAGATTTCCCCGCTCGGCACCACGCACGTCGTCGAGATCCGCGATGGCAGCACGACGGAGTGGACGATCGATCCGCTCGCGCACGGCTTCGCGAAGGGAGATGCGTCGGAGATGGCGGGAGGTCCCCCGGCGGAGAACGCAGCGGCGGTGCGCGCCGTGCTCGAAGGCTCCGCGCCGCCGACTGCCGTTAGCGCAGTGGTGTTGAATGCCGCGGCAGCGCTGTACATCGCGCCCAACGGCCCCCGTGAGTTCGGAGATGCCATCAACCGCGCCCGCGAGGGCCTGACGGCGGGCGCGGGCGCGGCGGCACTGGAACGCCTGCGCCGCGCCTTTACAGCGACGAGCTAGTAGCGGCGCATCACGCCGACGACGATGCCCTGGATGCTAATGTCGTTCTCGTGCACGTAGATGGGCGCCATCGTCTCGTTCGCCGGCTGGAGCCGGATCCGCCCGTCCTTCTCACGGTAGAACTTCTTGACCGTCGCAGAGTTGCCGTGGAGCATGGCGATGACCATCTCGCCGTTGTCCGCTCGCTGGCGCTCGTTCACGACCACGAAATCACCGTCGCGGATCTGTTCCTCGATCATCGAGTTGCCGCGCACGCGCAGCACATAATGATTGCCGCCGCGCTGCACGAACGAGTCCGGTACGGCGATGGACTCCTGGTGCGCGATGGCCTCGATGGGCACACCTGCCGCCACGGCGCCGAGCAGGGGAAGCTCGATGGCCTTGGGCATGATGTCGCTGGGTAGGATCTCGATGGCCCGGCTTTCATTGTATGAGCGCTTGATGAATCCCTTGCGCTCCAGGTTGCTCAGGTGCTCGTGCACCGTGGCAAGCGAGCTGTAGCTGAACTTGTCCGCGATTTCCTCGAAGCTCGGCGCATAGCCGTTTTGCTCCGAGTAGAGCGTCAGATAGTTTAGAATCTCGCGTTGGCGCTTGGTCAGCGGCATGGCGGCTCCCACCGGAAAATTGATTTCACGTAACGCTCCAGTGCTCGGTCACAATCGTGTTGACCGAACAACTCCCGAATAGCATATCCGAATAGGTCCCGAAGTGCAAGCATTTTCTCGCTGGACCGATCCGACCGGCACCCTGGGAGCGATCACGGCGGAGGCGTACGAGCGCGCGAAGAAGCTCGACGTCCGCAGCGCCGAGCTGGAACGCGAGGCCGGTATGTCGGCCATGGCGCCCTCGCTCGAGGCGGCCCTGCGGGGCACGACGGTGACGCTGCTCGCCGAGGTGAAGCGGATGTCGCCGTCGAAGGGCGCGATCGCCGCCGGGCTCGACGCCGTGGCACAGGCGCGGGCGTACAAGGAAGGGGGCGCCGCGGGGGTCAGCATCCTCACGGAACCCAGGCACTTTGGCGGATCCACGGAAGACCTCCGCGACGTCCGCGCCGGCGTCACCATAGCCATCCTTAAGAAGGATTTCCACGTGGCGCCCGTGCAACTGCTCGAGGCACGCGCCCTTGGCGCGTCCGCTGCGCTGCTCATCGCGCGTGCGCTCGCGCCGGACCGCCTGGACGAGATGATGCGCGCCGGGCGCGCGCTGGGGCTCGAGCTGCTCGTCGAGGTGCGCGACGAGGGTGAGCTGGAGCGCGCGCTGGGGGCGGGCGCTACCATGATCGGTGTGAACAATCGCAACCTCGAGACACTCGTGATCGACGGCGCCACGGCGGAGCGCATCGTACCGCACATCCCGGCGGGAGTGGTCGCCATTGCCGAGAGCGGCGTGCGCACGCGTGAGGACGTGGTCCGGTATGCCAGCGCGGGTGCGGACGCCGTACTCGTCGGCTCGAGCCTGTCGGCAGCTCCCGATCCGGTTGCGGCAACGCGATCGCTGGCCGCCGTGGCGCGGGATCGTCGTGTCCGTTGAAGTGAAGGTGTGTGGGCTCACGCGCTCCGCGGACGCAGAGTTCGCCGATGCCGCGGGTGCGTCGTATCTCGGCGTGATCTTCGCGGGGGGCCCGCGCGAGCGGACCCCCGCGGAGGCTCGAGTGACGCTCGCCGGCCGTCGCGCGAGGAAGGTCGGCGTGTTCGCTGGCCAGGCGCCCGACGTGATTGCCGGCATCGCCGAGACTGTGGGGCTCGACGTGCTGCAGCTTCACGGCGCGAGCAATGTGGAGCGCGTGAGCGCGTTGCGTGCGGCGACCGGGCTGGAGATCTGGGCCGTGGTGCGAACCGCCGACGGACAGCTGCCCGGGAACGTCGAGGAACTTGCGGACGCTGCCGATGCGTTGTTGATCGACGCGCTGGCGCCCGGCGCG
>JBDSTA010000342.1:0-9994 GCA_039928475.1 Gemmatimonadaceae bacterium | reverse complement strand
CTACGAGACGGCGCGTGCGCGCGTGGAGGAGCAGATCGACGCGGCTCGCACCGCGATCGTGTCGAAGAAGCGCCAGGTCTCGCGCGCCATGGAGGCGGGCCGCGAAGCCGCCGCCGAGGCGCGCGGCGATCTCGAGCGCCGCATCGCCGAGACGAAGGCGGCGTACAATGCGGGCGCGGACGTGGCGCGCACCGGGCGCGGTGACACGCGTACCGCCGCGCGCGGCGATACGACCCTCTGATGCGCTGAGGCGCCAGGCACATCGAGACACAGGTGACCCAGCCGCGAGCGCAAAAGCGCTCGCCGCTGGTCAGCTTCGGATGGACCCTTCGCGACTATGCGAAGCGCGTCTGGGACAACGCCGGCGAGGACAACGTCCTGTTCCTCGCCGGCGGCATTGCGTTCAACATCCTGCTCGCCGCCGTGCCGTTCGTGCTGCTGCTGGTGTGGTTCCTCACGTTCCTGCTCGACAAGTCGTCGGCGAACGCGAACGAGGTGGCGATGCGCTACCTCGACCGCCTGTTGCCAGCGCACGCCGAGGGGCCCGACACACCCTACCACAAGCTGCTGAGCGACATCCTGAATGCGCACACGCAGCTGCCGATCTGGAGCTCCATCGGCTTCGTATGGTTCTCCACGCGGCTCTTCGGTTCACTCCGCACCGTCCTCGCGAGCGTGTTCGACATCGAGAACGAGCGGAGCATCATCGCCGGGAAGATCTTCGACATCGAGATCACCATCCTCGCGACCGTCCTGATCACCGCGAACACGCTCATAAGCGGCTACGTGCTGCTGGCGACGAACAGCAGCGTGCAGGTGCTGGTGGATCTCGGCATCCGGCGGGACGTGATGGGCCACGCCAAGGCGTGGGGCGGCCAGGTCGTGGCCGCGCTGATCATCGCGACGATGTTCTTCTGCCTGTACAAGTTTCTTCCGGTCCGGCGCGTGCGGACGAAGACCGCATGGATGGCAGCCGCCTTCACCACGGGCATGTTCGAGATCGCGAAGCTGGTCTTCACGGTGTATGCGGCGTCATTCAAGCCGGACTCGCTCTACACAGGCTCCGTGGCGGCGCTCGTCGTCATCGTCGTGTGGGTGTACTACGCGGCGCTGATCTTCATCCTCGGCGGCGAGGTGGGTCAGGTGTACGAGCTCAGGCGCACGCGGAAGCGCCAGCGCGAGGCATTTCTGGACTGATTTGCCTACGGTCGCGCCCGCTCGCCGGCCAGACGAACAGGACTTTGGCGCGAAGGTTGCCCAAGAGCCCGTCGAACGCGCCATCCAGGAGGCCAACCATGCGCAAGCTGCTGCTCGGCGCCGTCGTTCTCGTACTGCCGTTGTCGGCGTGCAAGAAGACGGGCGAGAATGAGTATCAAGTCGAGACCCCGAAGATCGCGACCGACACGCACACCATCACCACGCCCAATGTGGACGTCGGCATGCGCAAGGACACGATCAACACGCCCGTGATCGGCACGAAGCCGGACACCGTGATCATCCAGAAGCCGGTCGCCGGCACCAAGAAGACGGAAGTCTCCGTCCCGACGGTGAAGGTCACCAAGCCGTAAAGTGCAGCTGGACAGTCCGACAGCCTGACAGTCTGACGGTCACCGCATCACGCGAAGGGCACCCCGATTATCTTGGGGTGCCCTTTCGCGTTTCGTCGTCTGACTGTCGGACTGTCAGACTGTCCAGACTGTCCGACTCCATGATCGACATCCGCTCCGACACCGTCACCCGTCCCAGCCCCGCCATGCGCCGCGCCATGGCCGAGGCCGAGGTCGGCGACGACGTGCTCGACGGCGACCCCACGGTGCTGCGCCTCGAGGCCCGCATGGCCGAGCTGCTCGGCATGGAGGCCGCGCTGTTCTTTCCCACCGGGTCCATGGCGAACATGACCGGCGTCGCCGTGCACGCGCCGCTCGGGAGCGAGGCGGTGCTCGACGAGAATGCGCACATCATCCACGGCGAGATGGCGGGAGCGGCAGCGCTCTTCGGCGTACAGGTGCGACAGGCGAAGGTCGGCGAGGGACGCCTGGTCATGAACGCCGACGACCTGCAGCGCGCCATCCGCGCGCCGTCGAAGCATGATCCGTCGATCAGCGTGATCTGCTTCGAGAACACGCACAACGGGGCAGGGGGCAAGGTCACGTCGCTCGCGGACCTGCGCGCCATGCGCGCGGTCGCGGACGCGCACGGGATACCCGTCCACATGGACGGTGCGCGCCTGTGGAACGCGAGCGCAGCGACCGGCGTGCCGCTCGCGGACTTCGCGAGCACGGCGCATACGGTGATGCTGAGCTTCTCGAAGGGTCTCGGCTGCCCCGTTGGTGCGATCCTCGCCGGAGAGCGCACCGCGATCCGCCGCGCCCACGCCATCCGCAAGCGCCTCGGGGGCGGCATGCGGCAATCGGGCATCCTCACCGCGGCGGCGCTGTACGCGCTCGACCACAACATGGATCGCCTCGTCGAGGATCACGCGAACGCGAAGCGCTTCGCGGACATCGTTTCCGCCGCGCCGGGAGCGAAGGTCGTCGCTCCGGACACGAACATCGTGATGATCGACCTCGAGGGCGGCATCCAGAGCCAGGACGTGATCGAGCGCGCGGAGCGCAACGGGGTGCTGGTGAGCGAGTGGCATCCCACGTGTGTGCGTGCGGTGGCGCACCTCGACGTGGACACCCGCACGATGGAGCGGGCCGCCGAGGTCGTGCGCGACGCGATCGCCGCGGCGTCATCGCGCTGAGTGCAATTGTCCCGGATGATGCGCGGGTTTAGATTTCGGGTGTCCCAGGTCCCGGAGGGCGGCAGCCTTCTAACTCCGTCAGGACCCCGAAGGTAGCAGCGGCATGAGGTGTCTGACGTCGCTTCGTCAGGCCTGGGGCATTCGGCGCGGGGAGCATCCCATTACTGGGATTGCTCCCCGCGCTTTTTTGCGTTGTTCGACGTCCGATGTCCGACAGCCGACGTCGGTCCGACAGCCGACGTCGCTCTGGCCCCGTCCGACTGTCCGCCATTTTCCGACGACCGCCGACCGACTTCGCCGTATGCGTGAGCGCCAATCACGGCATACGAATCCAGGGAGCCAAAAGCCGGAATGCCGAGAGGAAGTCCGGCGACTAATATTCAGCCAATGGCTCTCGCCCTCGCCCGTAAGTATCGCCCAAAGACATTTGCCGACGTCGCCGTCCAGGGGCATGTTGCCGCCACCCTGAAGGGCGCCATCGCGCGCAATCGCGTTGCGCACGGGTATCTGCTCTGCGGCCCGCGCGGCGTGGGCAAGACCACCCTCGCGCGCGTCCTCGCCATGGCGCTGAACTGCGAACGCCGCGGCGACCCCGCCCTCGGCGGCGAGCCCTGTGGCGAATGCGCGAGCTGCTCCCGCATCTGGGCCGGCGCGTCGAGCCTCGACGTGGTGGAGATCGACGCCGCATCCAATCGCGGCGTCGACGACGCGCGCGAGCTGCGCGAACGTGCGATGTATGCACCCTCCGGCGACCAGCAGTACAAGGTCTACATCGTCGACGAGGCGCACATGCTCACGCGCGAGGCGTGGAACGCCCTCCTCAAGATCCTCGAGGAGCCGCCACCGCGCGTCGTGTTCGTGTTCGCCACTACGGAGCCGCAGAAGATC
This sequence comes from Gemmatimonadaceae bacterium, assembly GCA_039928475.1. Lineage (GTDB taxonomy): Bacteria > Gemmatimonadota > Gemmatimonadetes > Gemmatimonadales > Gemmatimonadaceae > AG11. The sequence continues at coordinate 6,360 of JBDSTA010000342.1, read as the reverse complement.
GCGCAGACCGCCGCGCCCGTGTTGAGCCGCGTGCAGCGCTTCGACCTCAAGCGCATTGGTCCGGCCGACATCCGTGAGCGGCTCGTGCGCGTGCTCGGATCGGAGGGCGTCACCGCCGACCCGGAAGCGCTCGCGATGATCGCGCGCGCGGCCGACGGCTCGATGCGCGATGCGCTCTCGCTCACCGACCAGGTGCTCTCGATGGGCGACGGCAACGTCGCCCCCGAGCGCGTGCGCGAGGCACTCGGGCTCGTGCCCGAGGATGAATTCATCGACCTGCTGGACATCCTCGCCGATCGTCGCGCGGGCGACGTGTTCGCGTTCGTCGGCCGGCTGGCAGATGCGGGGCTGGACTTCGGGCAGTTCCTCACGGGCTTCGCCGACATGATTCGCGCGCAACTGGCGATCACGCTGGGCGGTGTGGCCGCCGAAACAGGCGACCGCCTCCGCGCGGCGCTGGAGGCGCGGAAGGAAGTGTTCGCGCCAGGCGACCTGCTGCGCATGCTCTCCCTCGTGACGGAGCTGGAGCCGCGCTTCCGGAAGAGCGGCCAGCAGCAGCTCCTGCTGGAGGCGCTGCTCGTCCGTTTCGCGCTGCTGGATCGCACTGTGTCACTCGAGGCGGTGCTCAAGGGCATGGGCTCGGGGGGCGGCCGCGGCTCAGTCGAAATCGACGAGGGGCCTGCCCCACGCCGGGCGGCACCGCCACTACGTCCCGCCGATGCGCCTGCCACGGACTGGCGTGCCATCGTGCGCGACGCCGATCGCAGCGCGCCGGCGCGTCCGGCAGCGCCGCCACCGGCCGCGGCGTCGTCGCCCACGCCGAGGACGGAACCGCTGCAGCCGAGCCAGTTCGCGACGCCACCTGCACCGGCGCCCGTCCGCGCGCCGGCCGCAGGCATCCCGGACCTGAGCGTCGTCGCCGAGCGGTGGGACGATCTGGTTGCCGCGCTGCGCGCGGCGGGCAAGAGCGTCGCCGCAACCGCGCTCGGACATTCCACGCCCGCTACCATCTCGGGCAAGGGCGAGCTCACCGTCGCCCTGGATGATTCGAATCCCATCTTCGAGCAGGCACTCGCCGGCGCCGAGGTCACGCAGGTGATGCGCGACGCGTTTCCCGGCATCGTGCGCGTCGTCGTCCGCGCGGCCGCGAAATCGGCACCGCCAGCCCGCCTCACTGATGAGATGGTGCGCGCCGAGCGGCTCACGGCGATGCGTCGCAAGGATCCCGTCCTCGATCGCGCCATCGAGGCGCTCGACCTCGATCTCGCTGACTAGATTTCAGTCTCTGCGCTTGGTTGCCCGGGTCTGGCGACGCGGCGTAGCTTTCCTATTCTGACCGGTAGCAAACGAATGGCCGACTTCATGAAGATCCTGCAGCAAGCGCAGGAGATGCAGGGAAAATTCCAGTCGATGCAGGCCGACCTCCAGAAGGAGTCGGTCACCGCATCCGCCGGCGGCGGCATGGTGACGGTGGAGGCGAACGGGCAGGGCACCGTGCGGTCCATCAAGATCGATCCGAGCGTGGTGAACGCCGCGGACGTCGAGATGCTCGAGGATCTCGTCCTCGTGGCGGTCACGGAGGCGCAGAAGAAGGCGCAGGACCTCGCGCAGCGCGAGATGGGCAAGCTCACCGGCGGCATGTCCCTGCCGTTCAAGCTCCCCTTCTAGGCTCGCGCGGCATGTCGGCGATCGACGATCTCACAGGCGAGCTGGCGCGGCTGCCCGGTATCGGGCGCAAGACGGCCCTCCGGCTCACATATCACCTGCTCAAGCAGACGCCGGAGCAGAGCCGGCGGCTGGCGGACGCGTTGCGGACCCTGTCGGACAAGGTTCGCCCGTGCTCGCGATGCTTCAACCTGACGGAAGAGGAGCTGTGCGTGATCTGCCGCGACCCGCGGCGTGACCCCGCGCTGATCTGTGTGGTGGAGGAGGCGGCGGACATCGGGGCGATCGAGCGGGCGGGGGAATTCCGGGGGCAGTTCCACGTGCTCGGGGGGCGGTTGTCTCCCCTCGACGGCGTCACTCCGGACGACCTGACCATCGTGCAGCTGGTCCGTCGCGTGGAATCGGCGAACGAAGCAGTGCGCGAGGTCATCCTGGCAACGAATCCCAGTCTCGAAGGCGAGGCCACGGCCCTGTACGTCCAGCGTCAGCTTGCGGCCCTGCCCGTGAGCGTCACGCGCATCGCGCGCGGGCTCCCGGTGGGCGGAGACCTCGAATACGCCGACGGCGTGACCATCGCGCAGGCCCTCTCGGCGCGGAGGGCCATGTGAGCTGGAGAGGGTACGGCACTCGCCAGGCCTTCCTGGGCGAGCGAGGCGAGTTCACTGAGGTGCTCTCCCGGGCAGGAATCGCCTTTCTGGGCGGCCTCGCGGCCGGCGTCCTGGTCTGGAGCGCAGCCATGGAGCGCAGCCGCAGGGACCTGTTCAGCAAGTCGCCCGTGCGCCGACTGGCTGCGCTGGGCTATCTTGGCGGACGCCCCGGCGTGGAAACGGCGCGCCTCCTCGCGGATTATGTCCACTGGGAGAAGCGCCCGTTGCTCCGGAAGCGTGGCCAGCAGTTGCTGCGCCGCATGAAGGCTTACCTCGACTAGGCAGACTGACTCATGCCCGTAGGCGCAGCGAGCTGGTCGTTCACTGAAGACGACTTCGCGGCCATCACCGAATCGCTCAACCGCTTCCTCTACGAAAGCAACGCGCGCTGCGCGCTGCTCGTGGACCGGAGCGGTCAGCTCGTGGCGACGGTCGGTGAGCAGCCCAAGTTCGACCCCACCGCATTCGCCACCCTCACGGCGGCCGACTTCAGCGCGAACGATCAGCTGGCGAAGCTGATTGGTGAGTCGGATTTCAACTCGCTGTTCCACCAGGGCGAGAAGGAATCCATGTACCTCGCCGACGTGGCGCGCCGCGTCATCCTCGTCGTGCTCTTCGACAACCGAACGACACTGGGACTCGTGCGATTGAAGATGAAGGTGACGGTGGAAGAGCTGAACAAGCTCTTCCAACAGGTGTTCTCGCGTCCGACGGCCGCACAGGGAGGCGCACCCGGCCTCCTCGCGGGCGCCGATGACGAAATCGACAAGCTGTTCCAATAGGAGAGACGACAGCCATGTCGATGATCAACTACGCCTCGCGCGAGATCAACTGCAAGATTGTCTATTACGGTTCGGGGCTCGGTGGCAAGACCACCAACCTCGAGCACATCTACGGCAAGGTGCAGCCCGACACGCGCGGCAAGCTCATCTCGCTCGCCACGGAGACGGAGCGCACGCTCTTCTTCGACTTCCTCCCGGTGGACCTCGGGACGATTCGCGGCTTCAAGACCCGCTTCCACCTCTACACGGTGCCGGGCCAGGTCTACTACAACGCGAGCCGAAAGCTCATCCTCAAGGGCGTCGACGGCATCGTGTTCGTCGCCGACTCGCAGGTGGAGCGCATGGAGGCGAACCAGGAGGCCATGCAGAACCTGTACGACAACATGGCCGAGTACGGGTACGACCTCACGAAGATGCCGTTCATCATCCAGTACAACAAACGGGACCTGCCCAACGCCGCGCCGCTCTCCGAGCTGCAGGCCGCGCTCAACCCGGGCTGGGAAGTCACCGAGCCCGCGAAGCAGCGCGTCACGCCCGATCCGTACCACGCCGGCGAGAACCTCGTCGAGCAGTTGCCCACTGGCGAGTGGATCGAGCGCGCGCAGTACTTCGAGGCCGTCGCCGTGAATGGCGATGGCGTGTTCGAGACGCTGCGCGGCGTGAGCAAGCTCGTTCTCAAGTCACTCGCCTGATCTCGCAAGCAGAAGCAACACCGTGAACCTCCCGAACGCCGTCACCGCTGGCCGCATCGCCGTCACGCCACTCATCGCGTGGCTGCCGCTCGCGCCTTCGACGACGATGCGCTTCGCCGCGTTCACGCTGTTCACCGTGGCGGCCGTCACCGACTACGTGGACGGCCACATCGCGCGCTCGCGCAAGCAGGAAACCGACCTCGGTCGCCTGCTCGATCCGCTCGCGGACAAGCTGCTGCTCATCGCCACGTGCATCCCGATGTTCGTGCTCATGCGCCCCGCCGATCGCGTGCCGGATCCGTGGCCCCTCAAGGCGCTCGCGAACGTGCTGCCCTTCCGCACGCCCTTCGGCGATATCCCCCTCACGTGGTGGGTCCTCGCCATCGTGCTCGGGCGCGAGCTCTTCATGACGCTCTTCCGCCAGATGGCCGCGCGTCGCGGCGTCGTGATCGCCGCCATCGGTCCCGCAAAGTGGAAGACCGCGCTCCAGCTCTTCTGGATCGGCTGCGCGTACTGCTGGTTCTGGTCGGCGACACTCGCCGCCCTGCGCGGGTGGGACGGCACCGCGTGGAACGCATTCGCCAACTTCAACGGCATCGTCGGCGTTGCCGCGATGACGGGATCCGTCGCGCTCACCGTGTATTCGCTCGTCCTCTACATCCGCAGCTACGGCCGCGTGTTCACGGGCGCACCCGTCGGTGGGCGCGGGTGAGGATCGAAGTCGTCACCATCGGTGACGAGCTCCTCCTCGGCTACACCATCGACACGAACGCGGCGCACCTCGCACGCGCGCTCGCGGCCGAGGGCGTGGAGATCCACCGCCGCACCACCTGCGGCGACACCGCGGAATCCATCGCGACCGCCGTGCGTGAGGCACTCGATCGCACCGGTGCCGTCATCACCACCGGTGGCCTCGGCCCCACGAGCGACGACCTCACCAAGCCTTCCATCGCCGCGCTGTTCGGCCGCGAGATGGTCCTCGACGAGGAGCATCTCGCGTGGATGCAGGATCGCTGGCGCACGCGCTTCCAGCGGCCGATGCCAGAGTCCAACCGCCAGCAGGCCATGCTTCCCGCCGGCGCGCGCAAGCTCGTGAACAACCACGGCTCCGCGCCCGGGATCTGGCTCGAGGACGAGCGCGGCCGTTGGGTCGCGATGCTGCCCGGCGTGCCGCGCGAGATGCGCGGCATGCTCGCCGACACGCTGCTCCCGCTCGTGCGCGAACGGCTGGGCGGCGTGGGCAACGTCGTGCGTTCGCGCACGCTGCGCACCACAGGCATCGGCGAATCGCACATCGCGGATCTCGTCGCGACGATCGGTGGCGGCGTTGGCGACGTAGGCCTCGCCTACCTCCCGAATGCAGACGGCACGGACCTGCGCCTCACCGTGCGCGACATGCCCGCCGCCGCTGCCGACGCACTGCTCGCGGGTGCCGCCGGGCGGCTGCGCACGGTGGTGGGCGCGCACACCTATGGCGAGGACGCCGCGGATCTCGCGGGCGTCGTGCTCGAGCTGTGTCGCGGCGCGCACGTCACCGTCGGCGTGGCCGAGAGCTGTACCGGTGGCATGCTCGGCGCGCGACTCACCGCGGTGCCGGGCAGCAGCGATGTCGTCGTCGGCGGGGTGATCGCCTACGACGACGCCATCAAGACGTCGCTCCTCGATGTGCCCACCGCGATGATCGCGGAGCACGGTGCGGTGAGCGAGCCCGTTGCGCGCGCCATGGCCACGGGGGCGCGTGCACGACTCGGTGTCCATGCGGCGCTCTCGATCACCGGCATCGCGGGTCCGGCTGGGGGCACCGAGGCGAAGCCGGTGGGCCTGGTGTGGATTGCACTCGACTTGCAAGGGGAAGTCGAGGCCCGCCGATACATGATGGTCGGCGATCGCGGGGAAATCCGGCATCGCTCGGCGCAGGCCGCCATGGAGATGCTGCGCCGGCGGCTCGTCGCCGCACCCGTATAGATTTCAGGCATACCCGAAAACTCAGCACCGACGAATGTCAGACGACGATCAGCTTCCGCCCGAAGGCCTCGTGACCGAACAGCCCGCCACCTCCACCGATGGCGACGTCATTAGTGCTGCGCCGGAACTTGACGAGCAGCGCGACAAGTACCTCCGTCTCGCCGCCGAGTACGACAACTACCGGCGTCGCACCGTGAAGGAGCGCCAGGAAGCGCACCTGCGCGGCCAGGCGGACATGCTCAAGGGGCTCATCGAGCCACTCGACGACATCGCGCGGTTCGCGCACGTCGATCCCGCGACCACCGACGCCCAGACGCTGGTGGACGGCGTCGCGATGGTCGAGAAGAAGCTCGCCAAGACGCTCGCGGGACACGGCATGGAAGTCCTGAATCCCGAGGGGCACCCGTTCGACCCGGCCCTGCACGAGGCCGTGATGACGGAGCCTGCCGCATCGGCGGACGAGGATCATGTCGTCGCGCGCGTGTTCCAGGTCGGCTACGTGTTCAACGGACAGCTGCTGCGACCGGCGCGCGTCGTCGTGAAGCAGTGGAACGGTTGACCTCGTAGGGTCACCATGCCCCCACAGCATCAGGACTTCTACGCCGTGCT
>JBDSTA010000341.1:0-18505 GCA_039928475.1 Gemmatimonadaceae bacterium | reverse complement strand
AGCAGTCGGCCACGCCGCAGTCCGCAGCAATGAAGGCGTCACCCGTTGCGCGCATCGCCCTGACGCCGGCGAAGCTCGTCGTCGCGGCGAGCGACTCGATGCGCCTCACCGCCGTCGCGTACGATGCGTCCGGAAAGAAGCTCGACGATGCGCACCTCCGCTTCGCGCCCGCTGCGGCCAACGGCGGAACGATCGACACGAGCGGCTGGGTGATCGCGCGCGGCACCGGGAAGGTGACGGGCTCCGTGGTCTCGCTGATGCCCGGCTACAAGCCGTTCGTGCATCGCTTCGAGGTCGTGATGGTGCCGGACGCGCCCGCGTCCATGCGCATCAACGCGCTACCGGCGAAGCTCGTGGCAGGACAGCGCGTACGCGTGACGGCGGACGTCTACACAAAGGCCGACGACCGCCGCGAGGGCGACGCGATCGCGTGGTCGTCCAGCGCGCCGGCCGTGGCGCGCATCGATGCGGACGGCATGCTCACGGCGGTGGGCGCCGGCACGACGACCATCTCGGCGAGCGATGCGCCGGCGCGTGCGTCGATGACGGTGCAGGTGGTGGCGAACACCATCGCCGACATCGAGGTCACGCCGCGGAAGCTCGCCGCGCGCACGGGCGACGTGGTGCGCTTCACCGCCACGCCGAAGACCGCTGGCGGGCAGGCGCTCGCCGGCCTCACGCCGACGTGGAGCTTCGCGCCCGGCAAGGGCCAGATCGATCCCGACGGCGCATTCGTCGCGTACGAGCCGGGCGCGTACGTCGTCACCGCGAGCTATGGCTCGCGCTCGACGGACGCCGTGGTGAAGATCGCCGAGCGCGACGTGCGTCGCCCGGTGCGCGTCGTCGGGCGGTTGCCCCGCACGACCTTCCCCACGAGCGAGGTCTGGATCCACCCGAATGGCAAGGTCGCCTACCTCGGAACGCATGGCGGCGGCGATCGCGTCTACACCATCGACATCACGAATCCTGCCTCGCCCGTGATCGTGGATTCCATCCAGGCCAACACGCGCCTGGTGAACGACATGATGACGACGGCGGACGGCAACTACATGGTCTTCACGCGCGAGGGCGCTGCCGACCGCAAGAACGGCATCGTGATCGCCGATACGCACGATCCGCTGCACCCGAAGGCGATCAGTGAGTTCACCGACGGCGTGACCGGCGGCGTGCACTCTGCGTTCGTGTACTCGCAGCCGAAGTTCGGCACGCACGTGTACCTCACGAGCGATGCCACGGGCACGATGCACGTCATCGACATCACGGATCCGAAGACGCCGAAGCAGGTGGGCGAGTGGAAGACGCCGGGCTCCGACAACAGTGGCCGCTACATCCACGACATCGACATCCGGGATGGCATCCTGTACGGCTCGTGGTGGAACGACGGGCTCGTGATGCTCGACGTGGGCAACGGCATCGAGGGCGGCTCGCCGTCGAACCCCAAGTTCATCTCGCAGTACAAGTACGATCTGGACAAGCTCTATCGCGAGGTGGAGCAGGTGAGCGGCGCAGGGTTCACGCGCGGGACGCACACGGCGTGGCGCCACAAGAATTACGTGTTCATCGCCGACGAGGTCTATCGCAATGCGCCCATCTCCGGCGCGAAGGATGCAGGGTCGTCGCGCATGTACGGTACGCTCCAGGTCGTCGACGTAAGCGACATCAGGCATCCGAAGGCCGTCGCATCTTACACGCCGGAATACGGTGGCGTGCACAATGTGTGGGTGGCGGGCGACACGCTCTATCTCGGTGCCTATGACGGCGGCTTCCACGTGTTCGACATCTCTGGCGAGCTCCGCGGTGACCTCCGCGCGCAGGGGCGCGAGATTGGCCAGCTCAACACGGCCGACATGGATGGCAACACGAAGAACGCCGCGTTCACGTGGGGTGTGGTCGTGAACCCGAAGGACGGGCTCGCCTACGTGAATGACTTCAACAATGGTCTCTGGATCGTGAAGGTCGAGCCGAAGCCCGCACCGGTGCCGTGAGCATGAGTGTCGACGTCATCAAGCGAAACAACGTGGTCGAGCGTGGGCGCGGCACCACGCCCATGCTCTTCGCGCATGGCTTCGGATGCGACCAGAACATGTGGCGGTACATCACGCCCGCCTTCGAGGCCGACTATCGCATCGTGCTGTTCGACTATGTCGGGGCGGGAAAGTCGGACTGGTCGGCCTATGACGAGCCGCGCTACAGCACGCTCGACGGGTACGCCGAGGATGTGCTCGATGTCTGCCGCGCGCTGGATCTGCGTGACGTGGTCTACGTCGGCCATTCCGTGAGCTCGATGGTCGGCGTGCTGGCGGCGAGGAAGGAGCCGGAGCGCTTCTCGCAGCTCATCATGGTCGGACCGTCGCCACGCTATATCGACGACGACGGCTATACCGGCGGCTTCAAGACCGCCGACATCGAGGGCCTCCTCGAGACGATGGACAAGAACTACATCGGCTGGGCGAACTTCCTTGCGCCGGCCATCATGAAGAACCCGGACCGCCCGGAGCTCGCCGGCGAGCTGACGGAAAGCTTCTGCTCCACGGACCCCGTCATCGCGAGCCGGTTCGCGCGCGCGACGTTCTTCTCGGACAATCGCGCCGACCTCGCATCGGTCACGCATCCGTCGCTCATCCTGCAGTGCTCGGACGACATCATCGCGCCGCTCGCCGTCGGGGAGTACGTGCATCGCGCGATCCCCGGCAGCACGCTCCGCGTCATGAATGCGACGGGCCATTGTCCGCACATGAGCGCGCCGGAGGAGACCATCGGGTTGATCAAGGAATACCTCGCGGGCCAGGCCGGAGCCTGACACCCGACGTGGCGGCGGGACCGGAGGACTTCCTCGATGCGTTACCGTGCGGGCTGGTCACCTTCGGCGACGACGGCGTCATCAGCTACCTGAACGGCACGCTCGCGCGGATGCTCGGCTACGAGCGCGACGAGATGACCGGCAAGCACGTGGAGTCGCTGCTCACCATCGCCGGCCGGATCTTCTACCAGACGCACTTCTTTCCGCTGCTGCGCATGCACGGGCGCGCGGACGAGATCTTCCTGCTCCTGCGGCGGCAGGACGGCGCGGACGTCGGCGCGCTGGTGAACGCCGTGCGGCAGGAACGGGATGGCGCGCCGATGCACGACTGCGTCATCATGGAAGTGCGGGAGCGCCGGAAGTACGAGGACGAGCTGCTGCGCGCGAGACGCGCTGCGGAGGGCGCAAACGCCGCGCTCGCCGTGCGCACGCGTGAGGCAGAGGAGGCGAGCGAACGGCTCTCGCAGCAGGCGGGGGAGCTCGAGGCGCAGCGCGCACTGCTCCAGGACCAGGCGCAGGAGATGGAGGCGCAGAGTGAGGAGCTCCAGGAGCTCAACGACACGCTGATGCTGCAGGCCGATGCCCTGGAGCACGCGAAGAACGTGGCAGAAGAGGCCAACCTCGCGAAGAGCGGGTTCCTCGCGACCATGAGTCACGAGCTCCGCACGCCGCTCAATGCCATCGGCGGCTACGCGCAGCTGCTGCTCCTCGACATTCATGGGCCGATCAACGCCGCGCAGCGTGAGGCCCTGGAGCGGGTCGCGCGAAGCCAGCGCCACCTGCTCAGGCTCATCAACGACCTGCTGAACATCGCGCGCATCGAGTCGGGCCGTGTGGACTACAACCTCGTCGCGATGCAGGTGTCCGAGCTCATCGCCACTGTGCTGCCGATGATCGAGCCGCAGGCGGCCGAGGCCGGACTCACGCTCGCGGTGTCGGAGTCGCCGGGGCTTGCGGTTGCTGCCGATCGCGAGAAGGCCGAGCAGGTGTTGATCAACCTGCTCACGAATGCGGTGAAGTTCACGCCGCGCGGTGGGCATATTGCCGTGCACGCCGGGCTCGATGCCGCCGGCGCGCGCGCGCACATCGACGTGCGGGATACCGGCATCGGCATCCGCCCCGAGAAGCTCGAGAGCATCTTCGAGCCGTTCGTGCAACTCCAGGAGCGGCAGACCGAGGGCAGCGGACTCGGACTCGCCATCAGCCGCGAGCTCGCGCGCGGGATGGGCGGAGACCTGCTTGCGTCGAGCACGCAGGACGCCGGCTCGACCTTCAGCCTCTACCTGGCCCTCGCCGACGCGGGCTGACGTCGTGCGCGGACGTTTGACGCGCGGCATGCGGGTGATAGCTTGTCCCCTGTGAGCAACGAAGAGACGTTCGTCGACCCACCAATCCCCGAATCGCGGCTGGAGAATCCCGACGACCTGGGGTTCGGCTCGGTCATCGGAGGCGAGAACGAGCGCCGGCTCATCGAGCGCGACGGCCGCTTCACCGCTCGCCGCCACGGATTCTCGCCGTTCTCGTACCTCAACGGCTATCACGCGCTGCTCACGATGACGTGGCCGCGATTCCTCGGAATCGCGACGCTCTCGTACCTCGGCGTGAATGTGCTGTTTGCGCTCGCCTACCTCGCCTGCGGCCCAGGTGCGCTGGCTGGCTTGAGCACGGGAATGATGGGTGGGCCGTTCCTGCGCGCCTTCTTCTTCAGCGTCGACTCGTTCGCGACGATCGGCTACGGCAACGTCTACCCCGTCGGCGCCCTGGCGAACCTGCTCGTCACGGCACAGGCGATCATATCGATCCTGGCCGTCGCGCTGCTCACGGGGCTCGTCTTCTCACGCTTCGCGAGGCCGACGGCCGCGCTGCTGTTCAGCGACGTCGCCGTGATCGCGCCGTACCAGGGCATCAGCGGCTTCATGTTCCGCATCACCAACGTGCGCAACAACCAGCTCATGGAGCTCGAGGCGAAGGTCCTCTTCACGGACCTGCACGGGCAGGGGCGACGCTATACGCAGCTCAAGCTCGAGCGCACACGGGTTGTGTTCTTCCCGATGAGCTGGACCATCGTCCACCCGATCGACGAGAAGAGCCCCATGTTCGGCTGGACGCACGACGACTTCGTGCGCGCCGACGCCGAGTTCCTCATCCTCATCAGCGGTATGGACGAGACGTTCGCGCAGACCGTCCATGCGCGGTCGAGCTACAAGCCGGACGAGATCGTCGTCGGGAAGAAGTTCGCGAACATCTACAAGCCGGTCGCGAAGGACGGCACGATCAGCATCGATATCTCGAAGCTGAGCGACGTGGAGGACGCCCCGCTCGACGACGAGATGCGCTACACGCAGACCTACCGTCACACCGGGCTGTTCACGGGCTTCGCGCCGCCGCGTGCGGGCGGGCCGCCGCCGAAGTAGCGGTAGCCAGCAGTGACGAAGGGCGCCTCCTGTCGAGGCGCCCTTCTCTCCACCGGGGGCTACTTCTCGGGATTCCGCGGCGAACCGACCGAGAACTGAGGCGTGCCGGTGTTCTCCTGGTCCGGCGCGTCGGCCCGCTTCTCCGCCTCGTCCTGCGCGAACTTCGCCTTCTCGCGCTCGAGCAGGCCGGAATTCTCGCGCTGCGAGTCCTTGTCCGCGCCGCCCGATTCCGGACGGTCGCTCTGATAATTGCTGCTCGGCTTGATGCCCATGAATGGCTCCGTAGATGAGGTGACGAAGCCACTAGAGGCAGAAAGCACGCCGCGCCGCAGGCAGTGACCTGTCCACGGCGCGGCGGGGTGGGAAGTGGCCGCCCGGTGGGGAGGCGACCACGACCCGAACTACGGATCGATGGGCGGCGCCTGACTCTTCGGGCCAGCGCCCATGCCCATGAGCTCGCCCTTCTCACTGATGACGAAGCGGAGCAGCAACGGCTCGGTCATGCTCGTGAACTCGGATGTGCGCCAGTATTGCCGCAGGTTGTTGCGCGTGATGAACTTCTCCTCGAGCACCTTCACCTCGGTGCCCGCGCGCGCCGCGAGCTGGATGGCGGTCTGGTCGTAATCCGCCCTCGTGCCCTTCCTGTCGCCGCCCTCATGGGCGACGAGGCTGTCCGAGAGGCTCGTGAGGAGCCATTGCGCGTAGCGACGGCCGATTTCCATCGAGTCGTTGGGCAGCTTGCCGGGCTTGGGACGGGGGGCGGCAGGCGCAGCCTGGGCGAGCGAGACAGACGACACGCCGGCGACGAGCGCGAGGACGAGGAGTCGATGGGCGGGACGCAGCATGCAGGGCTCCGGCGGTGGGATGGCAACCGTACGGAGGGATCCCGGGTCTGGATTCACGGGTAGAGCGAACAGTCCCCGTCCCTATATTTCGTCCATGCGTCTGCTTCCACTCTGTGCCGTCATCGGCGGGCTCGTGCTTGCCGTCCAGCCGGCCGCCGCGCAGCGGCTTCCCACAAAGCCACCGGCCAAGCTCCCGCCCAAGGAGGCGCCTGCGAAGGCGGCCCCGGTCCCCGCGCCCGAACCGCCGAAGTTCGGCTACCTCCAGGGCGTCGCGATGGACAGCGTGCACGAGGAGCCGCTCGTTGGCGCACTCATCCAGATCGAGGGTACCGGCCGCATCGGGCCGACCGATTCGCTCGGCCGCTTCCTCCTCGACAGCATCCCGGCCGGCTCCTACCGGATCATCGTCGATCATCCAATGCTCGACACACTGGGCATCTCGCTCGTCACGCCGCCCATCACGTTCGCGATCAACGAGATCACGCGGACGACGATCGCCGTGCCGGGTGCCGAGCGGCTCGCAGGGCTCTTCTGTACTGCGGCGCGTCGCGCGCTCGGTCCCGGTGCACTCGTGGGCCGCGTTCGTGAGCCGGACACCGACGAACCCGCCGTGGGCGCGCGCGTTTCACTCGTGTGGTACGACCCCGACCCACCGGGGCTCCCGGCGCAGCTTCGCGTGAAGAAGCTGCCGCGCGTGCGCGAGTCGTTCGTGTCCGAGGACGGCACGTATCGGCTGTGCGGCCTGCCGGCGACGTTCGAGGGAAAGCTCCAGGCACAGCGCAAGGACGGAGGCGCGACGGCCGAGGTGTCGGTGGCGCAGAGCGACGGTGTGCTCGCACTGCGCAGCATGAGCGTGGCGGCACTGCCGAAGATCGCGAGAAGCGACACGGGTGCGGCGCCGCCGCCGCAGCGCGGCACGGCGCGCGTGTTCGGCCGCGTCGTGAATGCGAGCGGTGCCCCGGTGGTGGACGCACGCGTGAGCCTCATGGGCGTCAGCAATGCCACGAAGACGCGCGCGAACGGCGATTTCGTGCTCGACTCCCTCCCCTCCGGCACGCAGGCGCTCGTCGTTCGCCAGATCGGGTACAAGCCCATCGAGCAGACGGTCGAGCTGTCGGCGCGTGCGCCCGCGCGCGTGACGGTGAAGCTCGGCGTCCTCGTCCCCGAGCTGTCGGCGGTGGAAGTCGTCGCGGTGCGCGACGAGGGACTCCAGCGCGTCGGGTTCCTCGACCGCAAGCGGTCATCGCCGGGCGGATACTTCATGGACCCGCAGGCGATCGAGCGGCGCAAGGCGACGATGTTCAGTGACCTGCTGCGGACGATTCCCGGCCTGCGCGTGCAGACGACCAACGCCGGCGCGACGGTCTACTCCACGCGCAGCTCGACGCAGGATGGCTGCGTGACCATGTGGGTGGACGGCGCGCAGTGGCAGCAGCTCTCCGCGGGCGACCTCGACTCGTTCGTGCGCCCGGAGGAAGTCGCGGCCGTCGAGGTCTACAACGGCAGCGCGGTGCCGCCGCAATTCACCACCGTCGGGCAGAACTGTTCCGCGGTCGTCGTGTGGACGAAGCTGCGCGTCGAATCCAGGCGGAAGCGCTGATGAACCCGATCATCCACCACCCGTTCAACTTCAACGTCGGCCCGCTGAAGCTCACGGGATTCGGCATCGCGATGATGCTGGCGTTCGGCATCGCGCACTGGGTGTCGCAGCAGGTGATGGAGCAGCGCGGCGACGATTCCGACATCATGAACGACGTGACCTTCGCGGCGCTCGTCGGCACGATCATCGGCGCGAAGGTCTACTACGCGATCAACATGGGCGCGGTGAGCGCCCTGTGGGGGCGCGCCGGCTTCGTGTTCTGGGGCGGCTTCATTGGCGCGGTGCTCCTCTGCGCCGCGGTGATCCGCTGGCGGAAGCAGTCGTTCCTGCGCGTCGCGGACTGCACGGCGGTCGGCATCGCCGCGGGATACGCCATCGGCCGCACGGGATGCTGGGCAGTCGGTGACGACTACGGCCGAGTGTGGAACGGCCCGCTCGCGGTGGCGTTCCCCGAGGGACTTCCGCAGTCCACCGCGGCCGTGATGAACTCGGAGTATCATGCGAACCTTCCGGCGTCCATCGCGCCTGGCACCGTCATGAGCGTGTATCCCACGCAGCTGCTCGAGGTGCTCCTCGGATTCGTCATGTTCGTGATCCTCTGGCGCCTCCGCAAGCACACGCACAAGACGGGCTGGCTGTTCGGCGTGTACTGCCTGCTCGCGGGCATCGAGCGCTTCATCGTCGAATTCTTCCGCGCGAAGAGCGACATGGTCGGTCCCCTCACCTCGGCGCAGCTCGTCGCGCTGCTCGTGACGCTTGCCGGCGTGCTGCTCGTCACGATGCGGCGAGGGAACTCGCCCACGCTCGCCGCGGCGCGCTGACGGATCCACTCACCCCCACCAGGACGGACACGTGCTCGCTCAGCGCCCGGAGGCAACGGAGTATCCGCAGTTCTACGGGAAGTACGTCGCGCTCGTCACCGGCGACGATCCCGTGACGGCGTTGCGCGCGGAAACGGATCACCTGCACAGGGTGCTCGACGCGATTCCGGAGTCGAAGGGGAGCCACGCGTACGCGGAGGGCAAGTGGACGGTGAAGACGCTGCTCGGCCACATGATCGACGCCGAGCGCATCTTCTCGTATCGCGCGCTGCGCCTTTCGCGCGGTGATGCGACGCCACTGCCGGGTTTCGAGGAGAACGACTACGCGAAGGCCGCCGGCTCCGACGCGCGCACGGTCGCGGATCTCGTCGCCGAGCTGAAGGCCGTGCGGGCGAGCACGCTGCTGCTCCTCGCGTCACTCCCCGCCGACGCGTGGGCGAGGCGGGGAGTGGTCAACAAGGGCGAGGTGTCCGTGCGCGCGCTCGGCTTCATCATGGCCGGGCACGCGCGACATCACCTCAACATCCTAAACGAGCGGTACGGCACCTGACGCGTCAGTCGCCGATGCAACAGCCGGCGGCGCAGGACGACCACATCGGATCCATGCCCGAGCCCTGGAGCGCGAGTCCCAGGTGCACCACGGAATCGCGCGACGACGCGGCACCTGCGCACGTCTTGAAGTCTGCGCGCGCGCCGGCGACCCACGTGTGATTGCACGGCGTGAACTTGCCGGTGCCGATGCTGGAGTGCTGCCGCGCCTTCGGTGAGGTGTCGAGCTGCTCGAGACGCCAGTTCATCGCCGTGCCCGCGGAGTCGGCCGTGATGACCATGTAGTACTCGTACTTGTCGCGGGATGGCAGCATGCCGTAGCGCGCCTCCTGCGCATCGCCCTTGTTGACCGCGTGGATGTATACCACGCCGAACTGCGGCACGGTCGACGGCGCGAGCGAGTCCTGCGTGGCCACGGCATCGACGGTCACCGCCGTCTTCTTCGTGGCGCCACATCCGGGATCGTTCTTGCAATTGCGCTGCACGGTCTTGCCGCCGACGTACGTGAGCTTCTTGACGAGGTCGTAGAACTCGTCGCCGGTGTAGCTGTCGATGGGCTTCGTGAGCTCGCCGGGCAACGCCTTGCGGGCATTGGGCGCGGATCCCACGAGTGCTGCCGGCTGCGACGACGCAGCGGCGGCTGCCTTCGCCGAATCGGTCGCCGGTGCATCCGACTTCGAGCAGGCCGCAGCGAGCACGACAGCGAGGGGCACGAGCAGACGATAGGCACGACGGCGCTTGATCCGTGTCACGTAACCTCCAGGGATGGTGAACTACTGGGCCACGTGCGTGGCCGAACGGCGGGACGAACTACGAGCGTTGCGACGCGAGGCGCTTCATTCGCGCGAGCGTCGGCGCGAGGGATGGATCGCTGTGAGCCCAGAGCGTGAGGACGCGGCCCGCCCACAGCGCGGCGGTGCCGGCGTCGCCGGACTTCGCGGCGAGGTCGGCGCGGTACACCATGCTGCGCCCGACGGAGGCGGCCATGCCGGGCTCGGAGATGACGTGATAGCTGAGGCCCGGCAGCGCGGTGAGCGTGAGGTCGAGCTGATGCGCGGCGCGCACCGTGTCGCCGAGGGCGGCGATGAGTGTCGCCTCGGCGAGCGTGTAGTCGAGCGAGATGTCTCCCGGGCGTGACACGCGGCGTGACTGCTGTACCGAGTCCAGGATCGCGCGCGCCAGGCGTGCATCGCCGCGGCCGAGGGCCTGCGCGGCCAGCATGACCTGTGAGATCTTCGCGGTGCCCACCACCAGCGCAGCCTTCGGACCCATGCATCCAAGGGCGAACTGCATGGGCCTCGCGAGCATGCCATAGCGCGCGTTTTCGCGCTGCCCCGAGTTCACGTAGCTCTCGAGCAGGACATCAACCCGCTTCTGGAGCGCGCGCACCGAGTCGTCACACACGCCGAGCGCGGTGCGCATGAAGAGCGCGGTGGACACATCCTCGAGCAACGGAACCGACGGCGCGTCGTCGAACGAAACCGTCGAGCCGCTCATGCGCACATACGTCGTCGCCAGGCCCTCGCGGCCAAGCAGCGCGGCGATGCCGCCGAGATACAGGGCGGCACCGGGGCTCGGCAGTCCCTTCGCGTTCAGGATGCTGTCCCCGATGGCCGCCGTGCGGCTGAAGTCACCGAGCTTGAGGTGCAGCCGGATGTCCGAGGCGCCGAGTCGCGCGCGCTGCACGGAGTCCTTCGCGAGCACCTTCGCACGATCGAGCGCACTGAGCGCCGAGTACCCGCCATTGGGCGTGCCGGTAATCTCGTCGCGCGTCTCGAGTACGCGCGCGAGGGACTCGAACACGTCGGGGCTGTCGGGCGAGCGCTGCGCCAACATGCCGAGCACGTTGAGCAGGGCATCGCGGTTGCGCTGGAGGGCGCGATCGTGCGCCGGCGCAAGCACTTCCACCGGCGTCGTCTTGAGGCTCACGAAGGGCCGCGGGATGTACGTGGACGAGTCGCCGACGAGATCCTCGAACGCGAAGTAGCGCGAGCCGTCGGCGATGGTGCCGATGCGGTAGCGATTGGTCTCCACCACGAACATCTTCGCGACCGTCTCGAACGGGAACGCGCAAAAGGACGACGGCGCGATCTGCACCGCGCGCGCGTACGCGCGCTGCGCGGCCGCGATGCTGCCGCGGAAGACGTACGCCCCGTTCGCGCCCTTGATGATGACGGGGTCGACGGCCTGGCAATGCGCCAGGCCGAGCCAGGCCACTGCATCGAGCGAGTCGGCCATGCGCAGCGAGTTGTAGGCCGCGCACGCCGACGCGTTGTCGCCCTGCTGAATGGCCTGCAGCGCGTCGGCCAGTGCGCTTTCACGCGCGCCGAGCGCGGCGCGGTTTCGCAACGCGGTGGCAGCATGCGGCGACCACCGTGCTGCAGAGAAATCGCGCCACAGGAGCAGCTGCGCGAGCCAGAGCTGCGCGTGCGCATACTCCGGGTCGGCGGCGACGGCCCGCTCGAACGCCTCGATCGCCGGGAACACGCGCCAGGTCGTCAGGTCGCGCTGGCCCTCCTGGTACGCATGCCACGCCGCGAAGGAGCGCGTTCCCACGTCGCCATTCTTCGCGCGCTCCGGAACGCCGTCGAGGCGCAGGAGCTCCGCCGCGAGCTGGCGCATCGCCCCCGGATGCGTCTCCAGGAAGTTCCGCTGCCCCGCGAGCGGAAACTCCTTGATGAGGCTCCCGTCGATCGCATTGTAGATCGCCGCACGAATGCGGAAGGAATCGCGCGTGACGGCGACGCTGCCCCACACGAGCTTTCCTGCGCGCGCACGCCGTGCCGCGGTGAGCATCCCGTCGAACGACGGATCGTCCGTGCGTCTCCGCACGTCCGCCACGCTCATGTCACTCGCGAGCTTCAGGCCGTTCCATTCGCGCATGGCAGCGTAGAGCCCTTCCGCCACAGGCTCCTGGTCGTCGCCCGGTGCGGTCATGCCGCTGTAGCGGAACGGAAACACCGCGTACTGCGCCGTGTCCACGTGTCCCGTGAGCACGTCGATCTGGTCGCGCCCGCGCGGTGTGGAGATGGCGGCGCCGGTCATGAGCAGGGCGATCCCCGCGGCCCACAGCCACGGGCTCTTCGTCAGCGGACGACGTGCTGCACGCGCGGTGAGTGTCTCGCCAGAGTGCCCGATCGCTCCCGAGAGCGCGGCGCTGAATGCGCGCGCGTCGTCGAAGCGATCATCGGGAGAAATCGAGAGCGCCTTCGCGATCACCGACTCGATCGGCGCAGGCACGTCGTGCCGGTACTCGCGGAGCAGCGGTGCGGTGCGCGAGATGCGCTGCGACAGGAGCTGCTGCGGCGTCTCGCCCACGAAGGGCGGCACACCCGCGATGGCTTCGTACAGCACGCACGCCAGCGAGTACACATCGCTGCGCCCGTCGAACGCGCGATCGCGCGCCTGCTCGGGGCTCATGTACGCCGGCGTTCCCGTGATCGTGCCCTGCTGCGTGATCTTCTCGTGCGCGCGGTTGATCGCGCGCGCGATGCCGAAGTCGGCGAGGATCGCGTGTCCGCCCGAGAAGAGGATGTTCTCCGGCTTGATGTCGCGATGCACCACGCCGCGCTCGTGCGCATACGCGAGTGCGCCCATCACCTCCCGCCCGATGCGCACTGCCTCCTCGATGGACAAGCGGTTGTCCGCGCCGAGGCGATGGCGGAGGGAATCGCCCTCCACGTACGGCATGACGTAGAACAACTGGTCCAGCGCCTCGCCCGAATCGTGGATGGGGAGGATGTGCGGATGCTGGAGGCTCGCGGTGAGCTTGATCTCGCGGAGGAATCGCTGCGCGCCGAGCGCGTGCGACAGCTCGTGGTGGAGTACCTTGATGGCGACGAGCCGCTCATGGCGGACGTCGTGCGCGAGGTACACCGTTGCCGCACCCCCGCGTCCGATCTCCCGCTTCAGGACATAGCGTCCAGCGAGTGTTTCGTGAAGAAGTTGTGGGACGTCGAGCACGGTGATCCGGCCTTCCGCGGGTTCTGCTAAACTAACCGAGTCCGCCTCGGCTCAGCCATAGCGTCAGACTCTTTACAAGGACGATTTTCCCTGTCCATCGCCACGCTCTCACTTTCGTGACTTCCTCGCCCTCTCACTTCTCGTTAAGGCCCGCCACCGCCGCGGACGTGCCGGTCATCCTCCGCTGCATTCGCGGCCTGGCCGACTACGAGAACCTTCTGCACGAATGCAAGGCCACCGAGCCGCTCCTCCATGAGACACTGTTCGGCGAGGATCGCGTTGCGGAAGTTACGCTCGCGTTCGCCAACGGGGAGCCCGCAGGCTTTGCCCTCTGGTTCCGCAGCTACTCCACCTTCCTTGCGAGGCCCGGGATCTATCTCGAGGACCTGTTCGTGTTTCCCGCGTTTCGCGGGTCCGGGCTTGGAAAGTTGCTGCTGACGTCGCTCGCAAGAACTGCCGTGGCGCGGGGTTACGGCCGCGTGGAATGGGCTGTCCTCGACTGGAACGAGCCCTCCATCGGCTTCTATCGGTCGCTCGGCGCCGTTCCAATGGACCAGTGGACCACCTTTCGCCTGACGGGCGAGGCGCTCGCAACGCTGGGTGGGACGTCGTCCCTCGTCTGACAATCCGCTGACCCGGTGACCGCTTGCCGGCTCGGAGGGGTCAAACGATTATCAGGCGTGGCAACCGAGGGCCCCCACTGGCCGCGCGGAGTTGATTCGTGATGCGCATCTGGCTTCATAGCACCGCCAAGACGGCGACGATCGGGCAGAGCACGCTCGTCAGCCTGGTCGCGCACGCCGTGCTCGTCGGCGCGGCGGTGTACAGCACGGGCGTGAATGCCCTCCAGATCCAGGAGAAGATCGCGCAGCGCATCTTCTACCTGCCGCCACCAGACCGGCACCCCGTGTCGGAGAACCTCGTGGAGCATCTCCAGTACCTCGACGTGGGGACGGCCGCTCCGGTGGTCCCCACGCGCGAGGACGGCCGGCTGAAGGCGGGCAAGGAGGAAGTCGTCCTTCCCAAGCCCGGCGGCGACAAGGGCGCCGACGTCTTCTCTCAGGCGCCCGCGATCGCGTACGAGTCGCAGGATTCCGTCTATTCCATTCTCGACGTGGAAGAGTCGGCAGCGCGCACCGCGGGGAGCGCGGCGCCCGTGTACCCCACGGAGTTGATGAAGGCGGGGAAGGAGGGGGGCGTCTACATCCGGTTCGTGGTCGACACGTCCGGCCACGCCGACTCCGCGTCCATCGAGGTGCTGCGCGCGTCGCACCCGCTCTTCGTCGAGTCGGTGAAGCGCGCCGTGCCGCAGATGCTGTTCACGCCGGCCATGGTCGGGGGGCGCAAGGTCCGCCAGGCGGTGGAGCAGAACTTCGAGTTCCGCATCGCGGTGTCCGCGCCCGCGGAGCACACGAAGGCGTCACGCGCACCGTGACGGACGGGGACTTCTCCGGATTCCGACCCGCCGCACTCTCCTTTCTTCGTTCGCTCAGGAAGCACAACGACCGCGAGTGGTTCGAGCGGAATCGCGCGACGTACGAGTCCGAGCTGCGTGCGCCGCTCGCCGCGCTGGCGGAGGAAGTGGATGTGCGCCTCGCGACGCTCGCGCCGGAGATCGTCGGCGACCCGAAGAAGTCGCTCTTCCGCATCCATCGCGACGTCCGCTTCTCCGCCGACAAGTCGCCGTACAAGACGCACGTCGCCGCCTGGTTCCATCACGCGGACGCGGGGCGCGGCGTGGGCACGGCGGCGCCGCATGGCGGCGCGGGATTCTACTTCCACATGGAGGCGGATCGCGCGTCCATCGGCGGGGGCATCTGGATGCCGCCACGCCCCACGCTCCAGCGCATCCGCGCGGTGATCGACGAGAATCCCAGGTCGCTCGACCGCATCCTTCGTGATCCCTCGCGCCGTCGCCGTTATGGTGGACTCGCCGAGGAGAACATGTTGACGCGGATGCCGCGCGGGTTCGCGGAATCGCATCCGGCGGCGGACCTGCTGCGACACCAGTCGTACACCCTCGGGCGCGAGCTGAAGCAGAAGGACCTGTTCAGCGCGAAGCTCCCCGACCTCCTCGCGAAGGAATACGCGAACCTGCTGCCGCTCGTGCGCTGGTTGAATGGCGCGCTCGGACTCCGCACGCTCGCGCGCCGTTGAGTCGTCGCAGTAAATTTGCCGGATGACGCCCGGCACCACATCCCCAGTCGCCATGCGCCGCGCCGCGGCCGGCGACGCCGCACTCCTCGCCGACCTCGCGCGCTCCACGTTCGTGGACACCTTTGCCGCGGACAACACGGCGGACGACATGCGCGACTACGTCGCGTCCGCCTTCGGCGAGGAGAGCCAGCGCGCGGAGCTCGCCGACGAACGCAACACGGTGTTCCTCGCGGAGCGTGATGGTGAGACGGTGGGCTACATGGTGCTGCGCGATGGCGACGTGCCGTCGTTCGTCGCGCCGGGCGATGCGATCGAGATCGCGCGATTGTACGCCATACGGCGGCTCATCGGCGCTGGCATCGGCGCGTCGCTGATGCAGTGTGCGCTCAGCGAGGCGGCGTCGCGCGGCAAGCAGGTCATCTGGCTGGGCGTGTGGGAGCGCAACGTGCGCGCGATCGCGTTCTACGCGCGCTGGGGTTTTCGCGACGTCGGGACACAGTCGTTCCAGCTCGGTAGCGACGTGCAGCAGGATCGCGTGATGGCGCGTGCGGTGGCCGGCGCATGAGCCGGCACACGGTCAAGTTGCACGGGGTGATCGTCGGCCACTCGGAGCTCGAGGACGCGGACCCCGTGCTCGGCAGCGCATCCGGCGTGTTTCGCCCAGGGCTCGGCTATGAGCTGGTGCAGCCCGTGTTCCAGCTCTTTCGCGACGCGGTGCCGATGCGTGGCGGGGAACCGCGCGACGAGATCACGCTGGCGCGCTATCATGCGGCGCGTGACAAGCTTGGACTGGAGCTGGTGGACGCGGACGGCACCGTGATCAGGACGTCGGCGATTCACATCGCCGACTATTCGGACAAGGGATCGCTGCAGCTCGAGGTGTTGATCAGTGATGATGCGTACTGGGAGGTGCGGGGTCGCTAGTGGAAGTCGTGCCGCTTCGCGAACTCCGCACCCACGGCGGCCTCCAGTGCGCGGAACTGCTTCGCGCGAATGTTCACCACCGTCTGCTCCACCTGCAGCACGCCGCGCACGAGCAGGAGGGGCGTCCGTGAGATGAGCAGCGCCTGGCGCTCGAAGCGCTGCGGCGTGACCACCACGTTGACCAGGCCCGTCTCGTCCTCGAGCGTGAGGAAGACGAACCCCTTCGCCGTGCCGGGCCGCTGCCGGCAGATCACGAGCCCGGCCATGGCCACCGTCTCGCCGTCGCGGCCGGTCTTCAACAGGTCGCGCGCCGTGCGCACGCCATTCGGTTCGAGCACGCTGCGCACGTGCGACATGGGATGGCCGGTGAGCGAAATGCCGGTCATCCGGTAATCCGCCTCGGTGAGCTCCACCGACGTCATCGCGGGCACGGGCGCGACCGCGACGGCCTGCTGCGCGCGCCGCCGCGGCGCGAGTGGACCCGCGTCGCCACGCTCGGCATCGAGCACGGCCCAGAGCGCCGCGCGCCGCTTTCGCATGTCGGTCTCGTGCGGGAGGAAGGCATCGAACGCGCCGGCCTCGGCGAGATGCCTGAGTCCCCGGCGATCGAGGCCGGAGCGGTTGACGACATCCTCGATCGACGTGAATGGCCGTTCGCTCAACGCCGCCTCGAGCCTGTCGCGCGCCGTGGCGCCGAGGCCGCGGATGGAGCGGATGCCCAGCCTTACAGCAGGGGGTCTGACAGTCCGACAGCCGGACAGTCCGACAGTCTTTGCGTTTCCCGTTTCGACTGTCAGGCTGTCCCGACTGTCGGGCTGTCCGACTGCCTCGAGGCTCGCATCCCACTTCGAGCACGTCAGGTCCGCGGGCCGCACCTCCACGCCATGACGGCGCGCATCCTCCACCAGCGTGCCCGGCGCGTAGAAACCCATCGGCTGCGCGTTGAGGATCGCCGCGGTGAACTCCGGTGCGAAGTAGTGCTTCAGGTACGCCGACGCGTACACGAGCAGCGCGAAGCTCGCCGCGTGGCTCTCGGGAAAGCCGTAGTCAGCGAATCCATTGATCTGGTTGAAGATCCGGTCGGCGTCCACCGATGCGATGCCGTTCTTCGCCATGCCGTCGAGCATGCGCTGGCCGATGGATGCCATGCGCTCGCGGCTGCGCTTGTGGCCCATCGCCTTGCGCAGCACGTCGGCCTGGCCCGGTGAGAAGCCCGCCGCGACGATCGCCACCTGCATGCCCTGCTCCTGGAAGAGCGGGACACCGAGCGTGCGCTTGAGGATCGGTTCGAGTGACGGATGGAGGTACGTCACCGCCTCCTCGCCGTTCTTCCGGCGCAGGTACGGATGCACCATCTCGCCCTGGATCGGGCCGGGGCGGATGAGCGCGACCTCGACCACGAGATCGTAGAAGCAGCGCGGCTTCAACCGCGGCAGCGTGTTCATCTGCGCGCGGCTCTCCACCTGGAACACGCCGATGGTATCCGCGGCGCAGAGATCGTCGAACACGTTCTGGTCGTCCATCGGCAGCTGCGCGAGGTCCACCGTGACTCCGCGCCCTTGCCTGATGTACAGCAGGCAGTCCTGCAGCAGTGTGAGGATGCCGAGTCCGAGCAGGTCGATCTTCACGAGGCCCACGGGATCGAGGTCGTCCTTCTCCCACTGGATCACCGTGCGCCCCGGCATGCTCGCGGGCTCGATGGGCACTACGGTGCATAGCGGCTCGCGCGTGAGGACGAAGCCGCCCACGTGGATGGAGCGATGCCGCGGAATCTCGTGCAGCCCCGCGACGATCTCTGCGAGCGCGCGCACGCGCTTGTCGTTGGGGTCGAGCCCCACGCGCTCCACGATGCTCATGCCATCCGTCTCGAGAAGCGCGGTGGTCGGGTTGCGGCGCTCGGTGTGGTCGTCGCCCGCGTACGGATCTTCCCAGCGGTTCCCGCGCGAGGCAGCGGCGTGCATCGCTCCAGGTAATTGGGCGAGGTCCTTCGTCCCAGCCTTCTGCGCGTTAGGGCTGCCATACGGCTCGTACGCTGCCTTCGGTGTGGGGCGATCGGCCGACGTCATCGGCTTCACCACCTGCTTTGCCTTCTCCCGCTCCGCCCGCGTGCGCGTGTTCGCCTCCGTGCCCGGCACCATGTGGCTGCCGAGCGCGCTCGCGACGGATGCGTCGCCCGCCGCGTCATCCGGCGTCGCGCGGAGCGCGTCGGCCGTCGCCTTCGCGGAGAAGCGGTCGCTCAGCGTGGAGAGCGCGTCGGCCTGCTCCACACTGAAGCCGAGCACGCGCGCCGCGTCGCGCACGGCGCTGCGGCCGCGATAGGTGATCTGTTCGCAGACCATTGCCGCATGCTCGCGCCCGTATTTCTCGTAGACGTACTGCAGCACGTCCTCGCGCTCGCGATGCGCGAAGTCGATGTCGATGTCGGGCGCCTC
>JBDSTA010000340.1:0-3225 GCA_039928475.1 Gemmatimonadaceae bacterium | reverse complement strand
TCGGAGGCGAACGCGAGCGACAAGGTCGGGAGTGGAGACTCGGTGCAGGGCACGAACCCCACGAACCTCCCGCTGGACCGGGTGCGCGTCGACAACACCGGACGCGCGCTGACGACGAACCAGGGCGTCCTCGTCGCCGACAACCAGAACTCGCTCAAGGCAGGGCTGCGGGGTCCTACCTTGCTGGAGGATTTCATCCTTCGCGAGAAGATCACGCACTTCGACCACGAACGCATTCCCGAGCGCATCGTGCACGCGCGCGGATCGGGCGCGCACGGATTCTTCGAATGCTATGCGCCACTCACGGACCTCACGCGTGCCGCGCCGTTCAAGGAGAAGGGGAAGGTCACGCCGGTATTCGTGCGCTTTTCCACCGTCGCCGGTGAGCGAGGCTCCGCGGACCTCGCGCGCGACGTCCGGGGCTTCGCCGTGAAGTTCTACACGGACGAGGGCAACTGGGACCTGGTCGGGAACAACATTCCCGTGTTCTTCATCCAGGACGCCATGAAGTTCCCCGACCTGGTGCATGCGGTGAAGCCGGAGCCCCACAACGCCATGCCACAGGCGGCGTCGGCGCACGACACCTTCTGGGATTTCATCTCCCTGATGCCGGAGTCCACCCACATGATCATGTGGGTGATGTCCGATCGCGCCATCCCGCGCAGCTTTCGCACGATGCAGGGGTTCGGCGTCCACAGCTATCGCCTCGTGAACGATGCCGGCGAGTCCGTGTTCGTGAAGTTCCACTGGAACCCGCGGCAGGGCACTCACTCGCTGCTCTGGGACGAGGCAGTGAAGATCAACGGCGCCGATCCGGACTTTCACCGCCGCGACCTCTGGGAGGCCATCGAGGCGGGCGAGTATCCCGAATGGGAGCTCGGCATTCAGGTCTTCACGGAGGAAGACGCCGAGCAGTTCAGTTTCGACATTCTCGATGCGACGAAGATCATCCCGGAGGAGCTCATTCCGGTGCGGCCCATCGGACGGCTCGTCCTGAATCGCAATCCGGACAACTTCTTCGCGGAAACGGAACAGGTCGCGTTCTGCACCGCGCACGTGGTCCCCGGCATCGACTTCTCCAACGATCCGCTCCTCGCCGGACGCATCCACTCGTACGTCGACACGCAGATCACGCGGCTCGGCGGCCCGAACTTCCACGAGATTCCCATCAACGCGTCCATCGCGCCGGTGCACAACAACCAGCGCGACGGATTGCACCGCCAGGCGATCGCACGCGGACGCGTGTCGTACGAGCCCAACTCGCTCGCCGGCGGATGCCCCTTCCAGGCCGGCGCCAAGGGCTTCGTGTCGTTCCCCGAGCCGGTGCGCGAGGACAAGTTGCGCGGCAAGCCGGAGAAGTTCGCGGAGCACTACAACCAGGCGACCCTCTTCTATGAAAGCCAGACGGACTGGGAGAAGGCGCACATCGCCGGCGCGCTGCGCTTCGAGCTGAGCAAGGTGACGGTGCCGGCCATCCGCCGCCGCATGGTCGCATCGCTCCGCAACGTCAGCGAGGACCTCGCATCGCAGGTCGCCGAGGGGCTGGGCATCGAGTTGCCGGATGCATTGGCGCGCGTGCTCCCCACGCCGCCCACGCCCGAGGTGACGACGTCGCCAACGCTGTCGCTCACCGCTCGCCCCGGAGAGACAGGCGCGCGCACCCGGAAGGTGGCGATCCTCGTCGCCAACGGCGCCGATGGCAACGTACTGACGTCCCTGCACGCAGCGCTCACGAATGGCGGCGTCGTGCCGCGCTTCGTCGCGGCGCGCCTGGGCACGTACCAGACGTCAGACGGTGGCGCCATCGAGGCGGATGCCTCCATGGAAAACTCACCGGCGGTGCTGTTCGACGGCATGATCCTCCCGTCCGGTGACGCCGCCGTCGAGGCGCTCGCCGCCAGTGGGCAGGCACTCGAATTCATCACGAATCAGTTCCGTCATTGCAAGCCGATCCTCGCGCTCGGGGCGTCGCGCTCCCTGCTCGCCGCCATTGGCGTCACGCCGGATGCCGACACCGACGCAGGGCTCGTGTACTCCGATGCGGGCGACGCCAGCATCGCCCCGCGATTCATGACGGCACTCGCGGCGCATCGCTTCCCGGAGCGGGAAACCGACCCACCACGCGTGTGACCGAGCGAGGATGGTATCCGCCGCGGCCAGCGCCCATGCGCCCCGCGGCGTATACCTCTCGAGCCGTTTGCCCCCACCCAGCCGAGCCTCCGGATGACGTCACGCCCCTCTCGCGGTTACCTCGCCGCGATCTTCCTCGCCGCCCCCTTCGTCGCCGGCGCCCAGTCCACGGCCCAGCAGGGCGACGCCTGGAACCCGCAGCAGATCCTGCGCACCGAGTCATATGTGAAGCCGCCAGCCGTCATCGAGCGCATCATCATGACGCCGCGCACCGACATCTCGTTCTCGCTGCCCAGCCCCGACCGGAAGTGGTTCGTTCGCACGGTCGGCGCCGATCGCGGCGACATCAACGAATACGGCAAGGCACACGTGAACCTGGGCGGGCTCCAGGTGGAGACGAAGGCAAACCGCTCACGCACGCTCACCACGAGCACGCGCCGCGGCATCACGCTGGTGGATCCGCGCACGATGGCCACGCGCACGATCGACGTGCCGAAGGGCGCGTCGCTGTCGTCGCCGAGCTGGTCGCCGGATGGCGCACGCCTCGCGTACATCGCGAACTTCGACGACGCGTCATACGTCTATGTCGCCGATCCGTCGAGCGGCCGCTCCACGCAGCTCACACGCACGCCGCTGCTCGCGACGATGGTCACGGGCGTCGACTGGACGGCCGACGGGAAAAGCGTCGTCACGGTGCTCGTACCCGATGCGCGCGGCGCCGAGCCGGTGTTCGGCAACAAGGGCATCGCGACCGGGCCGAAGGTCAGGCTCACCGAGTCGCGCGCGCTGCCGCAGGTCATTCATCCCGCACTGCTCGAGACGCCCTATGACAGGGCGATGCTCAAGTACTACACCACGGGCCAGCTCGCCCTCATCGACGTCGGCTCGCGCAGCGTGAAGAAGATCGGCGCGCCGGCGATGATCCGCTCGGTGGATGCGTCGCCGGACGGAAAGTTCGTCCGCGTCACGCGCGTCACGGAGCCGTTCTCGTACGTGGTGCCGGTGTCGAACTTCGGCACGGTGGAAGAGCTGTGGGATGCGACCGGCAAGATGATCACCGCGCTGAATCGTACGCCGCTTCGCGAAGGCGAGCGC
>JBDSTA010000339.1:0-13524 GCA_039928475.1 Gemmatimonadaceae bacterium | reverse complement strand
GTCGTTGCGCTGACCCCACCACTCCACGATTCCCTCCTGCTGCCACGCGGCAAGCTGCGCGGGATCCACCCAGCGCGAATTGCCGGCAAGGGTGCCCCCCACCAGGCAGAACCGCGCCTCAACACCCATGGAACGAATACGCCGCGCGGCCGCGACGAACTCACGCACTCCCTTCTCCCAGAGCATGCGAGCCGGTAGTACGACGACAAGCGGACCGGCAGGTGCGGGAGCCGGCGCGAACTCGTCGAGGTCGACACCGGCGCCGCGGATCAGCGTCACGAGGTCACGGCGAACAAGACCCCGCGCCACGAGAAAGTCCCGATCGTCCGGATTCTGAAGGATGGTGCGGCCGACGCGCCCCTTACGCGGGTTGAGCGCGATGCGAAGCACGCGTGTGATGACGGGTCGCAGCACCCTGGCGAGCCGCGAGTGCGACACGAAAACGAAACCCTGCCCCGCCACGGCGTTCACGGTGCCGGGTATCCCGACAAGCCGCGCAGCGAGCGAGCCAAAGAGGACTGGACGCAGCGCAACGCAATGCACGACATGCGGCCGCACACGGCGACATACGCGTATGACGTCTGCAAGCAGCGCCGCAGAGTTCCGCGTTCTCCATTCGCCACCGGCCCGCCACCAGGCCAGGTGGATCACCTCCGCCCCCGCCGCCTCCAGCACCGCGCGGTGCGCCATGACCTCCGTGGCGACGACGACGCGCCACCCCGCGTCCGACGCGGCTTTCACGAGCGCGAGGCGATGCGACGCCGCGTACCAGTCGTTCGTGACCAGGAGCAGGAGCGTGCGCTCTCGTCGGGCGCGCCGCAGCTCGAGTACGCCGCTCATGGTGCGCTCACCAGGCCGCGCCGCGCCCCGCTCGCGTGCGCGGCATCCACGAACACCTCGCGGTACCGCCGGGCGACGGTGTTGATGTCGAACTCCCGCTCTACCCGGGCGCGGGCCTGCGCGCCGAGGGTACGGCGGCGGTCCGCACCTGCAACGACCAGCGAACGAATCGCGGCCGCCATGGCGTCCGGATCGGACGGCGGCACCACGAGTCCCGTCTCGCCGACGATCCATGCAGCGTCCCCCACACTCGTGGTGACGCACGGAACACCAGCCGCCATCGCCTCGCCGAGCACATTCGGGAAGGCATCGCCCCACGCGGATGCGGAGCACGCGATATCGAAGGCGGGCGTGAGCGCCGCAATCTCCGTCGGAGACATTTCTGACATCAGGCGAATCCGCGGTGCGCCGGTGAGCCCTGATGCTGACAGCGCCGCACCAATAACGGGATGCTTCGCGGATACCTCACGGCCCACCAGCACGAACACCACATCGAGTCCTTCGCGGAGCAGCTGTGCCGCAGCGCGAATAAAACCCGCGTGATCCTTCATGGGGTGATACCGTGCGACCAGTCCCACCACGACCGTCGCCTCGGTGATGCCGAGAGACCGCCTCGCCCGCGCCCGCGTCAGGTCGTCAAGGCGGATGCTCTCCGTATCAAACCCATTCGGAATGACGATCGTGCGGTCGGCGTTGTACCCGAGCGCCTCGTGCTGCGCGGCACTCGTGCGGGAATTGTAGAT
Organism: Gemmatimonadaceae bacterium; assembly: GCA_039928475.1. Taxonomy (GTDB): domain Bacteria; phylum Gemmatimonadota; class Gemmatimonadetes; order Gemmatimonadales; family Gemmatimonadaceae; genus AG11. The sequence goes on along the minus strand of JBDSTA010000339.1, from coordinate 11,941 downwards.
GATGCGATGCGCGCGACCGGAGAGGCGCGCCCCGACCGTGACGATGCGCGCGGTGAGGCGCTTCTCGTTGCCGAGGTCACTGATCGTCTGCCGGATGCTCCACAGCACCGGCGTGGTGGGCGACACCAGTGGACGCGCAACGAGCGCAGCCAGGTTGCCGTGATACATCCAGCCCTGGAGCACGTCCGGCTGGAAGCGCGCCACCGCGCGCCGCATCTGCAGCAGTGGCGCTATGCTGGGACACGAAGGGCGGAAGCCGAGCGACACCACCGGCACGCCGAGTGCCGAGATGTCGTCGGCAAATGGTGCGGGTGCGCCAAGCGATACCACCAGGGCACGAGCTGCGTCGTCCGGCATTGCGCGCAGCAACTTGTACAGCATGGCCTCCGCTCCGCCGCGAAAAAGCCCGGTGCTGATGAACGCCACGCGCGGATCGCGATTGGTCATGGCGCGCTCGCAAGCAGGGCTTCGGACCGCTCGATGAGCCGCTCGACACCATACTCCGCCTCGACGAGGCGCCGACACTCGAGGCTGTGTGCCGCAGAGCGCATCCGTAATCCGTCCGACATCGCTGCGGCCAGCGCCACGGGATCATTCGGCGGCACGACGCGCCCCAGACTGCCCACCAGCCGCGCAGAGTCACCGACGTCCGTCACGACGCACGGCGTGCCGCACGCCATCGCCTCGCCGACCGAGTTCGAGAACCCTTCGCCGAACACGGACGACGAGCACAGGAGATCGAGGGCGTTGTAGATCGCCCGCGTGTCCTGGCGGGAGCCCGCCCACCGCAGGATGTCGCTGACACCGAGCGCAGCGGAGAGCGTGTGAAGCTCGCCACGGTAGGATGCCGTTCCGTCGCCGACACATACCGCGCGGATCCTCGGATGATCCTCGCGAAGGATGGCCAGCGCGCGCAGGAAGACCGGGTGACCCTTCATGGGATCCAGTCGCGCCACCAGGCCGACGAGTTCGTCGTCCGGCGCTATGTCCCATTCGCGGCGGATGGTCGCGCGAGCGGAAGGCTCCGGCCGGAAGCGATCCGTGTCGATCCCATTGGGAATGACGTGCATGCGGTCGCGTGGATAGCCCTCGTGGACGTGGTAGTCCGCGCCCGACCACGAATTCGCCACGATGACGTCGGCGAAGCGGGAGAGTGCCGTTGCCGCACGAAATGCCACGCGATCGATGGCCTCGTACTGCGACAGATCCATGTCGGAGGCGCGAACGCCCCAGGCGATGGTCGCGCCGCGCGCCAACGGCCGCACGAGTACCGAGACGATGTTCGGCACCGGCAGGTAGCCATGAATCACCGCAGGCTTCTCGCGGCGCACGAGGCTGATGAGGCGTCGGTAGAACCCGAACGCGTTCCACCGCCCGCCCTTCTTCAGGTCGACCACGGTCACCCCTGACCCGGCAAGGTCGCCTTCGAGCGTGCCGCCGCCGTAGAAACACGCGACCACGACGCGGTGCCCCCTGGCCTGCAGCCCCTTGGCCAGCACCACCAGCTGGCGCTCTGCGCCACCGACGCCGAGGCTGCGCGCGAGGAACAGGAAGGTGCGCCTCATCCTCGCACCGCAGGGCGACCGTTCCACGCGCGCGCCTCAGGCATCAGCGGCGTTCCGTTGCAGACGCCCCAGGTGGCGCCAGAGCACGATGCCCATGCCGGTGGCCGCAATCACGTACACGAGCGTGGTGGACAGCGCGATGCCCGCTACGCCGAGCCGTTTCATGAGCAGAAGGTTGAAGACCACGTTCAGCGTGACATTCGTGGCCGCCCCCCACATGAGCAGGTCGTTCCGCCGCACGGCTGAGATCAGGCGCACGACGAGGATCCCCACGAGAAAAAAGGGAAGCTGGAGGGCGAGCAACTGCTGGATGAACGCGACGCGCCTGGTGTCGTCCGGCCCGAAGGCGCCGCGCTCGAACACGAGGCGGACCAGCGGCTCGGAGAGGGCAATGATGGCGATCGTCAACGGGATCAGGAGCAACAGCATGAGCAGCGTGTAGCGACGAAACGCCTCGCGCAGCACGAGCCACTCCCCATTGGCAGCGAGCCGCGAGAACTGTGGCAGTACGGCAGTGCCCACGGCGACCATGCCGACGCCCAGCACCGCCGATACCAGCTTCGTGCCGTAGTTGAACGTCGCCACGCTGCCCGAGCCGAGCATCGCCGCCATCGACTGGTCGATGAGTGGCGAGCTGCTCGCGAGGATGGCCCCGCCCATCGCCGGCGCATACTGGCGATAGACCTCGCGGATGTCCGCCGTCATCGCGCCCCAGCGCGGACGGAGGCTCACGCCGTGCCCTACGAGGGCGCGCGCGAGGATGGCGCATTGCAGCAGCGCACCGGCAGTGACGCCCGCCGCGACCGCGTGGATGTCGGCACCTGCACCCAACGAAAGCACCGCGACGATGATCGCGATGGGCACCACGGCAGGTGCCATGGCGGCAACACCGAATGCGTCATGTGCATTCAGGACCCCCGACCACACCGCCGCGAGCGCACTACAGATCAACGAGGGCAACAGCAGGTAGAAGAGCGTCGTCGTGAGGTGCAGCTTCGCGGGGCTGAAGCTTGACGCCATCAGCGGAAGAAGCGCGGGAAATGCCACGGCGAGCACGACGCTCAACCCAGCGAGCAGCGCGAGCGTCCTCCCGGTCACCCCGGCAAGCATCGCGTGCGCGGCGACGACGCCGTCGCGCTCGCGCGCTCCGACATACGCGGGGAGCAAGGCCGAGTTCAGAGACGAACCCAGTACGTTGATGCCAAAGGATGGCAACAGGAACGCGATGAAGAAGGCGTCGAGCTTGTCGCCAGCTCCGAAGTGCCCGGCCACCACCATCTCCTTGAGCAGGCTGCACGCCTGCACGCCCGCCGTGAAGAAGCCAACCGTAAGGCCAGCCGCAAGCACGCGGCGGTGCGACGACGCAGTTGCCCAGAGCTGCCACCGGCCGGCAGCGATTGTGGGAACAGCCGATGCCACGTCGGCTCCGGACGGTGCGGGCGCCAGGTCCTCGGACATCCGCGCCTCAGGCCCTCAGCCACGCCTGGAACATCAGCACGTCCCACAACAGGTACTGCCAGTTTCGCGAACCCGACTGATGTTCCTGCCACTTCTCCGTCACCGCGCGCTCGTCGAAGTATCCCTCCTGACGCAACCGCGACGGATCGAGCAGTTCCTCGGCCCACGCGCGCAACGGTCCGCGCAGCCAGCGATCGATCGGTACGCCGAAACCCATCTTGGGCCGTTCGAAGAGGCGGCGGGGTACGTGCTTCGCCAGCACCTCGCGGAGGATCCACTTGCCCACGCCGTCACGCACCTTCACGTGGTGCGGGAGGGACCATGCGAACTCCACGACGCGGTGATCCAGAAACGGCGCGCGTGATTCGAGTGAGACACCCATCGTCGCGCGGTCCACCTTCACGAGGATGTCGTCGGGCAGATAGCTCACGAGATCGAGGTACATCATCCGCGACGCGAACTCGGGCAGTTGCGGCCACAGTGATGGGTCGGTGAGCACCGTCCCATGCTCCGCGTGGCCCAACGCCACACTTCGCGGATCGGGCCAGTGCGACACGATGTCGTGGTACAACTGCTCCTGCGTGTCGGCCGAGAGCACGCCCGCAAGCTTGTGTATGCGGTCGCCGGCCATCGCCGGCGGGCCCCCGGGAAGCACGCCGCCAACGGTTGCGAACACCTTGTCCCACCGCTGGGGAGACACCGCACGCAGGCCGCTCGCTACGCCCCGCCGCATCGATCGGGGGATGCGACGCACCTTCCCCCAGATGCGTTGCCCGAGGAAATAGCGATTGTATCCGCCAAACAGCTCGTCCCCGCCGTCGCCCGAGAGCGCAACCGTGACGTGCTGCCGCGCCAACTGTGCAACGAGAAACGTCGGGATCTGCGAGGAGTCCGCGAACGGCTCGTCGTACAGCGCAGGGAGCCGCGGGATGACGTTGAGCGTCTCCTCGGGAGTGACGTACAGTTCCGTGTGCTCGGTCCCGAGGTGCGCCGCGACCTCCCGTGCGTGCTCCGCCTCGTTGAACTCGGGCACATGGAACCCGATGGTGAATGTCTTCACCGCTCGCGTGCTGTTCGCCTGCATGAGCGCAACGATCAGCGACGAGTCAATTCCGCCGGAGAGGAACGCGCCCAACGGTACGTCGGCGATCATCTCCTGCCTGATGGTGTCGCTGAGGCGCGCTTCGCAGGCCGCGATCAATTCCTCGTCCGTGCCGCTGACGGTCTGCGCGCTTCCGCGAAGCGTCATGTCGCGCGCCGACCAGTAGACGTCGAGCGTTGGCACGTGGCCGGGCTCGGAAGAGCGGAAGGTGAGCGCCGTGCCCGGCAGGACCTTGCGGATGTTGCTGTAGATCGAATACGGCGCGGGCACATAGTTGTGCCGGAGGAACAGCGCCAGCGCTCCCCGGTTGATGTTGCCCTGCCACTTCGGATGCGCGCGAAGCGCCTTGAGCTCGGAGCCGAACACGAACGTGTCGCCAACCCATCCGTAGTACAGCGGCTTTTCCCCGAGCCGGTCCCTGATCAGGTGGAGAACGCGCTCCGCCCGATCCCAGACGGCCAGGGCGAACATGCCCGCCATGCGCCCGACGGTCGGAACCACGCCCCAGCGCTCGAAGGCGGCGAGCATCACCTCGGTATCGGAATGCCCACGAAATGTGGCGCCGCCGGCGGCCAGCTCGTCGCGAAGCTCGCGGAAGTTGTAGATCTCGCCGTTGAACACCGTCACGAACCGCGACGAACGCGACGCCATGGGCTGGTGGCCACTCGGCGACATGTCGAGGATGGATAGCCGCCGGTGCCCCAGGCCTATGCCGGCAGCGTCGTCCGACCAGTACCCGTGATCATCCGGACCGCGATGACTGATGCATGTCGTCATCCGGCGTACCGCGTCCTCGCGCGCGTCGCCCGTACCATCGAACGACCACGCGCCTGCTATCCCGCACATGCGCAGGCCTCCGCACGTACCGGCGCCGCAACGCACGACCAGACAGCAGTCCCACCACTACACGCCATAGAACGACCAGTACCACTCGACGAAGCGTCCAAGTCCAACCGCCAGCGGCGTGTCCGGGCGGAAGCCGACTGCCTTCTGCAGGTCATCCACGTCCGCGAACGTGGCAGGGACGTCACCCGGCTGCATCGGGAGCATCCGCTTCACCGCGGACTTACCGATCGCGCGCTCCAGCGTTTCGATCATCGTGAGGAGCTCGACCGGCTGGTTGTTGCCGATGTTGTACACGCGATATGGCGCCTGCGAGCTCGTTCCGGGTACGGCCTGCGGCGTGGGCACGAGGTCGAGAACGCGCACCACACCCTCGACGATGTCATCGATGTACGTGAAGTCGCGCTGCATCGCGCCGTTGTTGAAGACGTTGATCGGCTCGCCGGCGAGGATCGCCTTCGTGAACAGGTACACCGACATGTCCGGCCGTCCCCACGGCCCGTACACCGTGAAGAAGCGCAGGCCAGACGTCGGAATGCCGAAGAGATGGCTGTACGTGTGAGCCATCAGCTCGTTGGCCTTCTTCGTCGCTGCGTACAGGCTCACGGGGTAGTCGACCGAGTCGCTTACCCGAAATGGCAGTTGCGTGTTTGCACCGTAGACCGAGCTGCTCGACGCATATACGAGGTGGCCCACCTTCGATTGGCGACAGCCCTCGAGGATGTTGAGGAAACCCGTGATGTTCGTATCGGTGTACGCCAGTGGGTTCTCGAGGGAGTAACGCACCCCCGCCTGCGCGGCGAGATGCACGACCCCTGAGAAGGGCTCCGCTGCAAATAGCGTCCGCGTCGCGTCGCGGTCCGCGATATCGGACTTCTCGAACCGAAACTGGGGAAATGGCTCGAGCGTCTTCAGACGCGCGAGCTTGAGGGTCGGGTCGTAGTAGTCGTTCAGATTGTCGAGGCCGACGACCTCCCTTCCCTGCTCCAGGAGGCGTCTTGCGACGTGCGAGCCGATGAACCCGGCTGCGCCTGTGACGAGGATCTTGCTCATCAGCAATGACTGGGTAGTACGTTTTTGAGCAGTCTGGGGCTGGATGGCTCCCGGAAGTCCGCCGGCATCACTCGGCGCACTCTTGAACCCGCCGGAAATGCAATTTTCGGCCCCCGGCGGGCTCACGTGGCGCGCCGGGATGCGGAGCGTCGATCAGTCGCCGGCCGACACTTCCGCACTGAGCGGCGCGCGCGGGATGGACACCTCCCGTTCGGCGGGAATGATCTCCGGCTGTGGCGTCTCCAGATCGACACCCGGCACGTACTCCGGGACGAGGGACGCGAGCATGCGACGCACCTCCCGCGCAGGACGCGCAGTCGCGGCCGCCTTGATCAGGTCGTCGACTTTCGCGGTGTATCCCTTCGGGAAAACCTGCTCACGCACGCACAGGATCTTTTCGTGGCTCGTGCGTACCGCGGTGCCTGAGTCGAAGAACAGCTCCTCGTACAGCTTCTCACCCGGCCGAACGCCGCTGTAGCGGATCTCGATATCGCTCCCCACTTCCAGGCCGGAGAGACGAATCATGTCCTCCGCGAGATCCTGAACGCGCACCGGATTTCCCATGTCGAGGACGAACACATCGCCCTGCGCGCGGAGCGCCGCCGCCTGCAGCACCAGCTGCACCGCCTCGGGGATGGTCATGAAATACCTCGTCATGTCCGCATGCGTGATCGTCACCGGCCCTCCGGCCTCGATCTGCCGGAGGAATGTCGGCACGACGCTGCCACGGCTGCCGAGCACGTTCCCGAAACGGACCGAGACATAGCCCGGATGATCCATCGCCGCGCGATGCACGATGTACTCCGCAACTCGCTTGGTGGCGCCCATCACGCTCGTCGGCCGCACCGCCTTGTCCGTGGAGACCAACACGAAATGCTCGACGCCCACGGACACCGACGAGGACACCACATTGTTCGTACCCATGACGTTGTTGAGGATCGCCTCGCCAACGTTTGCCTCCATGAGCGGCACATGCTTGTGCGCCGCCGCGTGGAAGACCGAGTGCGGCCGGTAGCGCTCGAAAACGCGCTGAAGCCGACGCTGGTCGCGTATGTCCACGATTACGGGGTCGATCCGCAATCCGGGAAACTCCGTGTGCATCAGCTGCAGCAACTCGAAGATCGAGTTTTCCCCGCGGCCGACGGCAACGATACACGACGGCGAAAGACGCGCGAGCTGTCGGCACAGCTCACTGCCGATGGATCCCCCTGCACCAGTGACGAGCACCGTGTGGCCGGTGACGAGCTCCGAGACCTGGTCGAGGTCCGTGGAGATCGGCTCGCGGCGGAGGAGGTCCTGGATCTCGACCTTTCGCAGTGCACTCACTGACTTCCGCCCGGATACGAGCTCGAACAACCCGGGCACGGTGCGCGTGGTGAGGCCTGCCTCGGCCGCATCACTCACGATGCGGCGGATCAGCGCCCCGGGCGCGGAAGGCAAGGCAACGATTACGTCGCACACTGCCAATTCCCTCGCGATCCTCGCGATGTCGGCAATCGCCCCGAGCACCGGCACGTTGTGGATGCGGAGGCCGTGCTTGGTCGGATCGTCGTCGAGGAAGCCGACCGCCTGCAGGCCAAGTTGCGCGTTGTGGAGCAATTCACGCACGATGAGTCCGCCAGCGTCACCGGCACCGACGATCAGTGCGCGGCGCTCCCCCGTGCGGCGAAACCGCTTCGCGCGCGTCGCGCGCGCCCGGGCGAGGAGGCGCGATCCCGTGACGAACATCGTCGTGAGACCTGCGTCGATGAGCAGTACGGCGAGCGGGACGCGCGTGGGGACGAGCGCGGCGACCGGGAGCACCACTGCGCCAAGGATCGCCGCGATTGCACTGCTCAGCACGCATGCGGCAATGGTGTGCTCCAGGTCCGCAATGCTCGCGTAACGCCAGAGGCGCCGATACATGCCCATTCCGTAGAGGAGGATGAGCTTGATCGGATAGGTGCACAGGAGAAAACCTAGAAATACGGCGTCGTACTCGCGCGGCCAATCGGCCCCCTCGAACCGAACGACGAATGCGACATACGTCGCGAGGGGGAGCAGAAGCGCGTCAAGAAAGAAGAAGAATCGGTTTCGCACCAATGACCTGGGCGGAGGCGGCGAACGCTTCCATAGCGTTCCGCGACGCCAAAGTGCATGGTGCGTGCCCGATCAACGATGTGTGCGGGTTCCGTCCCGTTCACGATGCGGCAGCATCGATGCACGCTGTAATTCGTCGAGGGTGATCGCGGCGCGATCCTTCGCGGACACGAGGACGTCGCAGGCGGGCCACTCGATTCCAAGGGCGGGGTCGTCCCACCTGAGCGTCAGCTCGGAGGCCGGGTCGTAATACTCCGTGCACTTGTACGAGAACAGCGCCTCCGCAGAGACCACGAGGAATCCGTGCGCGAAACCCGGTGGAATGTAGAGCTGCTGCTTCGTCTCGCTCGAGAGCATCTGCCCCACCCATTTCCCGAGGAATGGCGAGCCGAGCCGCACGTCGACCGCGACATCGAACACCTCCCCCTCCAGCACCTGCACCAGCTTTCCCTGCCCGTGCGGGTGCTGAAAGTGCAGGCCCCGGAGCACGCCGCGCCGGGAGCGCGAGAGGTTGTCCTGCACGAACGGTCCGGCGATGCCGGCGGCCGCGTATTCCACTTGCCGGAAAGTCTCGAGGAAGAAACCGCGTTCGTCGCCGTGCACGCTGGGCTGCACGAGCAGTACGCCAGGGAGCTCCGTCTCACTCACCTCCATGCTGGCCTTCCCTCCTTCAACAGCGCCCGCAGGTAGTCGCTGTAGCCGCTCTTCCCCATGCGTGCCGCGAGCGATTCCAGCCCGGCGGCATCGACGTAGCCGAGCCGCCACGCGATCTCCTCTGGCGACGCGATCTTCAGTCCCTGCCGCTTCTCGATCGTCTGCACGAACGCGCACGCGTCCTGGAGCGAATCCGGCGTCCCGGTATCCAGCCATGCCGTCCCCCGGCTCATCAACTCCATCTGCAACTCCCCCCGCCTCAGGTACTCCATGTTCACGTCCGTGATCTCGTACTCGCCGCGCGCCGATGGCTCGAGACGCGCCGCGATGTCGACCACCTGGTTGTCGTAGAAGTACAGACCGGTCACCGCGTAGTTCGACTTCGGCCGCCTCGGTTTCTCCTCGATGCTCGACACCTTGCCATCCGCGTCCATCTCGGCGACGCCGTACCGCTCGGGATCCACGACGTGATAACCGAACACCGTGGCGCCGGACGTCCTCGCATTCGCGCGGCGCAGCTGCTCGATGAGGCCGGAGCCGTAGAAGATGTTGTCGCCCAGCACGAGCGCGGCGCCCGCGTCGCCGAGGAACGCGCGACCGATGACGAAGGCCTGCGCGAGCCCGTTGGGCTCCGCCTGCTCAGCGTACTCGAAAGTCATTCCCCACGCGCTCCCGTCACCGAGCAGCTCGCGAAAGCGCGGGAGGTCGTAAGGGGTGGAGATGACGAGAATCTCCCGGATCCCCGCGAGCATGAGCGTCGTGAGGGGATAGTAGATCATCGGCTTGTCATACACCGGCAGCAACTGCTTGCTGATCGCGCGAGTGATCGGATGCAGCCGCGTACCGGAACCGCCGGCGAGGATGATCCCCGTCCGTGCAGGGCTCACGTGCTCGCTCCGAGCCCGAGGCGCTCGCCCCGATAGGCGCCGGACTGCACGCGCTCGCACCATGCGTCATTCGCGAGGTACCACTCGACGGTGCTGCGCAGGCCGGTGTCGAACGTCTCGCTCGGCGACCATCCGAGCTCTCGGCGCGTCCTGCAGGCGTCGATGCCATACCGGAAATCGTGGCCCGGCCGGTCCGCGACGAAGGTGATGAGCGAGCGACGCGGGTGCGCGTCGTGGCCCGGCGAGAGCTCGTCCAGTACGTCGCAGATCTGCTGCACGACCTCGAGGTTCGTCCGCTCGCTGTCCCCGCCGACGAGATAGGTCTCGCCTGGCACCCCCTTCTCCAGCGCGAGGAGCAGTGCGCGCGCGTGGTCGTCCACGTATAGCCAATCGCGGACGTTCTCACCTTTACCATACACGGGAATCGACCTGCGCTCGACCGCGTTCTGGATGGTGAGCGGGATCAGCTTCTCCGGAAACTGGTACGGCCCGTAGTTGTTGGAGCAGTTGGTGGTGACCACGGGAAGTCCGTAGGTGTGGAACCATGCACGGGCGAGATGATCGGAACCTGCCTTGCTCGCCGCATACGGCGAGTTGGGCGCGTATGCCGTGCTCTCGGTAAACCGCCCGGTGGCGCCGAGGGACCCGAACACTTCGTCGGTGGACACGTGGACGAAGCGGAAGGCGTCCTTCGTGGCGCCGGAGAGGCCGCGCCAGTACTGCACCGCTTCCTGGAGCAGCGTGAACGTACCCACCACGTTGGTCTGGACGAACGCGGCCGGCCCGTCGATGGATCGGTCCACGTGCGACTCGGCCGCGAGGTGCAGCACGGCATCCGGCCGGTATCGCGCGAACAGCTCGGCTACGTGTGCGCCGTGACAGATGTCCACCTGCTCGAAGTGGAAGCGAGGGTTCGCGCTCACCGTTTCAAGCGAGTCGAGATTCCCGGCGTACGTCAGCTTGTCCACGACGACGACGTCGTGGCCCGTGCCGGCGATGAGCATCCGCACGAGCGCCGAGCCGATGAAGCCCGCGCCGCCGGTTACGAAGATCGTCTTCAAGATGGCCAATCTACGCCGCGCTGCACGCCGCGGCAGCGGAGGTCAGCAGGCGCCCTTGCGCTGGAGCACGGCCGGCAGCGTGGACATGAGGATCTTGAGGTCGAGCCACAACGACCAGTCGTCGATGTAGCCCGTATCCATCCGGACGACCTCCTCGAAGTCCATCACCGAGCGGCGGCCGGACACCTGCCACACGCCGGTGATGCCCGGCTTGGCGCCCAGGCGTCGGAAGTGGTGCTCCTCGTAATCCTCGAAGTCGGTCTCGAAGAACGGGCGCGGGCCCACGAGGGACATGTGCCCCATCACGACGTTCAGGAACTGGGGCAGCTCGTCGATGCTCCAACGCCGCAGGAACTTGCCCACGCGCGAGATGCGCGGGTCGTCCGGAATCTTGAACAGGCGGGAGTCGCCCGTGACGTTGAGGTGCGCGAGCACCGCCTTCTCCTGGTCCGCACCCTGCCGCATCGTGCGGAACTTGAGCATGCGGAAGCGGCGTCCACCCAGGCCCACGCGCTCCTGCGAGAAGAGCACGGGCCCCGGCGAGTCGAGCCGGATGGCAAGGGCGACGATGGCCCACATTGGCGCAGTGGCGACGAGGGCCGCCAGCGCGCCAGCCACATCCACGCAGCGCTTCGCGAAAAGCTGGTGCCACGTGAGCGCAGGCGCACCCACCTGCACGAATCCGTAGGGGCCGCAGCGCGCCATGGTGGCGCGCACCCCGGCGATGCCGAACCCGGGCGGCGTGCACAGCACCTCGCAACCCGCGCGCATGCTGATCTCGAGCACCTTGTCGAACTGGCTGCGCTTCACGCCGCCTACGACGATCACCGTCGCCGCCCGCGTGCGCTGGATGAGCCGCGCGAATTCCTGTGGGCGGATCTCGGCCTGCCGTTTGTCGAGGACCACCGTACTCGCCACGCGATAGCCGGACGCCACGTCGAGCGCGAGTTCGCCGCGGGTGTCGCCGGCTACGACGATGGCCGGGATGAGACGGCGTTCCTCGGGCAGCGCGGTCATGATGAGGGCGGTGACCGCGCCGCGTGCGAAGAACAGCGCGCCGCAGGTGGCGAGCGCGAGCGACACGGCGATGGGCACCGAGGACAGCACAGACATTCCCCACAGGTCGGACCACGACACCACGAGGGCGCCGAGCGTGCTGCCCATGAGGAGGTGCAGCGTGGGATGACCCTGATTGGATCGTTGGTAATTTCCCGTGAGCGCTAGGGCGACGACGACAGC
>JBDSTA010000338.1:0-7361 GCA_039928475.1 Gemmatimonadaceae bacterium | reverse complement strand
GGTCGACGGCGCAGCGCGCGACCTCGTCCGCGAGGTCCATGCGGCGCGGTTCCAACCATCCGGCGTCGAGGGACGCGAGCACGGCGGCCGGCATCCTCTTCCGCGCGATGCGATCCTCGACCGGCTCGAGCGCGAGCTCCAGGAGCTTCATGATGCGCGGCCGGATCGTGCGCGCCGCGTATTCCTCCTTGTGGAACGACGCGGAGGCGACGACGCCAACGGAGTCCACGGCGAGGAGCCGGCACCATGCGTGTGCCGCCGCCTTCGCGGTTCGCTCAGGAACGTGCGCGGTGGGGAACAGGTCCGTGACGACGAGCGCCGCACGGCTCGCCAGGTGCTGGACCAGGGCGTCTCCCTCGCCTGCGCGACGGGGCAGGGCTAGCCGATAGGCGATCCCGAGCTCCTCCGCGCGCGTCGCGAGCTCGCTCGCACCCTGGAGCGCGAACGTGTGCGAGCGCGCGGACGAGTAGGGCGCATCGGGCGTGATGTCGTGGTGGACGAAGAGCGGCTTGCCGATGCGGTCCGCCTCGAGCGTCGCGAGGCGAAGGGCCCAGTTGTCATCGAGCCGCTGCGTGCTCTGCATCCAGTAGAGGACGTACTCGCCTTCCGGCTGCAGCCGTTTCTCGTTGAGCGGTGTAGTACGAAGGGAGAGCTGATCGCGTACGTACGGCGAGCCGAGTGGGTGCTTCGTCATGGTTGGCGAACGTGCTGGCACGCAATCGCGTTCCCGGAGTCGGCGAAGGGGTGGCGACGGGTGTCATGTCACAGATGTGACGTTGGTTTTCGAGGCTCGTCCAGTTGACAGTGGGGCATGCCTGGTTATGTTTGAGCCAGTGACGGCGGCCCCGCACGGTTGCGGGGCCGTTTTCGTCTGCCAAACCCAAGTCTGTGCCGGGCAACTGGCGCGGACCCGCGACACTGCGGGGCTGTAGCTCAGCTGGGAGAGCGCGCCGTTCGCAACGGCGAGGTCAGGGGTTCGATCCCCCTCAGCTCCATTGTTTTGAATTGATCAGTTTGTTGGCATGCTTTTCGCCAACTGTGTATTTGCCCGCCGCTGTTCGGTAGGACGTAGAGTTCCAATGACAGCGAGCGTGGCAAGATCCCTTGCATCCGCGAGCGAATCGACGCCGTAATCCTCCGGGATTGCGGCGTTTCAGTTTTCAGGGGTTGAGCGCGCCGTGGGCGTCGTCACGCATCGCGGCGAAGAGCTCGCGCAGCCACTGGTTCTCCTCGCGCTCCACGCGCGTGCCGAACTCGTCGATGGCCGTGGACGTGAGCGAGTTCACGAACTTGAGGATGGCGCTCTCCTGCACGCCGAGCCGCGCCTGGCGCACCAGGACCGTGGGTCGGTCGCCTTCCCCGGCGCGCACGCCCATGCGGAAGAGCGCACCCTCGCCCGAGAACGGGAAGCGCAGTGGCGCCCGCAGCAGGCGCGCGGTGATGAACGGCAGGTTCCACTGCGGTTCGCGCTTGCCGGTCACGGTCCAGTCGCGCTCCTCGCTGCCGTGCGCGCTGTTCACGAACTCGAGCGAAAGGTCGTGAAAGCCGACGTTGAACATCTTCACCTTCACGGTGAAGTCGGCCAGCAGGACGAGTGTGTCGGGCATGACGTGCGAGCCGCCGCCGATCGGCACGAGCTGTCCGCCGCGCGATCGCAGGTGGAAGGTCAGCAACCGGTCGCGATAGGTGCCGTCGATGTATGCCACGCCCGCGCGGTCCGAGAGCGTGAAGCGGAAGCGCGCGGGGTCCACGTACTTGTGGACGTAGTCCGCGAAGGCCGGAAAGCGCGGGCGCAGGAGCTCCGAGTGCACCTGCGTCGTGACGGTCACCTGCGTGGATCCATCCCCCAGCACCACGGGCCTGAGCGTATCGAGCGAGAACACGGACGCGAGGGCGGCCGCGGTGTGTTGCGCACTCGTGGCGACGTCGGCGCGTGCCTCGCGCTCGGTTCGTCCCTCGCCGGCGGTGAGGAGTCGAGCGAAGACGAGCGCGATGTCATCCGGCCGTACGCTGCCGAGCGCGAAGTCGACGGAGGTGTCCCAGCGGAACTGGTTCTCGGTGAGGCGGCTGAGCGTGGTGACGTGACGGCCGTCCGCTGGCTTCTGCGGCGCGGGCACGCCGCGGCGCGAGGACATGGTGTAGTGGTCGTCGGTTGCCGTGCCGAACGTCTCCAGGATGCGCACCGGGCCGGAGATGGCTGTCCACGTGGCGCTGTCGTCGAACACGCGCGAGGGTGAGAGCGCCCCGCGCGCGAGTTGCACGCGCGCATACTCGTACTTCGCGTTCCTCACGATGTCGTAGTGCCTGTCGGCGAGGGCGCCGAACAGCTGGTCCGCGGACGTGCGCGCGCGCAGGCCCGTCCCGAAGCCGGAGACGGGCTCGCGGCACGCCATGGCGGCGGCGATCGCGCTGAAGAGCAGCAGGAGAAGCCGCTGGGAAGGGGCGAGGCGGCGTGAAAAGACGTTCAGGGGAACTCCGAGTCCAGGCGAATCAGGGGTTGAAGCAGCATCCTACTCCGGCTATTTTACATGGGTTCCGTCGGTATGACATGCTTTTCGGCGGTTTGATGCTGCCCCTTGGTGTAACTGGCAACACGTCCGCCTCTGGAGCGGAAGAGTCCAGGTTCGACCCCTGGAGGGGCAATACAGCAGTCGTTTGCTCAGGATCACGCGAAGGGCGCCTTGAAAGGGGCGCCCTTCGTCGGTTCGGCCGTCCGTTCCCCCCCTGGAGTCCATGGTTCCGTCCAATCCGCATCGCATCATCGACGTCGATGGACGACGCTGGGTCGTGTCTCCTGTGATCGAGGGGCAGGGCTGGGATGCCGAGCTCCCGGTGCGCCGCGAGAACTGGCTCTCGTTCGAGGCGGACGGCGAGCGTCGATTCATTACCCCACTGCCGCACGATTGGGAAACGTGGCCGGAGGACGAGTTGCGCGCGCGGCTTCTCGTCGCGCCACGCAGCCTTCGCCGCTCCTTCGGCGCGTGACGCGGACGTAGTGACCCGATCGACAGCCGGTGGGTTGAGCGGACGAGAGGTGCATCATGGCCAGGGCGCGAGTTCGCGGGAGATACATCTGGATGCTGTCGCTCGCCGCGGCGGGCTCACTGGCATGCAGCGGGTACGGCAGCGATCCGCAGGCGGGCGCGCTGCTCTCACTCGGAACGTGGGGCGGTGACGCTGCCGGCATGATCGTGGGCGATACGGCAACGCACCTGCATGTCGGCTGCACCTTCGGCGACGTGTCGGGGCGCATCGCGCTGCAGCCGAACGGCACGTTCAGCGCGCAGGGCAGCTACGTGCTGCGCGCATACCCGATCCTCGTGGGCCCCGCGGTGCCGGCGCGATTCACCGGGCAGGTGATCGGCAATGTCGCGACGGTGACCGTGACCGTGGACGACACGGTCCAGCACGAAACCGTCGTGAAGGGGCCGGTGGTCCTCACCCTGGGCGAGCCGGCCCAGATGGGCAACTGCCCGATCTGCCGTCGCCCCGTCATCACGACGATCCGCCTGCTGCGCTGACGAGGGCCGCGGCGCCACCGCTCCCGCGGCGCGCTAGCTTTGGCCGATGATCATCGGACACATCGGCGCCGCGATCGGCGCGCGCCGCCGCTGGCCCGCCATTCCGGTTGCCGCGCTGCTCGCGGCCACCTTCCTGCCCGACCTCGTGCGGAAGCTGCTCGAGAACACGGTGTTCCTCTCCCCCGACGCGGATTTTCACTCGCACGCGTTGCCGTGGAGCCTGCTCCTCGCCGTTGGCGCAGGAGGTGTCGCGTGGCTCGCGACCCGGTCGCGCGTCACGGCACTCGTGATCTGTGGGGTGGTCCTGTCGCACGTCGCCCTCGACATGATTTCCGGCACCAAGGCGCTCTGGGCTGGCGGACCGACCGGGTTCAACGTGCGGGCGTTCGCTCCGCTCGAGCTGGTCGTCGAGTCCACGCTCGTCATTGCCGCATGGCGCTACCTGCGGCAGGGCAGCGCATCGCGCCCCTGGTACGCTTCGTCATGGATGCCCGTCGCGCTCGTCGTGCTGGAGGCCGTGCTCCTCGCGGGCTCCATCAGCCAGCGGCCATACCTCTCGCGCTGCATCGGGCATCCGGCGCTCCAGTGCGACGGGGGCATGTTCCTGACGCGCCGCTGGGACACCGGCCCCTTCTGGGAATGATCCCGCCAATGCCCTTGCATATGCAGGAATACTAAGTACCTTAGATCTAAGATGAAAACAGCCACCGCCACCATGGGCCACGCGCCGAACGCTGAAGCGATCACCGACGAGTCCATCGCCGTGCCGCTCAAGCTCTGGGTCGTGATGTCCCGCGCCACGCAGGCCGTGACGCGAAAAGTGGAGGAACACGTCGCCAGCCAGGGCCTCACGCCGATGGAGTTCGGCATCCTCGAGGTGCTGCACCACAAGGGGCGCATGCTGCTTGGCGAGATCCAGCGGAAGGTGCTGGTCACGAGCGGTGGCACGACGTACCTCGTGGACAGGCTCACCGAGAAGGGCCTCGTGAAGCGGGAGGATTGCCCGAATGACCGCCGCGCACGCTATGCGGTGCTCACGCCGGCCGGAGCCGCGCTCATTCGCCAGGTCTTCCCCGAGCACGCACGCATGCTGGCCGAGGCACTGTCGGGCCTGTCGAAACAGGAACAGCTGACGGCAACACGGTTGATGAAGAAGCTCGGCCTCGCCGCCGGGAAGGCGGAGGGCTGAGGGAACCGCGCACGATCGCATCGTATTTATCAATATATCTCAGTTCTGTGCTACTTACCTGTAAAACACTTCAAGGGAGACGACCATGACCACCGCCATCGCACCCACCACCAACGCCTGGAAGATCGACCCGAGCCACACCACCGTCGAGTTCTCCGCCAAGCACATTATGTTCACCACCGTGAAGGGCCGCTTCGCGAACGTGGACGGCTCCATCACCATCGAGGGCGACAACCCCGCGGCATCCGCGGTCTCGGTCACGATGGAAACGGCCAGCATCGACACGAGGAACGAACAGCGCGACGGTCACCTGCGCTCCCCTGACTTCCTCGATGCCGCGCAGTATCCTGCGGTCACGTTCGCCAGCACGAAGATCGTGGGCGACAAGGATGCGTTTCGCATGACGGGCGACCTCACCATTCGCGGCACGACGCGCCCGGTCACGCTCGACGTGACGTACGAGGGACAGGGCACGGATCCGTGGGGCGGCGAGCGCATCGGCTTCAGCGCCGCAGGGAAGATCGACCGACGGGAGTTCGGCCTCACGTGGAACCAGGCACTCGAGGCGGGCGGCGTACTCGTGAGCAACGAGATCAAGATCCAGATCGACGCACAGATCATTCGCGCTGGGTGATTCACATGGACCTGACGGGCATTCACCACCTCACCGCGATCTCCGCGAAGATCCGCGATAACCATCACTTCTACACGCGCGCGCTCGGCATGCGCCTCGTGAAGCGGAGCGTGAACCAGGACGACACGAGCGCGTACCACCTCTTCTACGCGGACGCGAAGGGGACGCCCGGCACGGACCTCACCTTCTTCGACTGGCCGGTGCAGGCCGAGCAGCGGGGCACACGCTCCATTGCCCGGACGCACCTGCGAGTCGCAGGAGCGGACACGCTCGACTGGTGGGCGGCGCACCTGCGCGAGCAGGGCGTCACGGCCGGCAATATCGTGGAGCGTGACGGGCGCCTCACGCTCGACCTCGAGGACGCCGAGGGACAGCGCGTCTCGCTGGTGGACGACGGCGGCGCGGGCGAGGCATTCCCGTGGGATCGCAGCCCCGTTCCCGCCGCGCACCAGGTTCGCGGGCTCGGGCCGATCATGCTGAGCGTGCCGGACATCAGCGGCACCGACGCCGTGCTCACCAGGGCGCTCAACATGCGCGCGGTCCGCGAGTACACGCATCCGGAAAACGACCAGCACCTCGTGCACGTCTACGAGATGGGCCCGGGCGGTGCGGGCGCCGAGCTGCACGTCGCCGTACAACCCGATGCGCCGGTGGCGAGGCAGGGGGCCGGCGGCGTGCATCACGTGGCATTCCGCACGCCGGACGCCGACTACGATGCGTGGGCCGAGCGCTTGCGCACCCTGGGGATTCCGAACAGCGGGAAGGTGGACCGCTTCTGGTTTCGCAGCCTGTACTTTCGTGAGCCGAACGGCATCCTGTTCGAGATCGCGTCCGATGGTCCCGGGTTCGGCGTGGACGAGAGCGAGGCGACGCTCGGGGAGAAGGTCGTGCTGCCTCCCTTCCTCGAGCCGCAGCGGAGCCAGATCGTCGCAAAGCTGAAGCCCATCGACTGACGCGGGGGCACTACGTGACGGGCCCGATCCACCGCGCAGTCCACACCGTTCGCACAGCCACCGCGCTGTCGACCACGCGCCCCGCGTATGCCGCCGGGGTGCGTGCGTCGCTTGCGACGGTGATCCCGCTGGCCGCGGGACAATTCCTTCCGCAGGCGGGCGCAGAGACGTGGATGAGCCTCGGCGGCTTCAATGGCGCGCTCTCGGATCGCGGCGGCTCGTATCGCACGCGCGCACTCACGATGGCGGTGCTGACACTCTCCTCGGCCGCGGTCGCAACGCTCGGCGTGCTCGTCGAGGGCAGGCTCGCAGCGACGCTCGTGCTCACGTTCTGCATCGCCTTCGGCGCGAGCCTGATGCGCGTGTGGGGGAACGCGGGCATCAGCATCGGGTCGGCGACGCTCACGGTGTTCGTCGTCTCGCTGGCGGTGCCGTCCGTCGACGGTGGCGATGCAGCTACTCGCTTCTTCTACGTCATCCTCGGCGGATCGTGGGCCATGGGCATCGCGCTCGTGCTGTGGCCGCTCCGGCCGTATCGGCCGGCACGCGTGGCGGTAAGCCGGCTGTACACGGCGCTGGCCGAGTACACCGAGCAGGTGGCGGAGCAGTCGCGGGCGCTGCAGACCACGGAGTGGCCGGTGCAGGCGACACCGGCCGTGATCACCAACGTGCGAACGGCGCTCGAGGCCGCGAGCGCCGTACTCGTGCAGATCCGCCGCGGCCGTCCGGGCAAGGTGGATCGTGGCGAGCGGCTCCTCGTGTTGTCCGAGTCCGCCGACCAGCTCTTCGCGCACGTGATAGCACTGGGCGAGGCGCTGGCGACGCTGCGCGGGTCGTCGCGCGTGGACGTGCTGCACGATCGCTGTCTCGAGCTCCTGCTGGCAATTGCGCGCACGTGTCGCGAGGTCGCCACCGGCGTGGAGGACGAGGGCAAGGTGGAGCGCGTGAAGATCACGTGGAGCGGCGACGACCTGCGCGCGCTCATGACGTCGCGCAGCGACGCCGTGAATCAGCAATACGAGCACGTCGCGGTCATCCTCGACCGCGCTGCGCAGTTCGCGAGC
>JBDSTA010000337.1:0-11982 GCA_039928475.1 Gemmatimonadaceae bacterium | reverse complement strand
GATGCAGTAGTCCGACGGGATGAAGCGCCGCACCCCCGCCGCCACCGCGCCGGCCAGCAGCGCGCCCTGCGCATCGACGATGACCTCCTGCAGCCCCGACAGCGCGGACACCACGCAGCCCGCGCCGGTGCAGCCGTTGCGCAATGCCGCGGCGTCGTGATAGTCGACCGGCAGGACGTCCGCGCCAGCAGCGCGCAGCGCCTCGATTCGCGAAGCGTTGCTCGACGGCCGCACGAGTGCCCGCACGGTGGCGTTGCGAGACCGCAGCGCACGTACAATGCGCATCCCGAGATTTCCCGTCGCCCCGGCGACGACGACCGCTGCACTCCCCTGGCTCTTCATCCGGCCTGACGTTGGCAGGTACGGTGCCAGTGCGCGCCCCACTCGCGGACGCCTCCCGCGGGCGGCAGGATGGACGCTACGGCGTCTTGAGGTTCACCACCCACACATCGCCTTCGTCGCCACCAAGGGTGACGTAGATCATCTGTCCATTGGTGGCGAAGGTGGCGTTTGCCGATCTTCCCTTGCGTGTACCCGTTCGCAGGAGCAGCCGCTCTGCTCCGCCATCCAGCGGCACGCGCCAATACGTCCAGTCTCCGGCGCCGAGATGGATCCGTGCGACGAACAACGCGCTCGCATCGGGCGCCCACTGTGCAAAGAAGCTGATCGAACCATCCACGCCACGCTTTGCCACGACTCGCTCGCTGCCATCGGCGAGCGAAATCACCATCGTCTCACCCGCGCGGCTGTAGGAGATGTACTTGTCGTCCGGCGACCAGCGGGGAAAGAGCGCTCCCTTGGTCGTGAGTTGTCGCCCCGGCGACCAGCGACCCGACGGCTCGCGCCGGCTGATGAATACGTTCTGCGACGTGGTTCCTTTCCCACCGCTCAGGTAGATGACCTGCGTGCCATCCGAGGAGGGCGCAGCGGCGCGTTCTTCCGTGGGAAGGTTGGTGACCGCCTCGACGTTGCGCCCGTCGGCGTCCATCATGTACACGTCGCGCGTGCCGTTCTTCAGGCTGTAGAACGCCAGATGTCGCCCGTCCCGCGAGAACTCGGGCTGGAACTCGTCGGTGGAGTCGCGAGTGATCTGCGTTGGCTCACCACCCGTTGCGGGCATCGTGAAGATGTCGGCATTGCCGTAACGATTGGAATCGAACGCGAGCGTCTTGCCGTCGGGCGAAAGCGCGATGCCTTCCACCCTCTGGTTTCCTGTGGTGATCTCACGGAGATCGCCGATTGGTGTCTCCCCCGACGCGCGCAATGGTCCGCCCCAGATGTTGAAGCGCGAGCGGAGCACCGAGTACGCAAGGCGGTGTGTCCTCGCCGAGTAAGAAATGGAGAATGGCTCGAGCCCCGTCGTGAGTCGCACCGGCGCGCCACGCACCTGTCCCTCGGGCTCGATGCGCGCGCGGTAGATGTCGCGCGTTCCTCCCGCACTGGAGATGAACAGCAGCGCATCGTTGCTCAGCCAGGCAGGACTGATGTTGGCATGCGTGACATCCGAGATTCGCACCGGTGCCACATGATCCACGCGCGTGACGAATACGGCACTCGGCGCGAACGTCCCGGTAGCATTCACTGCCTGGCGGTTGCCTGCGACATACGCGATTCGCGTCCCATCCGGACTCCATTCCGCCGAGTGAAGCTCGGGTCCCGCCACCAGCATGCGCGGGCTGCCACCGGCGATGTCCACGGTCTTGATCCCCTCGGCCGTATTGAAGAGGATCGACTTGCCGTTGGGCGAGTAGGCTGGAGTGGGATTCGGACGGATGAGGTCTACGCCCGCGTCGAACAGGAGTCGCGCCGCGCCGCCGAGGGCGGGCACTTCGTAGACGCGCGTATCACTGGCGAACACGATCTTCTGCCCGTCCGGCGACCATCGTGGCCAGCGTTGCGCTCCAGGCAGCGATGCCGCGATCACGGTTGCCCGTTCACCTTCCTGCGCCGCCGTCGGCTTTGTCATCACTCGCAGTACGCCATCCAGCACCGCACCGTACGCCACGAAGCGGCCATCGGGAGAGATCGAGACGTCGACCTCGAGCTCCGGTGTAGACGTGACCTGGGTCGTGTTGCCGAGCGTGATGGGCGCATCGCCCCTGCTCGTGAGGTACGAGCGCACGAGGAGCGCAGACGAGACGATGACGATCGCCGCGATGCCGATGTTCCTGAACGACATCGCCGGCCGTGCGCGTGCGGCAGGTGAGCCGAGTGACTCGAGCGACGCGAGGAGCTCGACCGCGGACTGCGGCCGTTGTGCGGGATCCTTCGCGAGGCATCGCATCACCAGCGAGGACAACGCCGCTCCGACCCCCCTGAGCGTCGGCGGCGCCTCGACCACGTGTGCCGCGATCATCCCCTGCGGCGTACGTCCGTGAAATGGCGTCTGCCCCGAGAGCAGCTCGTAGGCAAGGCAGCCAAAAGAGTAGATGTCCGTCCGCTGGTCAGCACCGCCATCACTCGCGACCTGCTCGGGCGCCATGTACGCCGGGGTGCCAATTGACATTCCCGTCCTGGTCAGCGCTCCGCCGCTGACGCCCGGCGTGTCACTGGTCCTCGCGACCTCGATTGCCTTCGCGATTCCGAAGTCCGTCACCACCGCGGTGCCCCCGGACAGCAGGACATTGTCCGGCTTGATGTCGCGATGAATGACGCCGTGCGCATGCGCGTATGTGAGTGCGCGCGCAACGTCGCGGAGGATGTTGACGACCTCCGGCTCCGGCAGCTTCCCCGTCTGGTCGAGCCGGGCGCGCAACGACTGTCCCTCGACGAAGGGCATCGTGTAGTACGGCAGCGGCGACGTCCCCGCGCGCAGGAGCGTGACGATGTTCGCCTGCTGGAGCGTCGCCGCGAGACGCATCTCCCGCGCAAAGCGATCCGCGCTCAGCCCCTCGGCGAGATCCGGAGCGAGGAGCTTGATGACCACCTTGCGCCCGAGCTCACGCTCCTCGGCGAGGAAGACGCGCGACATTCCGCCGCCCCCGAGCTCGTGCTCGATCGTGTAGGCGTCGCCGAGGGCAGCTTCGAGCTGTGCGACGAGCGAGTCCTTCAGGCGGGGATTCCGGTTGCGGGTCGCCTAAGGTAGCAGCCCCAAGAGGAGGGGGAAAGACGTCCGCCACCGCGATGGAGTGCGACGCCCACACCCGCGCCCAGCCCTACTGATACTGGATGTACATGAGCTTCGGCCGGAGCCACAGCAGCTCGGCGGGTGTGAGCAGAGCGTTGCCCTTCTTGGTGTCGTTGTGGAAGAACAGCTTGAACCCCGTGTACTCCACCGGCTCCAGGTCGATGTAGTCCCGGTACGATTCGAACTTCATCCAGGGCGGCCCCCAACCGTCCATGTGCATGACGATCTGCACGCGCGGATCGAGCTTGATGTCGCTCGCGTGCGAGATCATCGCCTTGGTCCACCGGTGCACGACGAGCACCTTCGGCGGAATCTTCTTCTCGTCTACGAGCGCACGAAGCTGTGCCGACACCCAGTTCACGTCCGCCGCGTCGAATTGCCCGATGCGCTTCCCCGGCGCCAGCCCCTCGGCGCCATAGTGCATCGAGAATTCCGCGTCCATGCCGAGGTGGACGTCCGGCCGCTCGAGGAACTTCATGAGCGGCGGTAGCTCACGCTGCATGGTGCTCTTGCCGACCTGCACGTCGAGGAAGAGCAGCGCGTTGTGCGACTTGGCCCAGCCGTACACCGTCTCGATCCGTGCCGAGTCCATCCGGGCGCGCCACATGCCGTCCTTTCCGGCGCTCCCCTGGGCGACGGTGGCGATGTAGTGCAGTGCCGGCTTCACCGGTGTCGACGGATCAGCCGCCTGCCATTCGCGCACCACGGTGTCGAGCTTCGCAAGCATGACATCGGGCGGGTATTCTCCCAGCACGCCCATGCGCTTCGACAGCGGGTTGCCGTAGAAGGCGATGATGCGGTGACCTGGCAGGATTGCACCAGGCAGCGGCGCAGGGGAAGCGGGCCACTTGGCGGCCTGGCGTCGGCCGAAGGCAACCGCGGAGGCGAAGGTGAGCGAGTCATGCTTGCTGCGGACGGGGAGAAGCCGTGGCTTGGCGGTGTCAGGTCCGGTAACGGCAGCTTGTGGCGCTGCGCCGACCAGAGGCGCGACAGACCCTGGCGCGGCCGCCGGGATCGAGACCCTGACCGAATCCACGCCCTTCCCTACCGGCGAGACGTCGGATCCCTGCGCGGCGTCGTGGCCAGCGCACGCGATGAGTGCCCCCAGGGCGGAGAGAGCAGCGACAAGACGGAGTTTCAAGTTCATGCGCATAATCTAAACGGTTATGCGCGACTGCTCAGGCATGAGTCCGTATGAAGCAGCTCCCTGCACAAAAGCGTCACCAGCAGCGTGTCCCACTCAACACTTCGGAATACGCAGCGGCTTGCCTTCCATCACGATGGCCGTCTTGCCGTGCCCCGTGAGCGTCGTGTTGAAGGCCGACAGGTCCTTCGTGCTGATGCGCTCGAACGACGCGAGCACGCCCTTGAGCTCCGTGCACGACTTCGTGAATGCCGTGAGCGCTGCCCCCGTCGGTGCCATGTCGCCGAGGTCCTGTGCGTTGAGCATGCCGATGAAGGTGCCGTTCAGGCCGGAGAAGTTCGGCGACGCCGCGCCGCCGCGCCCGCGACCACCGCGCTCGCTGTCCAATCCGTGCAGGGTGTCGAGCTGCGCAAGCAGGAGCGACGCCCGGCTCGTCACGTCGCCGAGATCGGCGCCGGTGGGAACGCCGCGGAGGGACGTGCGAAGCTGCCCCGCTTTCGTGCGTGCTTCATAGGCGAGCGCGATCGCCTCGAGGATGCGCATCTGGAAGTCATGCTGTGCCCGCAATGCCGCTGCGCTCGCGGGTGAGCGCGGGTCGGCGCGCACGACTGCGGTCTGCGAATACGTCTGGCCGTCGACGTTGAGCTTGAGCGTGTACGTGCCGGGCATCGCGACGGGGCCGAGTGGCGACGCCGGCGTGAGGCCAGCGTTGGCGTTGATCTCGAAGCTGTGCGACAGCGCCGGCGGGGCATCGTAGCGGAGGTCCCAGTTCGTGCGATTCTCCCCCGCCTGCTTCGGCAGCGCCGTCGGCGGCGCAACCCAGAAGTTGGGATGCGGCGGACGCGCGGCCTCGGCCACGGGTTCCGGCATCCGGCTCGTCATGTGGCGCACGAGCGCGCCCGACGCATCGAGCACGTCGAGCGTGATGTCGCTGGATGGTGCGCGGGCGAGCAGGTAATCGACCACTACTCCGTCCACCGGGTTGGGCGCGTGTGTGAACTCGGGCGGGAACGGCGTATCGGCGCCGACATTGCGGCGCGTGCGCACCGCTTCACCCGGCTTGAAGAGGTGCGCCGTCTCATTCGCGACCGCCGGCGTGAGCTCACGCAGCATCGAGTAGTCGTCGAGCACGAAGAAGCCTCGGCCATACGTGGCGACGATGAGGTCGTTGCCCTTGATGGCGATGTCGCGATACGACGTGTTCGGCAGGTTCTGCATGAGCGACTGCCAGTTGTCGCCGTCGTCGAACGAGACGTACATGCCGCTCTCCGTGCCGGCAAAGAGCAGCCCCGCCTTCTTCGTGTCACTCCGGATGACACGCGAGAAGCTCCCGCTGATCTGGTTCACGGGCAGGCCGCCGACGATCTTCGTCCAGGTCTTGCCGTAATCGTGCGTGCGGAAGAGATACGGTGTGTAGTCGCCGGTGCGATGCAGGTCCACCGACGCATAGGCACTCGCAGCGTCGGCGTGCGACGCCTCGATGTTCACTTCGCCGCGCGAAGGGTTCGGCAGGCCGGGGATGCTGACGTTCGTCCACGTCTTGCCGCCGTTGCGCGTGAGCTGGACGACGCCATTTCCTGTTCCCACCCAGATCGTCCCTGCGGCAACCGTGGAAGGCGAGATGGATTCGATCGCTCCGCCCGGGGGCGCGAAGCCGCCGGCTGTCGACGGCGCGGGCGGTGCGTCGGCGCGCACGGTCAGGTCGGGGCTCATCTGCGTCCAGTGCGCGCCGCTGTCGGTCGTCGCCATGAGCATCTGGAATCCCGCGATGAGCATGTGCTTGTTCCATGGCGCGAACACGATCGGCTGCGTCGACGTCGTGCGCAGCTTGAGCGCGGGATCCGCAGCGGGGCTGACGTTGATCCACTGCTCGCTCGGGTACGTGATCTTCAGGATGCCGGAGCCGCTCGAGTAGATCGTGTTCGGGTCGAGTGGATCGGGACGCACCGTGCCCCACTCCCAGCCCGAAACCGGATTCCAGTCGAGCGGGGTGATGGCGCCGAGGTTGCCGCGGATGCGCGTGCGGATGGCGCCGGCGTCCTGCTGGGTGCCGTAGACCCAGAATGGATACGAGTCGTCGATCGCGAGGTGATAGATCTGCTCGGTGCCCTGGTTGTAGTACGACGACCATGTGGCTCCGCCGTCGAGCGTGACGACGGCGCCCTGGTCGAGCCCCAGCAGCATGCGCGAGCCGTTCGTGGGGTCGATCCAGAGCTGCTGCGGATCGTCGCCGCCCGGTGCGCCCTTGAAGCCCGTGAAGGTCTTGCCGCCGTCAGTCGACTTGTAGCTCGACGTGCTGATCGTGTAGACGATGTCGGGGTTCGACGGGCCGACGTAGACGCCGCAGTTGTAGCCGCCCTGGCCGTTGCGGATGCGCAGGTCATCCGCCGCCATCTGGTGCCACGAGGTGCCGCCGTCGTCCGAGCGATAGAGCCCGGTGTTGGTGATGAAGAAGACCCGCTGTGCGGACGTGTTCATCGCCACGGCAACGGAGGTGCGGCCAGTCAGGCGAGGCAGCCCGCCGCCGGAGAGCTCCTTCCACGTGAGGCCGCCGTCGGACGACTTGTAGAGCGACGTGCCGCTGTATGCGTTCGGGTCCGGCTGCTGTGGCGGGGCGGCCGGACGTCCGACAACAACAGGAGCATTGTAGTGCCTGACGGTCGTCGCGAAGATGACATTCGGCACATCGTTCGCGCGTGCGAGCTTCTGTATGCCGACGCTGTCGTTCGCGAACAGCGTGCGTGTCCACGTCGCACCGCCGTCCGTCGTGCGGAACACGCCGCGCGATTCGCTCTTCGTACGGAGGTCCCCCTGCGCCGCCACGAGCACGATGTTGGGGTCGCGCATGTCGACGAGCATCGACGGGATCTGCTTCGTGGCGTCGAGGCCGACGTGTTGCCAGGTCTTTCCTGCGTCAGGCGAACGGTAGACGCCGTTGCCTTCGTTGATGGCGCCGCCCGTCACCATGTCCCCGGTGCCGGCATAGACGACGTTCGGATCCGACGGCGCGACTTCGATTGCCCCGATGGACGCCACGTCCTTCACGGCGTCGAACACCGGATACCATGTCTCGCCGGCGCTTGTCGTCTTCCAGATACCGGCAGCGGGGAGGCCGGCGTAGAACACGCCAGGCTGACCCACCGCGCCGGTGACCGCGGCGACTCGGCCCGCGCGGAAGGGGCCGAGATTTCGCCAGGTCAGTCCCGCGTACAGCGAGGGGTCGATGGCAGGCGCGCTAAGCGGTGTTGCCCCTGGGGTCGAGAGAACAGCGAGGAGCGCTACCGCGGCAGCGGGGAGGCGAGCCAGGGAAAGAGCGGACATATCGGGACCGTATCGGCAAGGGAAAAGTGCTGAGGCACTATGCTCTTTGGTGCTGGGAGGAAGCAAGTCGAACTGCCGACTCGGTGGGCTGGCCGGACTTCGAGAGCGGGTTACCGCAGATGGCGATGATGCGGTGGCTCGGCAGTGTCGCGCCCGGGAGTGGCGCGGGAGAGGCGGGCCATTTGGCGGCTTGGCGCCTGCCGAAGGCAACGGCGGAGGCGAAGGTGAGGAAGTCGTGCTTTGTGCGGCCGGGGAGAAGCCGTGGCTTGGCGTGTGAGGCTCGCTAACAAAAGCTCGTGGTGCTGTGCCGACCCGAGTCGCGACGGATGCTGGCGCGGCTGTCGGGCCTGAGACCTCGCTGGACTCCACACCCTTCCCTTCCGGCACTGCGGCGGATCAAGGAGAGGCGTCGTGGCCGGCGCATGCGATGAGCGCCCCGAGTGCAGTAAGGGCGGCGAGGCGGCGAAGTGACACATTCATGCCGCAAAGCTAAGCACTTCCTCGCCGTAGTTAAGTCAGCTTATCGCGAAGTCGCGGAGACCGTTTGCCCGGCGACGTCGCTGGTTGGTCGGTGACTTGGGGATGGACGCCTTGATCCCTGAAACACGGGCTGACGGGTGGGTCTTTATCTTCTTCGCGACCTTCCCGCGAGGCCCGTCCTTCCTCCAGGATGATGAGGTTGGCCTTCGTGAGGCGCTGCAGTATTCGGGGGCCGATATGGCGCGCCTCGTCGTGACGTCGTTCAGCACGGAAATGCCTAAACAGGCGTCACGCTCTGGGCCGCCGCAATTCCAGCTCGCGCCTCATCCACAGCGTAAGGCGACAACTCAGCATTAAGCTGTTGCAACAGCCACTCTTCCGCCAGCGATAGAGCTTCTCGGGCGAGACCGATGGCGCCGGATGGCACACCGCTCTTTCCAGTGCGTTCGGTCATTTGCAGGATCCCGACGATTTGTTCATCGATGAATCGGCTCTTCCGCCTGCCAGTGCTCCACCCGGCTCCGCCGCTTTGAGCACTGTCAACTTACGAACGGACCGCTAAGGTGGGCTACCCTCTGTTGCAGGGGCGGCGTCATCGCTTCGCCGTGAGTTAGAGATGACAGTATAGTTCCGCCGGCGGCCGCAAGCTTTCCGACTCGCTCAACGCATACGCCGCATTGTCGTTCACAGGCCATCGCACTCAACGCTTCTTTACAGCCGTGAACGCCCGCCAGAACGGGCCGTCGCCGAATTGGAAAGCAACCATGCAAGCAAGAGCAGCGAAGTCTATTGGATGTAGAACTCCTCACGACTAAGGCGTTGCTGGCCTGCAGAATTTGAATAGCGTCCCTATTTCGCTTCTTCCGCTCAACGGCGTGAAATGATTGCGAGTTACTAGGCGCAGCCCGTCAGCTGTCGCTGCTCTCGCTAAAATCTCAATCTCATTTGCGCGTCGGAACGTGTGCAGATGGGAGCGGAGGGCTTCGAGGACTACAGCCCGCGACGCCGCGTCGATCGCTGCGACCGCTCCAACGTAGACGACCTCCGGTCGCTCATCTGGACGTACAATGTGCCTTCCCCGGATGTCGTCTGCAGCCAATTTGCCGTCCTTTATGGCGCTTGCCGCGTCACCCGTCAGAGGCATCACGCACGAATATCCAAGCAGTACTTCATGCCGGACGCGGGGCGACTGCGTCACGCGACACACCACCCGCATACTTTCCGGATATTCACGGACTAACTGCGCGAACATTTCGTTTTGCTCCGGAGGCGTCGTCCCTCCAAACATCCGTTCGGCTAGTTCCATAATCCCTGGGAAGTCACCAAACGTCGCCGCCCGACACTCGATATCCTGAGTGCGACGAGAGCGCATGCCTGCTTGGGTTAGCGCACCTTTGATCGCCTCGCCAACAAAGGCATATGAATCAGCCTCGCGATGTGGTGGGCGAATCACGCTTCCATGATCACCGCGTACAGCGCGCCGTTGCGATTCTGGCAATCCTATGCTGGCGCTTGTGGGGTCGACCCAGAAGTCACCGGGCGAATAGAGAGCCCACACGGGGATATTGTACGGTCGGGCATTGTCCTCTAGCACACTCAGCTTAACGCGCGATTCAAATAGTGTGTCGACTCTTCGAAGGTACCGATTGTGTGGCGCAAGCGCGCGCGCGTCCCGCGACAGCCAACGGAGCCAGCTCGGTACCTTCAGGGATCCCAACTGCGGCGATGCTAGGAGTACTACTCCCCTCACACGCTTAAGCACCGCTTTGTTGCGCATCTCTATTAGGCGTGCAATCGTACCCTTGGCTAACAGTCCCCCCATGCTGTGCCCTAGCAACACCACCCTCGCGTGCGCGCGCAGTGATATCAGAATATCAGCGAGGATTGCAGCTTCATCTTCCAACTCTATGGAAGGTGCACCTTGCCCGCGCCGTCCCGCTGTCTGATAGTCGTAGAGTCCTAGATCTGCCTCCTTGAAATCTTGCCAAAGGTATTCCGGTAGGTTTCCCCAATAATCGTACCGTTTCCCTCCCATGCCATGGATAAGGACAATAAGTGCACGATCGGTGGCTGGAATCTCCCTCATATGGATAACCAGGGGTTCTGTCTCTAGATCCGCAGCGTCCGAAGGAACCGTGAACGACACTTGGTTAAGGTATTTCATAACTGTGATGGCATATGCCTTCTCGCTGGACTGAGGCTGTGTGACTGCTTTTGGCCCTGCCTGAGCCTCGCGAGACGCGCCTCACTGCAGTCGGGTGATTCATGAGGTGTAGCGCGCACTCTATGCCATGTCAGCAGTTATGCTACGACGCCGAACTTATGCCTTAAGGCGGAAGACGCAAGCACGTTTGTGTTTTGCCTGCATTGCTATTTTGTGCTTGGTATCGGTTTGCATCCAGTAGGATGTCGCGGGCGTGGGGTAGCGTACTACAGACTGTCACGCTCAGTGGTCATTTCGCACTGTATAGTGCGTTAGCGGCTCAATCCGTTCTGTGCGCGGCCAGCGCTAGTTCAAACGCGCGCCTAGAGCAGCATGGACTCCCTTCATGTTGCTACTACCTGCGTGGTGAACTCGCCCTGGGTATGGCTGAGCTAGACTTCAAGCGCTTAGGATTTCTTAAGACAAAGAAGAAGGCCGAAGCAAATGCTCCGGCCCCTTGCATTCGCTGCGAGTTCGGACCTTATCCGCACTCACTAAACCCGCAAACGTGACACTTCACACACCCCTCGGCATACTCGAGCTGTGACCCACAATCCGGGCACGTTCCCATGAACGTCTCCCCACCGTTGTAAGCCTCGAAGCTCATCTGCTGCTGCTCCGCCGCCGTCACACCAGCCTGCCGAACCACCACTGGCTCCAGTGAAGTAATAGGCGTCCCAAACACCGGCGTCTCCAGACCGAGCAGGTTCTGCTGGACACCCTGCTTGTCCTTCCACCACTGCTCGAGCGCGATGCCGATCGCGTCCGGCACCGACAGCACCTTGTGCGGTCCCAGGCCCACGGCCCGATCCGACGAGATCCCGCGCAGCTGCTTGTGCACCGACGTGATCGGGATCCCCGAGCGCAGCGACAGCGAGATCAGGCGACCCATCGCCTCCGCATCCGCCATCGCCGAGCCGCCCGCCTTGCCGAGCGTCACGAAGACCTCGAAGGGCTGGCCCTTGTCGTCCTCGGAGATCGTCACGAACATGGTGCCCAGCGGCGTCTCCAGGCGGTGCGTGGTGCCACGCAGCTTCTCTGGCCTTGAGCGCTTTGCACGACGCTGGAGGTTCTCGGCCTCCGAATCGAACAGCATTTTCTTCAACCGCTCGATCTCCGCATCCTTCTCGGCGAGCGTGCCCATGAGCTCCCCGACTTCCCGACGCTCGGCAGCAGTAGCCGGCTTCGCGTCACGTGACTCAGCAGCCTTGGCCGTCGCGCCCGTCGAGAGAACCTGCGCATCGCGTGAGCCGTCGCGGTAAACCGTGACGCCCTTGCACTTCATCTCATACGCCATCTCATAGATGGCCCGAACGTCTTCAACGGAAGCGGCGTGCGAGAAGTTGGTCGTCTTCGAGATCGCCGAATCGCAGTGCTTCTGGAAGGCGGCCTGCATCTTCACATGCCACTCGGGCGCGATGGCGTTCGCCGTGACGAACACCTTCTGCCACTTGGCCGGCACCTCGCTGAAGTTGACGCGGCCTTCCTTGGCGATCTTCTCGATGAGCGCGTCGGAGTACCAGCCCTCCTTCTTCGCGATCGCGACGAACTCCTCGTTCACGTCCGGCATCATGACGCCGGCCTGGTTGCGCATGAACGCAACAGCGAACAGCGGCTCGAGGCCGGAGGAGCAGCCCGCGATGATGCTGATCGTGCCCGTGGGCGCGACGGTGGTCACGTTGCAGTTGCGCAGCAGCTGCATCGGGC
>JBDSTA010000336.1:0-2862 GCA_039928475.1 Gemmatimonadaceae bacterium | reverse complement strand
CGCACTCCGCTGCTGCCCGAGGAGCGGCGCACCGGAAAGCACCTGCCCTCGGGCCGAGCGACGGGATGATCGCTGGCGGGTGGCGCGGAGTTGCGTGGCGTCGCGTCGCGCTCACCGCCGCCCTGCTCGTCGCCGCGCCGGGCGCATTGCACGCGCAGGGTGTGGAGTGTGAGGCGGGCGAGCGTGAGGTGCGTTCGCTCGAGTTCAGCGGCAACACGAAGTTCCGCTCGAGCGATCTCGCGCAGCGCGTGGTGACGACGCCCTCGGAGCTCGCGCGGCGTGCGCTGCGCATCGTGGGCGCGAAGCGCTGCCTCGACAGCGATGCGTTGCGGCTCGATGTGGGCCGCCTCCGCGTGTTCTATCGCCGGCACGGATACTTCTCGGCGCGCGTGGACACCGTCGTCGCACCGGTGAAGGATGCATTCGGCGGCGTGAATGTCCGGTTCGTCATCCGCGAGGGTGAGCCCGTCGTGGTGGACTCGCTGCGCATCACGGGGCTGGAGCCGGTGATTGCGTCCATCGTGGACACGTCGAGCCTGAGCCTGCATCCGGGCATCGTGTTCGACGTCACGATCCTCCAGGCGGGGATCGACTCGATGAAGGCGCGCCTCCGCAACAGCGGCTACCCGCGCGCTGACGTCGCGGCCACGTACACGGGGCTCGACACCATTCGGAAGCGCGCGGCCGTGAATCTCGAGGTGCTGCCCGGCGCACTCGCGAACATCGGCGCGATTCACGTGCGCGTGGACCCGCTGCCCGGTGCGCCGCGCCGGTTGAGCGATCGCACGATCCTCGGCTTGATGGGTCTCAAGCAAGGCGACCTGTATCGCGAGCGCGAGCTCATCGACGCGCAGCGGACGCTCTACCAGACGGACCTGTTCCGTCACGTGGACGTGGGCATCGCGGTGGACAGCAGTGCGACGCGCGTGGATTCGATCGTCGCGCTCGACGTGCACGTGGAGGAGAACTTCTTCCGCCAGCTCGACACCGAGGAAGGCTGGGCCGTGCTCGACTGCTTCAAGGCGCGCGTGCAGCTCATCGACAAGAGCTTCCTCGGCGAAGCGCGTCGGCTGGAGCTCACGGGCCAGGTGTCGAAGATCGGGTACGGGACGCCGACGCGCATTGCGAGCGGCAACCTCTGTGCGCCGGCCATCCGCGCCGACACCTTCAGTGCGCGCCTCAACTACTTCGCGGGCGCCACGCTGCGGCTGCCGTCGCTGTTCGGCGTGCGGGCGTCGCCGTCCCTCTCCGTGTACAGCGAGCGACGTGGCGAGTACCAGGCGTTCCTGCGCACGACGCTCATCGGCGGCGAGGCATCCGTGACGCGGGAACTGTGGCGCGGCATCCCGGCGCGCCTCGCGTATTCGCTCGAGTACGGGAGGACCGATGCGCAGCCCGCGCTGTTCTGCGCACTGTTCAACCGCTGCGACTCGCAGTCGCGCGCCCTGATCACGGATCGCAATCGTCCACTCGCGGTGGCGAGCGTGCACGTCGATCGCCTGCGGACGGACAACCCGATCAACCCGCGCGCGGGCACGGCGCTGCGCGTGGACCTGCGCGGCGCGGCGAAGGAGATCGGGTCCGACAAGGACATCCAGTTTGTGAAGGGTCTGGGCGACGGCTCGGTGTACAGGGCGATCGGATCGAGCGTGACACTCGCGGCGCGCGTGCGACTGGGCGCGGTGGTGGGACGCACGCTGTCGCTGAGCGACTCGGTGGGCTTCATCCCGCCACAGGAGCGTCTGTACGCCGGGGGTGCGGCGAGCGTGCGCGGCTACCAGCAAAACGAGCTCGGCGACCTGATCTACATCTCCGAGCAGGAGCCGACGATCAGCCAGTTCGCGCCGGACAGCGCGTACATCTCCGTGTCCGACTCGGCCCATGTGCGGCGCGCGGTGCCCGTGGGTGGCAACTCGCTGATCGTGTTCAACTTCGAAGTGCGCATGAAGAGCTTCTTCTATCCGGAGCTCATCCAATACACGCTGTTCGCCGATGCCGGCGACGTCTGGCAGCGCGGGCGCGCCTCGCAGACGTCCACGCACAAGAGGTCCGCATTGTACCTGAACGGCCTGAAGTGGACCCCCGGCATCGGCGTGCGGGTGTTCACGCCGGTGGGGCCCTTCCAGGCGAACGTGGGGTACAACCCGTTCGCCCGCCCACCAGGCGCGATCTACTTCGACAAGGCGCCCAACGCGGCCGGCTTCGCTCCGCTGTACTGTGTGACCCCGGGGAACCGGATCGTCGCCGTGCGGGGCACGTCGGGCGAGTTCGAGCAGCCGTCCGGCAGTGCGTGCCCCGCCACGTTCCAGCCCGGGCAGTCGCGCACGTTCCTCAGTCGCCTCACGTTCACCTTCTCCATCGGCCCCGACTTCTGAGCCGCTCGCACTCGCACCGATGACGCGCCGGAACTTCATCGCGCTGATCAGCCTCTGCGTGCTCGTCGCGCTGGGGACGATCGTCGTGGGAGTCGGCGTGTTCGCGACGCAGTCCGAGTACGGGCAGGAGACGATGCGGAAGTGGGTGCAGGCGCGCGTCGCGTCGGCGGTGCACGGCAAGGCATACATCGGGACGATCCGGGGCAACTTCCTCACGGGCATCACGATCGACTCGCTCGAGCTGCGCGATGCCGAGGACTCGCTGTTCTTCGCCTCGGGCCGCATCGGGCTGAGGTACGACCCGCGCGACCTCGTGGACCGTCGGCTGTACTTCCGGAGCATCGAGCTCGAGCATCCCGCGCTCGTGCTCCGGCAGCACGAGAACTGGAAGTGGAACTTCAAGCTGCTGTTCGGCATGGGTGGCCCCTCGAAGCCGAAGGGGCCGGAGCGCGGCTTCGGCGACTTCGTCGTGCTCGACTCCGTGTAC
>JBDSTA010000335.1:0-7557 GCA_039928475.1 Gemmatimonadaceae bacterium | reverse complement strand
TGGAAGAGCGTGATCGAGATCGACCTGTATGGCACCTTCTTCTGCTCGCAGGCGGTGTTGCCCGTGATGCGTGCGCAGGGCGGGGGGAGCATCGTCAACATCTCGATGACGCTGCACTACCGCGGGTGGCCGCTCATGGCCCATGCGACGGCGGCGAAGGCTGGCATCGACGCGCTGACGAAGACGCTGGCGCTCGAGTGGGCCAAGGATCGCGTGCGCATCAACGCCATCGCGCCCGGCCCCATTCCCACCGAGGGAGTGCGCAAGGCGTTCACGCCGCCGCCGAGCGCGGACGGTGTGCCCGATGTCTTCGCGATCGAGCGCGCGATGGAGAGTTACGCTCGTAACATGATTCCCCTCCAACGATGGGGCGCACCGGCGGACATCGGTAACATGGTCGCGTTCCTCGCGTCGCCGGCGGCGGAGTGGATCACCGGCTCGATCATGGTGGTGGATGGCGGTGAGTGGCTCGCCAAGCCGCCGATGCGGAAATAGGTCCGCGGGAACTATCGCGAGCAGCAAACCTTTCTCTTGCATCGTGTGACGCGGTCCCGCTTTATTGGGTCGATATACCCGAGGCGCACAATCCCGATTGCGCGGTCTCTCGTCCCAGCCCACCTGTGGGACGACTGGTATCGCCTTTGTTCGATTTTCGAACAGATGTTTGCAGGTGTCAACGCTGTCTGCAGTGCTGTGCGGCCTCCCTCACTCGCCCGCGCACGCGCATCACATCGCTGTTAGCCCCGCGGCGCTCCTTGCCGCGGTTCCATTCGACCGGCGTCCCCCTGGCGCCGTGCCGGACGTTGCAGGTTGTCGGACTTTTCTCCCACGGGGTACGGACACATGTCATCGTTTCGACCGAGTAATGTCGTTGCACGTCTACGACTGGCGCTCGTCACCGCTCTCGCCGTAAGCGCACCCGCGCTTGCCATGGCGCAGACGGGGACGATCACCGGCCGTGTCGTTGCGGCCAACAATGGCCAGCCACTCGCAGAGAGCCGCGTGTTCGTCGTCGGCACGCAGGCGGTTGCCACCACGAATGCTGATGGCCGCTACACGCTGCGCACCGCGCCGGGCACCTTCGAGGTCCGCGTCATCCGCGTGGGATACCAGGAGCAGAAGAAGCCGGTCACCATCACCGCGGGCAGCACGGTCACTATCGACTACTCGCTGGCCGCCGCGGTCGTGAAGCTCACGGAAATCGTGACCACGGCCACGGGCGAGCAGCGCCGCGTCGAGCTGGGCCACTCGGTCCAGACGCTGGGCGACATCTCGACGAAGGTCGAGCAGGCTCCGGTCACGAACCTCGCCGACCTCATGGTCGCGAAGGCGCCGGGCGTCGTCGTGCTCCCGGGCAACATGACGGGCTCCGCGCCGACGGTGCGCATCCGCGGCATCAAGTCGGTCTCGCTCGGCAGTGAGCCGATCTACGTGATCGACGGCATCCGCATGAACTCGTCCGCGCTCGGCCTCGGCACGGGTGGCACGACGGTCAGCCTGCTCAACACGCTGAACCCGGAAGAGATCTCGGACATCGAGATCGTGAAGGGTCCGTCGGCCGCCACGCTGTACGGCACCGATGCGGCGAACGGCGTCATCGTGATCACGACGAAGAAGGGCCAGGCAGGTTCGACGCGCTGGGGCTTCCACTCGGATCTCGGCGCGGTGAAGGATCGCAACGAGTACCTCACGCAGTACGCCCTGTGGGGCAAGAATGCCGCGGGCGCCACAACGCGCTGCATCCTGGTGACGGTTGCCTCCGGCGCCTGCACGCCGCTCACGAACGCGGCGGGCACGGACAGCCTCACGTCGTACAACCTCCTTGCCGATCCGGAAGTCTCCCCGAAGGTCACCGGCAACCGCAAGCAGATCGGCGGCCAGGTGAGCGGCGGCACGGACATCGTCCGCTACTTCATCAGCGGCGACCTGGAGCACGAGCAGGGCCCCACCGAGATGCCGTCGTTCTACCGCAACTACTTCGACTCGCTGAAGACGACCGTGCGCGAGGAGTGGCTGCATCCGGAAGACTTCAAGCGCAATTCGCTGCGCGGCAACTTCAACATGGTGCTGTCGCCCAAGCTCGACCTGAGCGTCAACAGCGGCTACACGAAGACCAGCCAGCGCCTGCCGCAGGTCGACAACAACACGTTCAGCTACATCTACCAGGCCTATAACAACCCGGGCTTCAAGCCGACGATCGCCTGCCAGGCGACGCCGGCGAACTGCCTCGGCTACACGAACAAGGGCGGGCTGGGCGAAGTGCTTGGCGGCTATGTCCAGTTCACGCCGGGCCAGCTGTTCCAGGTGTACAACAACCTCGACGTCGACCGTTTCATCAACAGCGCGAGCGCGCAGTGGCGCCCGGTGTCGTGGATCCAGACGGATGGTACGGCGGGATTCGACTACGCCCAGCGCGACCAGTTCCAGCTCTGCCGCCTGGCCGAGTGCCCGGCGTCGGGAACGACGCGCCAGGGCTTCGTGTTCGACGGCCGCACCAGCGATCGCAATCTCTCGATGAAGCTGAACAGCACGGCGACGTGGCAGCCCCGCACGACGCTGAACCTCAAGACGACGATCGGCGCCGACTACGTCAACCAGCAGACGGAGTTCGCGACGGCCAACGGCACGACGCTGCCCCCGGGCGCACAGTCGGTCGGTCAGGCCGCGATCCAGACCGCGAGCAGCTCGCTGCCGCGCGCCGACAAGACGCTCGGCTACTACGCGCAGGAGCAGGTCGCCATCCGCGACCGCCTCTTCCTGACGCTGGCCGCGCGCTCTGACCAGAACAGTGCGTTCGGTACGAACTTCCAGCGCGTGCTGTACCCGAAGGCGAGCGCCTCGTACATCATTTCCGACGAGTCGTTCTTCCCGAAGACGAACCTGGTCAACTCGCTCCGCCTGCGCGGTGCGTACGGTGCGTCCGGCGTGCAGCCGGGTTCCACCACGGCACTCCAGACGTTCGGAACGACCAACGTCAACCTGCCCTCCGCCATCGGCGGCGTGACGGGTACGGATTCGCCGGCCCTGCTGGCGTCTGCCCTCGGCAATCCGGCCCTGAAGCCCGAGCGGAGCACGGAGCGTGAGCTCGGCTTCGAGGCCAAGGTGTTCGGCAACCGCGTCAACTTCGATTACACGTACTACAACAACCTCACGAAGGACGCCCTCGTGAACCTGCCGATCGCGGCCTCGTCCGGCGCGGCTGGCAACCCGAACCTCAGCGTCACCACGAACATCGGCTCGGTGCGCAACTGGGGTCAGGAGCTCACGGTCACGGCGACGATCCTGGATCGCCGCAACTTCGCGTGGGACATGACGGTTGGTGGCTCGCACAACTCGAACAAGATCGAAAGTCTTGGCTTCGACGCGACCGGCAAGCCGAACCCGGCGATCGGCACGGGCAACAACCGTGACTCGACGGGTTTCCCGATCCGCGGCGTATTTGCGCGCAAGTACACGTACGATGATGCAAACCACAACGGCATCATCGAGGCGACCGAAGTCTCCACGCCTGGCGACTTCGAGTACGTCGGCTACGCCGTGCCGCGCGACATCGTCACGGTGCAGAACGGGTTCGACCTGTTCGAGCGGAAGCTGCACCTCGGCGTCCTGCTCGACTACAAGGGCGGCTTCAGCCTTCTCGATGACACGGTTCGCTTCTATTGCCAGCAGTCGAACCAGTGCGCTGACGAAACGGTCCGCGGCACGTCGCTCGATGACCAGGCCCGCCTGATCGCCGTGCGCTACAAGACGCCGAGCTCCAACTTCGGCTATTACGAGAACGGCCAGTTCTGGCGCCTGCGCGAAGTCGGCGCGACGCTCACCATGCCGCGCTCGGTCAACACCGCGCTCAAGGCTCGCGATGCCTCGCTGACGTTCACCGCGCGCAACCTGCACGTGTGGACGGCGTACAAGGGTGTCGACCCCGAGTCGAACTACGCGACGGGTAACGTCCAGACGGATTTCTCGACGACCGCACCGCCGAGCTACTTCACGGTCCGCCTGAACCTCCACTACTAAGATTCGAGGACGATCGACATATGCAGAATCGATTCACGCATCGTGCTCGACGCATGGCAGGGGTGAGCGCTTCAGCGCTCGCCCTCGCCTTTGCGGCCGCGTGCGACAATCCGCAGACCACGCTGCTCGAGCAGCAGCAGCCACAGATCATCCTGCCGGAGTTCACCACGAGCCAGGCAGCGGCACTCGCGCTCTACAACGGCGCGCTGAGCCGCTTCCGCACCACGCTCAACGGTGGCAACAACAACCAGGAGACGATCTGGAACTTTGCCGGCCTCATGACCGACGAGTTCAAGTCGGGCGACACCTTCTCGCAGCGTAACGACGCCGACCAGCGCGTCACGCAGAGCTCGGACGGCGTCATGGCCGCCACGTACAATCCGCTGCAGCAGGCGCGCGGCCGTGCGCGCGACGCCATCAACTCCCTCAAGGAGTTTGCCCCGACGGAGACGGCGAAGATCGCCGAGATGTACTT
Source organism: Gemmatimonadaceae bacterium (assembly GCA_039928475.1). Lineage (GTDB taxonomy): Bacteria > Gemmatimonadota > Gemmatimonadetes > Gemmatimonadales > Gemmatimonadaceae > AG11. The sequence goes on along the minus strand of JBDSTA010000335.1, from coordinate 3,065 downwards.
CGAGATGGGGTTCATGGAGATGACGTTGGGTCAGGACTTCTGCAACGGCATCCCGCTCGGCGAGACGGTCGGCGGCATCCCGCAGTACACGGATCCGCTCACCAACGCGCAGGTGTTCACGACGGCGATCGCGCGATTCGACAGCGCGCTCACCATCCTCGGGGCGGACGCGACGGCCAATGGCGTCGCCGTGCGCAACGCGATCAACATCGCGAAGGCGCGTGCGCAGGTCGACAACGGCCTGTTCGCGGCGGCTGCGACCACGGTCGCTGCGGTCCCGACGACCTACTCGTACAACATCACGTATTCGATCCCGACGCAGAGCAACGAGTGGTGGCAGATGTCCACCAGCACGAAGCGCTTCGCGGTGGGTGACACGACGGATGCCGCGGGTGTGGTGAAGAACTCGCTTCCGTTCGAGACGCTGGCCGACCCGCGCGTGAAGGTCAACTGCTACATCGGGACGACCGTCACGCCGTGCACAGTCGCGAACCGCACCACGCGCACCAAGGCCTTCGACAACGCGACGCCGTATTCGGAGTTCGCCAACTACGCGCGCGAGGATGCAATTGCGCTCGTGAACGGCACGGATGCGCGCCTCATCGAGGCCGAGGCCAAGCTCCAGCTCAATGACTTCCCCGGCATGATGACGATCCTCAACGCGCTGCGTACGGCGCCGCCGAAGATCGGCAACTACCAGCCGGTCGCCATGGCAGCCCTGGCCGTCCCCGCCACGCGCGTGGACGCCGAGAACCTGTTCTTCCGTGAGAAGGCGCTGTGGCAGTTCGGCCGCGGCGAGCGTCTCGGCGACCTGCGCCGCCTCGTGCGCCAGTACCTTCGCACGCAGGACAACGTCTTCCCGTCGGGCGCATTCCACAAGAACGGCAATTACGGCACGAACGTCGCCTTCCCGGTGCCGGATGTCGAGCTGGCGAACCCGAACTTCCACGGCTGCCTCGACACGAAGGCCTGATCGCTTCGTGGCATGAAAGAAAAAGGGCCGCGTCCACTGGACGCGGCCCTTTCTCTTGTATCGGTAATCGCCAGCGGCCTGCGGCCCGCATGACCGGAGTGGGGATCGAACCCACGACCTGAAGATTAAAAGTCTCCTGCTCTACCAACTGAGCTATCCGGTCGGACTGCCCACGCAAGATAGCCCGGGCCGTGGCCGAGATGAAGCCAGACTCAGCGCGTCGCGACGTGATAGCGGTGGAAGGCCCGCCACGTCACCACCAGCCACGTGATGCCGATGAGCAGGCCGCCGATAAGGTCCGTGGGCCAATGCACGGAGAGGTAGATGCGCGAATACCCGGTCACGAGCACCACCAGCGCGGACACCGGGAAGGGCCACCACCACCGGCGCGAACGCCACGCCAACATGGACAGCGTGAAATAGAGCGCCGTCGTGAGGATCATGTGGCCGCTCGGGTACGACGCCCACGTCCACATCCCGCGCAGCGGAAAGAGGTCCGGGCGGGGACGGCCGAGCAGCGTCTTCATCGCCGGATTGAGCGAGAGCGAGCCCAGGCAGACGACAAGCAGCTGGATGGCGATGAGGGGCTGCCTGAACTTCTTCCAGATGATGGGCGCCGCAACCAGCGCGAGCGGAAGGATGGTCAGGTTGGTGCCGAGGTACGGCATCCACAGCATGAGCTGGTCGAGCCACGCCGGCAGCGGATGCGCATGCAGCACGGTGAGCCATGTGCGCTCCCAGGCGGCGCCATGGTCCCAGGTCGCCGTGCGCGAGAGCGCATAGCCGAAGCCGGCTCCCACACCCCACGCCGCTAGATAGCCGAGGATCAGCCCGATGATCAGCCGGCGGCGCGCATCCTTCGGCGCGCTGTCTGCAACAGCGTCAGCCAGCAGCGGTGTCTCCCAGCCAGCGCTTCACTTCGGCCACCACCGTGCGCGGCTCCACCGGCTTCGCGAGGTATGCGGTGAATCCCACCTGGGCAGCGCGGTCGCGGTCGTCCGGCAGCGCATGCGCCGTGAGGGCGATGATCGGCGTGTTCTTCGTCGCGGGATCCTGGCGAAGGATGCGCGTCGCCTCCCACCCATCGAGGTTCGGGATGGAGATGTCCATCAGGATCACGTCGGGCTTCAAGCTGCGTGCGAGCTCGATGGCCTGCAGGCCATCCTCCGCCTCCACGACGTCGTAGCCGACGTGACGGAGCACGGTGGAATAGATGATCCGGTTGTCCTCGTTGTCTTCCACGAGGAGCACAGTCTTGCCGATCCTGGCGCTGGGTTCCACAGAAGCGGTGGAGAGGGGGGAAGGGATGCATACATCCCCGGATACGAAAGCTAGCGAGCGGCCCTTTCGAGCGCGACGATTTTCTCGAGCCGACGCCGGTGCCGTTCCGCCCCGGAGAACCGCGCCTGGAGAAACTCGCGCAGGAGCTCGGCGGCGAGCTCCTCGCCGATGACGCGCGCACCAAGGCACAGGACGTTCATGTCGTCGTCTTCCACTCCCTGACGAGCGGAGAAGGAGTCATGGCACATGCACGCCCGAATTCCCTCGACCTTGTTCGCCGCGATGGCCGCTCCCACCCCGCTTCCGCATACGAGCACCCCACGCTCGGCACGCCCATTGGTGATCGCCCGCGCGACGGCCTCCGCGCGGTCCGGATAGTCGTCCCCCGGGACGGGCTCGGGCGGCCCGCAGTCCACGAGCTCGTGACCGAGTGCCGTGAGCTCGGCGATGACGCGCCAGCGGAGGGGCCAGCCGGCGTGGTCGGCGGCAAAGGCGACTCTCATGGGGTGACCTCGCCTGCGACATGGGCATAGACGAGCCGGGAGAGGTCCGCGATGAGGGTCTTCGCGGTCGCCTGGCTGGGGATGCCTCGCGTGAGGACGACGAGCACATAGGGCGCGCGGCCCGGCGGGTAGACGATCGCGGCGTCGTGCAGGTGCGCGGTGATAGATCCCGTCTTGTGGGCGACCGGAATTCCCTTGGGCAGCCCCGCTGGAATCTCGTCGTTGAACTCCTGCTTGAGCAGGATCTCCTTCATCGTGCGCACGCCGTCGGGGCCCAGGGCGTCGCCGCGCTCGATGCGGAGCAGCAG
>JBDSTA010000334.1:0-3619 GCA_039928475.1 Gemmatimonadaceae bacterium | reverse complement strand
TCTCCGTTGCACTGGGCAAGCGCCTCGGCCTCGGGAAGATCCAGCTGTACGACCTCGGCATGGCGGCGCTCTTCCATGACATCGGGAAGTCGCGCGTGCCGTCGGAAGTGCTGAACAAGACCGGCGGCCTCACGGACGACGAGTGGCGCCTCATCGCCGCGCATCCGTGGCTCGGGGCGCTCACGCTCTTCCAGCTCAAGGGACAGCAGGAGCTACCGTTCCGTGCGATGATCGTCGCGCACGAGCACCACATGAAGATCGACCTTACGGGCTACCCGCGTCCCATCCGCGATCGCTCGATGAGCATGTACAGCAAGATCGTCGCGGTGGCCGATGGGTTCGACGCCGCGACGTCGCGCCGGTCGTACCAGACGACGCCCCTCACGCCGGCGCAGGTCATGATGGAGATGCGCGACAACCCGCGTCGCGGCATGGACCCGGTGGTCGTGAAGGCCTTCATCAACCTCACGGGCATCTACCCTGTGGGGACGCTGGTCATCCTCGATACCTTCGAGCTCGGCATCGTTCACGCCGCGAACCCGATCCTCGAGATGCTGTCGCGCCCGATCGTGCGGATCATCAGCGACCAGTACGGCAATCTCCTCAACCCGGGTTCGCTCTTCGACCTTGCGGAACAGGACGCGGATGGCGTCTATCTGCGCACGATCATCAAGACGGAGAATCCCGAGCGGTATGGCATCAGGGTTGGCGACTATTTCGTCTGACACCATCGCACGGCGCTTCGCCGAGCTGCGCGGCGCGTCCCGGAAGGCGTTCGTCCCGTACGTCACCGCTGGGCACCCCGATCCCGAGCGCAGCATCGCGCTGCTCCAGGGACTCGAGTCGGCCGGCGCGGACGTGATCGAGGTCGGTGTCCCGTTCTCGGACCCGCTCGCGGACGGTGCCGTCATCCAGGCGAGCTCGCAGCGCGCGCTGGACCACGGCGTGCGCTTCGACCAGGTGCTCGAGATCATCTCGCGCGCGAAGCTCACGGTGCCCGTGGTGCTGTTCAGCTATCTCAATCCGCTGCTGCGCGGAGGCTCCGACGCGCTTCAGCGCGCGGCGGATGCCGGCGCGCACGGCGTGCTCGTCACGGACCTGCCGCTTGGATCCGATCCGGAGCGTGAATCGTGGTTCGCCGGGAGCCCGCTCGACTTCATCCGGCTCGTGGCGCCCACGACGCCGAGCGAGCGAATGAAGCAGATCGCCAACACGGGTCGGGGATTCGTCTACCTGATCAGCCGCCTCGGCGTCACGGGCGAGCAGGCCAAGCTATCGGCCGAACTCCCGGATGCGGCGAAGCGCCTGCGTGCGGCGACGTCATTGCCACTGTGCATCGGCTTCGGCATTTCCACGCCGGAGCAGGCGCGCGCCGCCGCGGAGCTCGGCGACGGGGTGGTCGTGGGGAGTGCCATCGTGCGCGCGGCGAACGAGAGCGTCGACGCGGCGGTCGCCCTCGCGGCGTCGTTGCGCCGCGGCATCGACCAGGGCTGACGTGCGCACGTTCCTGACCGCGTACGCGCGTGCCGTCGGCACGCTCGGCGTGCTGCTGCTCGTTTCATCACTCGTGCTCGACGGGTACTGGCGCGAGCGCCCGCTCGGCATCGTCGTCCTGCTCATCTGTGTGGGCGTGCTGCGCCTTCAGCAGATTCCGCTCACGAAATACGGCTCGCTGAACCTGCTCTCCATGCCGGCCGTCGCGGGCGCGCTCGTGGCGGGAGCGCCCGCGAGCGCGCTGGCCCTGTGGCTCGGTGTCTTCCTCGCGGACAGCCTGGCGCTGCGCAAGGGATTCGAGATCGCGTGGATCAATGCGGGTCGCGAAGTCATCGCGATCATCGCGGCGTACGGCATCTTCTCCTGGGCGAGCGTGTCCACCGGTGCGGAGCAGACGCGCCTGAACGCGGAAACGCTGCCCGCCCTCGCACTGCTGGTGTTCACGTACTTCCTCACCAGCCGCCTGCTGCTGTACTTCACGCTGCTCCTGCGCGACAAGTTGCTCGACGAGGAGCGCTCGCTCATCCTGCGCTACGAGGTCATCGCGTTCGGTGCGGGCAGCATCGCCGTCGCGATCATCCTGCTCGCGTTCGGCAACCTGAGCCCGGTTGGCTGGGCACTCGTCGGCCTGGTGCTCGGCGGAGCGGGATTGCTCGTGAAGCGCATCCTGGAGGAGTCCATCGCTGCCGAGGAGCTCAACAAGATCCTCGCGATGGAGCAGATCGTCTCGTCCGACGCGGATATCGGCGACGCCTTCCGCCGCATCGAGTTGCTCGCACACCGCCTCGTGGACTGGCGGGAGTTCCGCATCGGGCGCTTCGAGAACGGTGAGCTCATGCACGTGTTCCGCGGCTCCGAGGGCTACTTCGAGGTGCCCCGCGAGCCGGACGTGAATCTCGCGCCGCTCCGTGCGGAAAGCCTTCGGACTGCCTCCATCATCTCGGTGCCGGACGTGCTTCGCGACGACCGCGTGCTGCCGGGGCGTTCGAAGGCACGCAGCGTGATCGTGCTGCCGCTTCGCTTTGGCGATCGCACCGTGGGCATGCTCGAGCTGGAGCACCACAAGCCCGACGCATACACCGACAAGGAAATCGCGCTGATGAAGCGCTTCGCGTCGCAACTGGCGACGACGCTGCACATCTATGACCTGCGGCGCCCGCTGCTCGAGGCGATGACGCGCGTGAGCGACCAGCTCGAGACCCTCACCGCTTCCGCACGCGCGCTGCGTGGCGGCGGTGAGTCGGTTGCGCGCACCATCGCAGAGATCAGCCGTGGCATCGCCGAGGAGGGCGAGCAGCTCGACCTCTCCATCGAGGTGACGCGGACGCTCTACGCGGCGACGCAGGACGTCGTCCGCGACGGTAGCGCGGCCGCAGAGGCCAGCCAGCGCGCCACGGAGATCGCGACGGAGCACCGGCACACCATCGCGACCGCGATCGAGCGCCTGATCGGCGCGAAGGCGTTCGTTGGCGAGAGTGGCGCGCAGATCCAGGCGCTGTCCTCGAGCGTGCGCCGCATCACCGAGTTCATCGCCGTCATCCGCGAGCTCGCCGACCAGACCAACCTCCTCGCGCTGAACGCTGCCATCGAGGCGGCTCGCGCGGGCGTGCAGGGCAAGGGCTTCGCCGTCGTCGCCGACGAGGTGCGCAAGCTCGCGGAGCAGAGCGCGCTCGCGTCTGACCAGGCGGGGGAGATCGTGGGCGCGTTCGAGGAGCAGATGCGACGCGTCGCCTTCCAGATGGCGCGCGGCGAGACGGTCGTGCAGGACGTTGGCACGCTCTCCGAGCAGGCCCGCGAGGCACTGGACCTCATCGTCCACGCCACGGAGAGCGCGGCAACCGGCGCACAACGCATCGCATTCACGTCGCGTGATCAGGAGCTCGAGTTCGGGAAGCTGAGCGAGCGCGTGCGACGCATCGCGGCGATCTCGCTGCGCAATCGCGATGGCGCGGAGCAGGTGACGGCGAGTGCGCGCGAGCAGGCGGCGGCGCTCCGCGAGCTGGAAGGTGCCACCCACGAGCTACGCGCCGTCGCCACCGACCTCACGGAGCTCACGCGCCGCATCACGAGCGTCTCGTGACCGGCGGTGCCGACCGACCACGGCGGCTCAGCGTGAAGCTGGCGG
>JBDSTA010000333.1:0-24449 GCA_039928475.1 Gemmatimonadaceae bacterium | reverse complement strand
ACCCGGTTCGCCACCTTCTGCAGCGCCACGATCAACGACGGCAGCTGGGGCACATCCACATGCGTCGCGAGGTCGTTGTTCGCGAGCCGGGCAGTGATCTGGTCGAGGCGGTGTGGCAGCGCGGCGAGGAGGTCGCCGCTCTCCATGGCGATCTGGTACATCCGGCGCGGCGAGAGGTCGCGCTTCGCGCGCGACATCGCGATCTCGTTGCCGAAGGCGCGAATCGTCTCCAGCGGCGTGTACGACGGATCCAGCGAGCGCGTCACGCCATCGAGGTTGAACAGCGCCTTCGCGAGCAGGGTCATCTCCGGCGGCAGGCGAAGGCCGTTGCCGAACGACAGGTCGATCACCTCGAACAGCATGCGCCCCGCCTCCACCTCGGCGGCGGTGAGGTCCACGTTCCGCGCGATCAGCGCCGCGATCTCGCGCGTGTAACCGGCGCGGTCGAAATCGGGGCCAGGCTCGCCCATCTCGATGAGCGTCGCCGCGACGTCATCACCACGATGATCGCCGAGGGCCATGAGCAGGCGCGTCGCCGAGTCGCGCATCGTGAGCGAGAGCCGCGCGGTCATGCCGAAGTCGATCAGCGCGAGGCGCACGTCCACGTCGTCCGTCAACGGCGCGGCAGCCTCCTGCGCCTCGGCCTCGATCTTCGAGAGCGGCGTGGTGGCTGGACGCACTTCCGCGCGCTGATTGCCGCTCACGATCTCCGAGGGCGTGAGCGGATTGCGCGCGCCGGGCATGACGACGAACACATTCCCCGGGTGCGGATCCGCATGGAAGAACCCGTCGAGCGTGATCCCCTTCAGGTACGCACGCGTGAGATCTTCCGCCAACGGCGTGAAGTCATGATCGAGTCGCGCGAGTGGCGACACGTCGCCCACCTTCACGCCGCGCACGCGCTCGGTCGTCAGCACCTTGTCGGTGGAGTACGCCTCGATCACCTTCGGGATGATCAGCCGGGGGAACTGTGCGAGCGACTTCCGGAACGCCGCCGCACTGCGCGCCTCGATGCGATAGTCCAACTCGTCGGCCAGGGCGCGCTCGAGCTCCTGGATCACACCGAGCACGTCGAGCCGCTGGCCCACGCCCGTGTGCGACGCCATGAAGCCGGCGAGCTCCTTGAAGAACTCGAGGTCTCCGGCGAGCGTCGCCCGGATGTGCGGGCGTTGCACCTTCACGACGACCGCACGCCCTCCGCGCAAGCGCGCGCCGTGCACCTGTCCCAGGCTCGCCGTGCCTAGAGGCTCGGCGTCGAAGAATTCGAACAGCTTGCTGAGCCGCGCACCCAGCTCGGTCTCGATCGTCTCCTCGACCTCGGCGAGTGGGACGGGACCGACGTCATCCTGCAGTGACTCGAGCTCGCGGATGTAGGGCGCCGGCAGCAGGTCAGGACGAGTGGACAGCACCTGCCCGAGCTTGATGTACGCAGGGCCGAGCTCGATGAGCTTGCGCTTGAAGCCGTTCGCGTTCGCGGCGATATCCGCCAGCTCCTCGGGCGCGATGTCCGCTTCGTCGGGTCCGAGCGCGAGCAATCCCTGCTGCTTCGCGACGTCGCGCAGCCCGTATCGCGTGAAGAGCTGGACGATGGAGACCAGCCGTGGAAGGTGCCGAGGAGAAAGGAGCATGAGTGGCGGACTGGGCATGGAGTGTGCCCACCGTGCCGTCAGGGATCGGTGAGTACGGGCGACCGCGCTGGTGATGCGACGACAGCAATAGTTACCGGCCACGGCGATGGCGACGGCGGTGCCAGCGCAATAACTTCAGCTTGCACCTCCACCCCATGGCCATGCAGCAGACGGCTCCCTCCGGGCCGACCATTCTCGTCGCCGAAGACAGTGTCGAACAGCGCTCGCTCTACGCCGCCATCCTCGAGGGCGCGGGCTATCGCGTCATCGAAGCCGGAGACGGTGCGGAAGCAGTGGCGCTGGTGCGCAGCGAGCGTCCGCGAGTGGTCCTGATGGATGTCACGATGCCCGGAACGAGTGGCTGGAACGCCGTCCGCGTGCTGCGCGAAGACCCGGAGACACGGGATGTCTCGATCATCGTCGTCACCGGGCTCGCCGCGAGCTGGGACCGCGATGCGTCGTACGCCGCGGGCGCCGACAGCTACCTCGCCAAGCCGGTGTCGCCACCCAAGCTGCTCGAGGAAGTGCGCAAGTTCGCCACGCGGTGATCACCGGGCACTTCGGCATCACCGGCTTCGCGCGCTCCTTCGTGCGCGAGCCACTCAAGCCGCTCTACTTCTTCCTGCTGCTGGGCGCGTCCGTCTCGCCGGACGTGCTCGACATGTTCTACTGGCTGTTCGAGGTCTGCAGCCCGTCGGGCCTGTACTCCCACACGATCTACGCGGTGGCCCTCCAGGCGGCAGTCATCGGCGGCATCGCGCTCCTCGTGACCGGATCGCGCGCGGCCGCGCTGCTGTTCGCGTGCGCCGTCCTGCTGCACATGCCCGCGGACTGGATCACCGGGCGAAAGCTCTTCGTCCCCGGTGCGGAGCTCATGGGGCTCAGGCTGTACGACCGTCCATTGTGGGATTGGGCCGTGGAAGTGCCGATACTCGTCGCCGGATGGTGGATGCTGCGGCGCGCCGGGCGCGGACCGAGATGGGCGACCACGGCGTACGCCCTGGCAGGAATGATTCTCGGGCAGACGGTGTTCGACCTGCTCACCGGAGGCGGCGTGAAGCCGAACGCCTGCCTGAACGCCGCGATCCCGTCGCCCGCGGCTCTGGTCACCGCGCCCCTCACGCGCCATGTTGGTGCGCCGAGCCAACCGCTCCACCATTCGGACAGCAGCATCCCATGATCCACGCCGAAGACGATCCGTTCGCCGCGTTCGAGCTTCCGCCCGACCTGATGGGTTCGACGTTCGAGCACGCGATCAGTGACGACGCGAGCGCCACGCACGAGCGCGGTCACTCCATCGCGTCGGCACTCCAGCGCGCGCTCAAGGGCAGCATGGTGGAGTACGGATTCCCCGGCATCGTCACGGTACACCTCAAGTCAGGCGCCGTGGCGCGCTGCGGCGGTCCGTCCATCGGCTGGATGATCGACGTCGAACGCACACCCGGCGCGGACCTCGTCACCATCGACGTGGACATCCCCGACGACGAGAGCGATCCCAAGGCGGTCGCCCAGCTGCTCGCGAAGGCGCTCAAGAAATACTGAGCGTCCGGCTCACGCGGCGCGCGCGGTCACGCGTCGCTCGTCCTCGTCGCGCTGCCCGAGAAACTCCCCGATCGCCGCGAGCGACTCGATGTGGTCGCAGAAGATCTTGAACGTCGCCAGCAGCGGCACAGCGAGAAACGCCCCCGGCACTCCCCAGATCCAGAAGAAGAACGAGAGCCCGACGAAGATCGCGACCGGGTTCAGCGTGAGCCGTTGGCCGAGCAGCATCGGCGACACGAAGTTCGACTGGAGGATGTTGATCGCCAGGAAGCTCCCCGGGATGAGCAGCGCCCGGGCGAGCTCGGGAAACGCGCTCAATCCCGCGATGGTGAACACGGCGATGGCGGTGAGCGCACCGAGATAGGGGACGAACTCCAGGCACACGACCAGCGATCCCCACAACACCGCGTTCGGCATGCCGAGCGCCCAGAGTACGAGGGCCACGACCGCGCCCTCGGCGAGGTTGAGCAGCAGCGTGGTTGTGAGGTACGCGGACACGGCACTCTCCGTCGCGCGTGCGATCTCCACCGCCTTCACCTTGTCGCTGAAGTGCGGCAGCACCTTGATGAGCTTCTGCAGGAAGAGGTCGCCGCCCGCGAGCAGGAAGTACAGGAGGATGAGCACCTCCGCGAGCCCGGCGACGAAGCGCTGCGTCGTCCCGAAGAGCCGCGATGCCACCGTCGGCCCCTGGACCACGACCGCGGGCGCCTTCTTCTCCGGGCCACCCACCGCATCCGCCGCGCGCTCGACGTTGCGCGAGACCTGCTGCACGGGCCGGATGTACTTGCGGAGGCGCGACTGCGCCGTGGTGAAGCTCTGCGGCGCATCGCTCGCCCAGCGCTGCGCCGGGCCCGCGAGCTCGTAGATGATCGTGCCGATCCCGCCGACGACGAGCAGGACGACGAGCGCAGCCCCGATGGGAGGCTTGACGCGAAAGCGCGCGAAGACCCGAATGAGCGGGCTCAACAGGAAATTGAGCAGCACCGCGAACACGATCGGGATGAGGAACGTGCGCGCGAAGTACAGCGAATAGAGCAGCGCGAGCACCGTGAGCAGGGTGGCCTCGATCGAGCGGCCGCGCCGGCCCTCGATCGCTTCCTCGGTCTTTTCGAGATCCGGCGTCGCATTCCGTGGTTCCATGGAGGGGATGCAGTGCACTTTGCTTGCCGAGTTCGCTCGGGGGCCGATCGCCTTGTCGTGAGGTAGGCGTGTGTCCAATTTCCGGGATGGCGACCACTCCGGACTTCGGCAACCTCGACATCTCCGATTTCACGGTCGGATCGATGCTGCGCGCTGGCATCGCGATCCGCCGCGTCGTTCGCGGCGCCAGGTCGCTCGAGGAGGCGGCAGAGGTGCTGGTGCGCTACCTCTACGACCACTGCCTCGATGCGGCGACAGGAGAGCGGAGCTGCGCGCTCGTGCGATTCTACAAGACGCATCCGTTCGGCGACCTCGAGGCGGAGCTCCAGACGTTCGCCGCCTCACAGCTCGCCGACGCCGACCCCTCGCCCGACATGCGCTGCCTCACGCTGCTCGGCACCTCGGGTGATGAGCAAGCGTGGAATTCGCGTCACGCCTCGCATGGACATCGCGCTATTCCGTTGCCGAGCGTGGACATCGTGCGCCGCGCGCCGATGATCGCGCGGCTCATCGAGGAGATGGGACTCGAGATCGAGTCCGTGGTCCGCGGCACTGCGCCCGCGTCGCGGCCCGGCGACTCGCGCACGTACGACGTGTTTCACGTCGAGCAGGCGCTCGGCAGCGAGCACATTCCTGCGCAGGACTTCGTGGAGCGCCACGGCATCGAGTCGGTGGTGGGGTTCGGAGGGCTGCTGCGCACGGGCGAGCTGTTCGCGATGATCCTCTTCTCGCGGCGGCGCATCCCGGCAGCGAGCGCTGCGCGCTTCCGGGCGATCGCGCTCGACGTGCGGTCGGCGCTGTATGCGCTCGACGAGTCGAGCACGTGGGCGCTGTAGGTGAATCCACCACGGGGCCGCACGCGAATCCACCACTGAACTTCAAGCTTTCGCCGACTGTGAGTGCATCCAGGCGAGAATACCCTTCGAGTGCGTCACCGAACCCCACTCGGAGAACAGATGACACGCACCAGTTTCGTTGGCTCGAACATCCGCGATGCGCGCGAGCTGCATCCCGGCGCAGTCGCTGCGTCGCTCGCGGCGTTGCTCCTTCGCGGTTACATCGCCTTCGTCTGGGTGCGCTTCGGCGTGGCGAAGCTGCAGGGCGGCTGGCTCACGACGAATCCGCTCAAGCCGCTGTTCACGAGCATTGCGGCGGGTCAGTTGCCGACGACGGCGCCAGGCTATTCGTCGGTCGCAAAGCTCATCATCGGCACGCATGCCGACGTCTTGTTGAGCGTGGCGATTCCATTCACGGAAATCGCGATCGGGCTCGCGCTGCTGTTCAACGTTCGCCCGCGCACGGCGGCGCTGGTGGCCTGCGCGCTGAATGCGAACCTGCTGCTGGCCGGGGTGGCGACGATGGCGCTGGATGGACGAATGATCGTGCTGCAGCTGGTGTTGATCGCGCTGCTCACGCTCTGGCCCGGGATGTCACTCCACGCGCTTGGCATCCTGCGGTAACTGCTCGGTTGACGACCGTGAGCAGTGGCTGCAGTTGCGGCATGGCACTGAAGGCTGGGCACTCCATGCCCAGCCTTCAGTCGCCAGCTGCGAGCCTCCTGCTATCAGCCCCGCTGCGCGAGGCCGAGCGCGTACTCCGGCATCCACGTGCCGGCGCCCGGGTTGCCATTGCACGAACCGTCTGACTCACCTGGCGTCTTGATCCAGAGGAAGGCATCCACGAGTGAGTTGCCCGTCACGGTGCCCGGGCGATCGCCGAGGGCGCGTCCCGCCGGGTTGCACCACTGATAGTCCGAGGTGGGGCCAAGTCCATTGCGGCCCGTGTCTATGACGAAGTGGCGTCCGCCCACGTAGCTCGACACCTGCGTCCCGAAGGCGATGTTCGACGACGTCGTGTAGAAGTTCGAGACGTTGATGGAGAAGCCCGTCGCCTGCTGGATACCGGCGTTCACGAGGCGTGAGCCGATCGTCTGCGCGCTCTTCCAGCGCGGATTCCCTGCGTCGAGGTAGACCGCGATGTTGCCCTTCGACGCGAACTGCTGCACGGCGAACTTCATCAGGTCGAAGCGCAGCTGCCAGTCGCTCACGGGGAGGCAGTCCATCTGCGCGAGCGCATCCGGCTCGAGGATGACCACCGCGCGGCGATTGCCGATGCCGTTCGCGAAGTTGGTGATCCACGTCTTGTAGGCTGTCGGTGCGGTGAGGTTGCCGCCGGATAGCCCGCCGCAATCGCGCTGCGGAATGTTGTACGCCACGAAGACCGGAACCTTCCCTGCCGCGGTCATGGTCGTGGTCGCGTTGTACACGTCGGCGTAGACGTTCGTGTTCCAGTTGCCGATCCACTTCGCGGAGGCCTGCGTCGCGACCTTGTCCATCTGGATGGCATCGGCGGGGCGCGTGGTGCGCCACGCGGTCGCGGTCTTCTTCGCGTTGGAGTAGGGGTCGACGTAGAAGCTCGCGCCCGCGACCGGGTTCGCGTACGTCCCGATGGCCAGCAGCGCACTCGGCGGGGAATCCGGAACGGCGATGGGGCCGGAGGACGAGGGGCTCGCAATGCTCGAGACATCGCCGGAGCAGGCGACGGCGGTGGCAGAGAGGAGCGATGCAGCGATCAGGTTGCGGCCCGGGAAGGGGAGAGCGCGCAGCAGGGACATGTCGGCGGGAGTCGGAGGGGTGGCGCGGCGGGACCGCGAGACGAACGCGGTGGAAACATCTGTAGGACGCCGACCCATAACAAACGTAACTGGCAGACTCAGCACTAAGTCGTTGTGTAATAAAGACTTATGCTGTGCCCGCCTGTACGGTGCGCAAGCGTACCGCCATTGAACGGAAGCGGCCCGCACCGTGCAATAGACGCTTGGTAAACCGTGCTCCAGGTCACAAATAGTCGTGAGTAACATCGCAATACCGCCGGCAGCCAAGTCGCTCCGGCCTGCACTTTCCGCCTACACCATCCCTCGGCCGCCGAGGGGTCAGGAAGTCGCGATTCGGGCCATCGCGCTTCTCGCGTACGCGTACGGCATCTACTGGATCATCTGGCGCTGGAGAAGCTCGCTCAACTGGGAGCATCCGGTGTTCTCGCTCGTCCTGGTGATCGCCGAAACGTTCGGGTTGGTGAGCATGGCGTTCTTCATCTTCACGGCGTGGAGGCTCGTGAACCGCGAGCCGCCGCCCGCGCCGCCGGGCCTCGACGTGGACGTGTTCATCACGTGCTACGACGAGCCGCTGCAACTGCTGCGACGCACCGCCATTGGCGCCCGCGCGATCCGGTATCCGCACAAGACGTACATGCTGGACGACGGCAAGCGCGACGAAGTGAAGTCGATGGCCGAGGAGCTCGGGATCGGCTACATCCGTCGTGAGGGGAACGAGCATGCGAAGGCGGGCAACCTGAACAACGCGCTGCGCGTGACGTCGGGTGAGTTCGTGCTCCAGCTCGATGCGGATCACGTCCCGCTGCCCAACATGCTCGACCGCCTGCTCGGCTACTTCGACGAGCCGAAGCTGGCCTTCGTGCAGTCCCCGCAGGACTTCTACAACACGGATTCGTTCACGCACGTGGTGAACGACGAAGGGCGCCAGATGTGGGAGGAGAACCGGCTGTTCTTCTCGCTCATCCAGCCGGGCAAGGACCGGTTGAACGCGGCGTTCTTCTGTGGCAGCTGCGGCGTGCTGCGGCGAAGTGCGTTCGAGGAAATCGGCGGCTTCTCGGTGCAGACGATCACCGAGGACATGGAGACGTCGATGATGCTCCATGCGCGCGGGTGGAAGTCGTTCTATCACGGCGAGACGCTCGCCTACGGGCTCGCTCCCGCGTCGGCCGCGCAGTACCACGTGCAGCGGTTGCGCTGGGGGCAGGGATCGATGCAGATGCTGCGCAAGATGAACCCGCTGTTCGTGCGCGGGCTCGACTGGCGCCAGCGCATCTCCTACTTCTCGTCGGTCATCGTGTATCTCGATGGCATCCAGCGCCTGGTGTTCTACCTCTCGCCGGTGATGTTCTTCCTGTTCGGCGTGCTGCCGGTGAACGTGGGGAACCACGCGCTGCTGTACCGGCTCGTTCCGTACATGCTGCTCACGATCGGGAGCTTCGAGCTGCTGTCGCGCGGCACGGGGTACATCCTGATCTCCGAGCGGTACAACATGACGCGCTTCTGGACGTACGTCATGGCGACGTCCGGCTACTTCGCGAAGAAGCCACTCAAGTTCAACGTCACGCCGAAGGGCGCGGGTGATGTGCCCTTCAAGACCTATGCGCCGCAGTTCATCCTCGCGGTGGTCTCCGTCGTCGCCTTCCTGTGGGCGCTCGTCGCGCGGCACTTCGGCTGGATCGACTATCACGATGGCGGTGGTGTCTCCACCGCGTTCGTGGTGAATGGCATCTGGGTGTCGTGGAACCTCTACTTCGCGCTCTACGTGGTGCAGCACAGCATCAAGTCGAAGCAGATGCGCGCCGACTATCGCTTCGCGCAGCGCCTGCCGACGAGCGTGCGCGCGCTGGTGAATGGATCGCCGGAGGGTGAGTCCGTCCCCGCGACCACGGAGGACATCAACTCCTCGGGGCTGTCCTTCCGCTGCACGTGCCATTTCGAGAAAGGCACGACGGTCGAGGTGCCGTTGCAGCTCGCGAGCGAGATGGTGGTGACGCGCGGTGTCATCACGCACAGCACCGCCGCCGTGAGCCGTTACGGGAACGTCTTCACGCATGGCGTGGCCTTCCAGGACATGCCGCTCGAGGTGCGCGACGCCATCGAACTGCACAGCGCCCATCACGCGATCCCGCTGTCACGCCAGCTCTACCGGCAGAGCCTCGACCTCGTGGAGAACGCCGTGCAGCGCTTCACGAATCCGCGCGAGGGTCGGCGGCGCGTGGTGGGATTGCCCGCCCTCATCAGCGCGACGACGGACGAAGGCGAGACGGAGCTGGGCATGGGTCTGCTCGAGGAGGAGAGCCGCACTGGCGTGCGCCTCGTGCTGCAGAACCCGATCGAGCCGGGAACCGTCATGCGGTGGGATGTGCCAGGAACGTCACTCTCCGGGCGCGGGACGGTGATCTTCTCGCGGTCGGTGGAGTCGTCGCTGCGGGTGAGCTTCGTCGTCGGCGTGCACCGCATCATCGACGCGCGCGATCGTTTTGCCGCGCTACGTTCCTTCGTCACCGCGCGGCGCGCGATGGCGGCCGCGGAGCTCGAGAAGCCGATCGCCGCGGATCGCGCCTAGCGCTTCGGGCACTGCTTCGTCACGAAGGCGCAGCCACGCTTCATGTAGGCTGCAGACTCGAGGACGATGGCCGCGGTGTTGAGGTTGTAGGTCTTCGTCGGGTTCTTCGTGCCCTCGAAGACACCGGCCGTCCAGCCATCGCTGTCGCCGCCGTACTTCACCGCCTGCAAGGCGCGCCACGTGTAGTCACTTGGCGCGAGCGCATGATAGCCGAACGCCGCCTTCGCACTGACCCAGCGCGGGAAGGAGTCGCTCGTCGCGCCGCTCACGGTGGTGACGACGAACGGCTTTCCCTCGTGATAGAGCAGGTAGTAGTAGAAGTAGGCTGGCGGGACGGGAATCGCGTCCTCGCTCACCATCGTGACGATGCCGGTGGACTTGAAGCGCGCTTCCTGCGCCGCGAGCACCGCGAGGGCGAGGTTGCGCCACGTCGGCGAGTTCCAGCCAAGCTCGAGGCCCATCATCACGAACGGCTCGCTCGTCATCACGTCGCCGCCGCGCGCATCGGTGATGATCGTCTGCCCGTTCACGACCACGGGCTTCCCGTTCGCGGCAAAGTCGAGCGCGCCGCCCACCTTGGCGCCCCACTGCGCGAACCCCTCGGCGGCATACTGCTCATAGCCGACGCGGCCTTCCTGGTAGGCGCGATGCAGGCCGGTCTTCGCGCTGATCTCCTCGCCCTGCATGTAGCCGTCCTTCACGAGGCGATTCATGTCGAGCCGCGTGACGATCGCCTGCGCACGCGCTGCGAAGGCAGGGTTGTCGTTGCCAACGAGCTTGAGCCACAGGAGCAGGCGTCCATGGTCGAGCGCCGACCAGCCCATCCCCTTCGTGCTCGGCTGCGCCTTGCTGTCGACCATGCCGCCGTTGGTGGCGGAGTACATCCGGTTGAAGGCCGCGTTGTCGTAGAGCGGCATCTTCTCGATGGAGCCCAGCGTGCGGCCGACGAATGCCTCGTATTGCACGGGGGTGATGAAGCCGAGCTCGCGCGCCGACCATGCAGCCGCCAGCCCGCTGCCCATGTCCCACACGGTGAGGTACTGATAGTTGCGCGTGGCGCCGACGAAGCCCGCGGAGGTGACCTCACGCGCGACGCAGGTCCATGCGGCGCGCGCCGACTTCGTCATGAACTCCGTCTGCTCGTCGTCGCTGGCGGACGGACGCGCCGATGTGGCCGGCGCCGGAATCTCCAGCACGGGACGCGATGCCTGATCCGGCGCGCGGGGGATCGTGTCTGCGACGACGTCTCCGTCGGCCGCGGACCGCGCGGGCGCCTCGTCAGGACAACGCGCCGCGGTGAGCGAGAGAAACAGCGCAGCGAGGCACGTTGCGCGAGCAAGCATGTGGGGAGACGTCATGGTGGACACTGAGGCAAATGATGCACCGCGGCCGAGCTCTCCTCAGTGAGCCGCAGAGTTCGCCAAGATTCAATGCTCCAGTTCGCTAAATTCTTGTGCTACAATGAGTTACTTGCTCAGGACCGTCTTCGTCCTTAAAGTGTTGAAAAGAGGCACCACTTCGACAAGGGCAAACTCACGGTGACGTGAGGGCGCAAAGCAACGGGACTCAAAGCATCGACACAGATGCAGCGAGTTGGCCGAGTTTCCGAGGTGAAGGATGCAGCGTGCGTTCCGCAGGATTGCTCCGCTCGTCGTCGTTCCCGTCGCCCTCTCGGTGATGGTGCGGACGACCTATGCCGTCTCGCCCGAAACAGCGGCGCGCTGGCACGCTACGGCCGACGACATCGTCGGCTCCCTCACGAATGCGCTGTCGGGCATGCGCCTGTTCGTGAACCCCACGTCGCAGGCGTCGCGGGCGGCAGGTGACGCACGACTCTCGCGCCCCGAGGACGCAGCGATGCTCGAGCGCATCGCGCAGCAGCCCGTCGCGACATGGATCGGTGGCTGGGTGAGCGACCTGAGGGGAGAGATCGGCCGCATCACGGCTGTTGCCCAGCGCAATCGCTCTGTGCCGGTGCTGGTTGCGTACAACATCCCCAATCGCGACTGCGGGAGCCATTCCGCCGGCGGCGAGAAGGATGGCGAGAGCTACGGGCGCTGGATCCGAGAGTTCGCCGCTGGGCTCGATGGCCGCAAGGCGGTCGTCGTGCTCGAGCCCGACGCCATCGCGCAAACGAATTGCCTGACGCCAGAGCAGACGGAAGCGCGCTTCGCGATGATGCGCGACGCCGTGTCAGTACTGAAGTCCGGCGGCGCCACAGTCTACGTGGACGCGGGCAACCCGCGCTGGATGAAGCCCGACGCGATCGCCTCGCGCCTCAAGAAGGTCGCGATGGACCAGGCTGACGGCTTCTCGCTCAACGTGTCGAACTTCATCTCCACCTCGGAGAACGTGAAGTACGGCGAGGCGATCTCGGGACTCGTCGGCGGAAAGCACTTCATCATAGACACGGGTCGTAACGGCAGCGGTGGCAACGGCCAGTGGTGCAACCCGCGCGGTCAGGCACTCGGCGCGCTGCCCACGACAGAGACCGGAAATCGGCTCGTGGACGGATTCCTCTGGATCAAGCAGCCTGGAGAGTCCGACGGCGCCTGCAACGGTGGACCGAAGGCAGGGGCGTGGTGGGCGGACTATGCGCTCGAGCTCGCACGCAACCAGAAGCCGGCCTCGTCGCGAGAACTCGCCGCTCGGTAAACAATCGGTACGCTTTTGGCATTGGAGCAGGTCGTTCGTGCGCTGTATCACAACGACCCAACGCTCTCATGTACAAGACACTTCGTATCGCATCCCTCTCGGCAGCCCTTTCGCTCGCTGCCATCACGTCGGCCAGTGCGCAGGCACTCGCCACCTTCGGCTCGGCGGAGCTCGCCGGCTTCGGTGAAGGCTCCGCGCTGCTCGGCGGCACGCTGAGCACCGGCCATCGCGGTTGGGGTCCCATCGCCACCGCCATCGTCCAGACATATCGCTACCGCAGCGGTCCGGGCACGCACACGCAGGCATATGCGTTTTCGCCATCCGTCGGCCTGCAGGACATGATGGCGGAAGGCTCGGTGCAGGCGTCCGTGGGCTACACATTCGTGAGTGCGGATGCGGCGAATTCCCTTGGCGGCATCGTGGCCGGCAACGAGACGGGCGGCAAGAACGGCGTGTTCGCCTCCGCGCAGGGCAACTACTGGGGCAACGGCGAGAACACGGCGCAGGCGATCGGCAGCTACAACTTCGCGTCGGACTACTACTGGACGCGTGGCCGCGCGGCGCATCGCCTCGCGCCGAGCGCGCATCCGGTGTACGTGGGCGCCGAGCTGGTGCTGCAGGGCTCGCAGGACTTCACGCCGTCGATCTTCCGCTTCCAGGCTGGCCCGACGATCGAGTACCGGGTGTCGCCTGAGTTCCGTGTCGGCGCGTCTGCCGGATATCGCGGTGGCAACAACAACGCGCCTGGCTCGGGGTACGCGCGCATCGAGTTCCTGCACTTGAGCCGTTTCTAGGGGCGCGCCGCGCGCGATATGCACGGATGATGTAAGGGGCGCGCTGCGCGCGGTATGCGCGGATGATGCAAGGCGATTTTGGCCGATCCCCATGTCTGGGGATCGGCCTTTGTCGTGGCGGGGTCTCTCTTGATTGCCTGCCTGACTTTGTAGCTGCTTCCTGCTCCCCCTGCTACTCGGCCTTTCGCCCGGGCACCACCACGGGCGCCAGCAGCGTCTCGCCCGGGGCGAGCTGCATCGTCTTCGGCATCGGCTTCACGCTCACGCCAAACGCCTTGCCGATCGCGCGCGCGACGGGGTCCTTCGGATCACCGACGCTGAAGGTGGTCTTCGGCACGATCACCGTGAACGGCGGCTTCTGCGCCTTCACCAGCGCCATCACGGCCGCCGTGCTCGTGTCGCCGGCCGCTCGCGGATACGCGATCGCCGTGTAGGACACGGCGTATTGCCTGAACTGCTTCTCCGCATCCGCGATCCAAAGGCGCTGCACGGAGTCCGCGGGGTTGAGCGCCAGGATGACATGGCCGGGCTGGCCCTGGAGGATGAAGCCGTAGAACTCCTCCTTGTTGAGGAACGGCACCACCCAGACACCGTCCTGCACCTTCATCGGCATGCCGCGCTCGAACGGTTCCGTGCGGCGCTCGAATCCGATCGCGTGCTTGAGGTCCGTGGTCGACGCGACGCGCGCGTGCGTCTCGGACTGGAGCGACTCGATGACGCGCTTCGCGATGTTGACGCGATCACGGCCGAGCCCGCAGTGGACGTAGTAAGTGCCTTTGCCCGTGAGCGCGAGCTGCTTGATCTTCTCGAGCGACTCCGTGTTGTCGCTCACCCACGGCAGCATGGGCGCCTCTATGAACTGGAGGCCGGCGCGCTCAGCGGACTTCCGCTCCTCGTTGATGCCGGAGATCTCGACCACGACTGCGGGGCTCTGGAGCGAGACGACCGCCGTCACACCCTTCGCCTTGAGCTCGCGGAGATGCGCGTCGTCGGGATACGAACCGAACATGAAGTTGGGGCCGCCGGCCATCGCGAGTGACGACGATTCGGTGCCCGCGAAACCCGCAAGGAACTTCGTGGGGTTCGACCACGCGTAACCACTGAGCAGCGCAGGCACGGCGAGCGCGACCAGCGCGGCCTTCCGCGTGCCCGGCCGCAGGCGATACAGCATGCGCACGACACGCCGCGCAAGCATGAATGAGCCCACGACGAACAGGACGATGACCACCATGAACAACCTGTTCTGCGCGACCTGTCCCCATCCAAGCCGGTGCAGGACATTCAGAATCCCGCGCACCGCGAGCACGAGGACGAGCGTGCCCGTGAACAGGCCGATGGTGAACCAGGCGTAGCCGAAAGTCGCGAAGAATTTCGTGGCCGACGGCTTCGAGTAACGCACTCGCTCCGCGGTGATGCTCATGTGCTGCTGCCTTGAAGCTGATGCGAAGTGGCGCCGGCGACCGGCCGGCGAAAGCGCCAGCGCGTCCGCGCCGAGCGCGGGACGAGCACACGCACGGCACTCGGCTCTACAGTGACGTCCACTGGAGTGAGGCCGAGCAGCTCGCCGTCGGCCTGCATGGGACGTGGAGGATACGTCTCGACCTGCACGCTCGTCCCGCGAATGATGCGAACACACCGGTCCGCTCCCACTCCGCCGAAAAGCATCTTGCCGAACATGCGCGCCGCATCGGTGACGGAGCGTGGCGAGTAGATGCAGACGTCGAGCAGCCCATCCTGGTGCCCGATGTCCTCGCCAAAGCACAGCATGTCGCCGAGCACCTTGCCGAAGTTGGCGACGAGAACGGAGGACGTCTCGACCTCGTGGCGCACGCCGTCCACGGTGATGACCGCGTGAAAGCGCTCGAGCCTGAGACCGGCGAGCATCGCGGACCACGCGTACGCGAGGAAGCCGACGCGCCGCTTCATCGCTGCCGAGGCGCCGCCGATCATCGTCGCGTCGAGCCCGATGCCGAGCCCGATGGCGAATGCGGGGCCACCCTGGATGCAACCGAGGTCTATGTCCACTGCCTCGGCGTCGGCCAGCGCGGCGATGGCGGCGACGGGGGAGAGCGGGATACCGAGTGACCTGGCCAGTACGTTCGCGGTGCCAACCGCGATGATGCCGAGTGGCGGAGCGTCCTGGATGGATGCGAGCGCCGTCATCGCCTCCATGGCGGTGCCGTCTCCGCCGAGCGTGAGCACCGCGTCGACGTCCTGCTCCGCGAGACGCTCGCGAACGAGCGTCGTGGCGTGACGCGGTGCAGTCGTCTCGGCCACGTCGCAGGCGATGCCTGCCTCAGCGAGTGCGCGGGTGACAGGCGCGAGGGCCCGGCGTCCGGCGCGGCTGCCCGGATTGACGACGAGCAGCACGCGCCGCAGTTGCACCGACCGTGAATTCGCCCGCGACGAGAGCGGGAGTTCGAGGGCGTTCATACGGTAAACAGAAAGGCAGTTTAAGTGCCACGCATCACAATCGCGCGGGCACCCAACTGCCGGCACGGCTATTCGTCGTCGCCCTCTGCGTCCAGGTTGATCGACGACTCGGCGAGGGCGGTAAGGTCGAGGTCGGTCTTCTGCTCCTCGTCGAGCGTCGTCTGGAGGAGCTGCGCCTGCGACTCGTAGCCAAGCGTGCGAGCCCATGTGCGGCATGTGCCGTAGCCCGCCATCTCGTAGTGCTCGACGTGCTGTGCGGCGGAGATCAGTCCGGCGTCGAGGACGTCCGGTTCCGGGCGCTCCTTGATCAGGTCCTTGCCCTCCTGGAGGAGCCCTTCCATCCCCACGCACTTCTTCCCACGCGGACTCTCGTCCAACTGCTTGCAGATACGCTCGAGCCTGGTGACATGCACTCGCGTCTGCTTTTCGTGCTTCGCGAATGCCCTCTTGAGCTGTGGATGCGTTGCCGCCTTGATCATGCGCGGCAGCGCCTGAAGGATCTGCTTCTCGGCGCTCCAGAGATCCTTGATCTCCTCGACGTACAGCTCGCGCAGCGTGTCCATCTCCATCTGAGGCACTCCGGTGTGGTGAGTTGGTGTCCGCGGTACGCCTGCGGTGCGTCACAAGCGGGGCAAACGACATGCCCTGAATCGGAGCGCGTGCGATTACGGCCCGCACGCTGCACATTGGAGCCATGACACTTCGTCTCCACCTGCTGCGCCACGGCCAGACAGCGATGAGCCGCGCGAATGTCTTCTGCGGTCGAGGCCTGGATCCCGCGCTCACCGAGCATGGCGTCGCGATGGCGCACGCGTATGCCGAGGCGTACGGCGAACGCCAGTGGACGGCGATCTATTCGAGTCCGCTGTCGCGCGCGCGGGATACCGCCGCGCCCCTCGCGTCCCGCCTGTCGCTCCCCGTGGAGACGCGCGATGGGCTCGCCGAGATCGATTACGGCGAGTGGGATGGGCTGACGGTGGAGGCCGTGGACGCGAAGTGGCACGACGAGCACGAGCGGTGGACGGCGGATCCCGCCTGGAATCCGCCGACGGGTGGAGAGACCGCGATCGCGATCGCGCAGCGGATGACGAACGTGATCGAGGAGATCACCGACCAGCACATGGACGGCAACGTGCTCGTCGTCTCGCACAAGGCATCGATTCGCGTGCTGCTCTGCGCGCTGCTCGGCGTGGATGTCGGCCGCTTTCGCTACCGGTTCGGCTGTCCCGTGGGATCCGTGAGCGTGGTGGCGTTCGGGGCACATGGGCCCCTCGCCGAGGCGGTGGCCGACCGATCGCACCTGAGTGCGGAGCTGCGCGCGCTCGAGGGCACCTGACACGGGCGATCGTTACGGGCTCGTGAACGAATCATGCCTGTGTTCGTTGCCGCGCGCCGCGAACCTTCCGTCTCCTCGAGATGGACGGTGAAGCATGGGTGTGTATCTGCATCACGAAATCGAAGTCGCCGAAGACTCCGCGACGCTCTACCTGGGTGGCTCGCTCAGGGCGAGTGACGTGCATGCGCTCATCGGCATGTGCGCCAACCTGCCCCTGCGCGTGCGCACGCTTCGGCTCGACATGCACGGGGTGACGCAGCAGGAGGACGATGCGATGTCGGCGGTGCGCGGCGTGTTGCGGTACTGGCGCGAGTCGCGCGGGGGCAGCTTCCGCCTGTCGCTCGCGTCGGAACGCCTGGTAGCGACGTATGGCGAGGGTACTTTTGCCCACGCGGCACTGAGTCTGCGCAACGCTCCAGCGCACGTTGTCGAAGCGACCCCGGCGTTGATGGGCGTCTACCTGTAAAGCCCGCGCACTAGCATGACGCGCTGACCGTGGATAGCTTCGCGCCACTTCCACCTACTGTGAGGCATCCATGGCGACGAAACTCGACAAGGCGATCAAGCGTGAGCTCGCGCAGGGCGACACGACGTACACCATCACCATTGCGCCCGAAGGCCTGAAGGTCGTCGAGAAGGGCAAGCGCAACGGCCGCGAGCTCTCGTGGGCGCAGATCATCAATGGCGACGCAGCACTGAATGCCAACCTCAAGGCGTCGCTCGACAACGGCTGAGTGACCGGCGGCAGCATCCTAAGGTGATGTGCAGTACATACTTACGGTGTGTTGCATGCGTTTCTTTCACGAGTGAAGTGATGCACCCGCGCGCGAAGCGGCCGCGGGTTCCGATCATTCGCATCGTGGAAGAAACGAGAAAGGAGCGGACCGTATGTCGCAGAACCTTGGGAAGGTCGCAGGCTTGATCATCGCCGGCTTCACCGCCGGCGCCATTGCGTGCTCGGAATCGGGCGTCACCTCCCAAGGGAGGGGAACGCTGCAGATTCACCTGACGGACGCGCCGTTCCCGACCGACTCGGTGAGTCGCGTGGACCTCTATGTTGTCCGCGTGGATGCGAAGCTCGCGGAGTCGGACAGCGCCGAGGCGGCGCGAGGCACGACGGATGACAGCGCGAGCACGGATGGATGGACGACCATCGCGACACCGAAGGCGAAGGTGGAGCTCCTCGCGCTGCGCGACGGGGTCAGCACGATGCTCGGCAGCACGAGCGTCGCGGCGGGAAGCTATCGCAGTTTCCGCATCATCATCGACCCGGCGCAGTCGAGCGTCACGCTGAAGAACGGAGCGCTGCTCACGAGCACATCGTCTCCCTCCATCATGTTCCCCAGCGCGTCGCGCTCAGGCATCAAGATCCAGCTCGACAAGGCGATTACCGTGAGCGAGGGCAGCACGACGCCCGTGCTCGTCGACTTCGACGTCGCACAGAGTTTCGTGCTGCGCGGCAATTCGCTTGCGCAGCAGGGACTGCTCTTCAAGCCGGTAATTCGCGGCACGCTCAAGACCACCACGACGACCACGACGCCCTGATCCCATCAGGCTGTCCTGCGAGCGCCCCCGCCGGATCACTGGCGGGGGCGCTTTTCAGGTTCAGGGGGCAGCCGTCGCGCGTGGCGGGAGCAGCGCGGCGATGCGCGCGGCACGCTCGCGATGCCGCCCGCCGAGCAGCTCGAACTTCGCCGCGGTCGCAAGGTCGCCGGTGAGGCGGTTCTGGTCCGCCATCACCCTGCAGTACTCGCTGACCTCCTCCTCGTCGCCCACGTCCTCCTGCGTGAAACCCCAGGGCTGCTCGTAGAGGAGCAGGGCCGCGATGGCGTGCATAGAGAACGGCAGCTTGCCGAACTGCTCGCGAAGGTGTGACAGGCCATCCTTCTGCTCGAGCACGCCGTTCCACTCGGCAGCGGAGAGTGCGGGGGCGACTGGTTCGGCCATGTGCGGGTGCGGATACGGGACAAGGAGCGTGCGAAGGCGCAACTTGTCTGGCGCACTGTTCGTGCGCAACGCACACCTTGGAGCAGGCAGCCGAACTCGGCGGGTCGCGGTCCGGCACATGCAAATGGATCATTCGCGTAGTGAGAGAAATCCCCAGAGCACGAGCCCCCGTGAAGATTCTCGTCATCGACGTCGGCGGGTCGCATGTGAAGCTCCTCGCGACCGGCAGGCGCACGCCCCTCAAGCTTCCGTCCGGACCAGACCTCACCGCGCAGCAGATGACCGATCTCGTCCTCGACGCGACGAAGGACTGGAGCTACGACGCCATCACCGTCGGCTACCCCGGGCCTGTGCGCGAGAACGTACCGACGAGCGAGCCCGTCAATCTCGGCGACGGCTGGATGGGGTTCGACTTCGCGCGCGCATTCGGCAAGCCGGTGAAGGTGATCAACGACGCCGCCATGCAGGCGCTGGGTAGTTATGACGGCGGGCAGATGCTCTTTCTCGGTCTCGGCACGGGACTCGGCGCCACGCTCGTGACGAATGGCGTCGTGGTTCCGCTGGAGCTCGCCCACCTGCCGTACAGGAAGGGGCGTTCGTACGAGGAATACGTCGGCGATGCGGGGCTCAAGAGGCTCGGCCTGAAGAAGTGGAAGCGGCACGTCGAGAAGGTCGTCGCGATGTTCCTCGTGGCGTTGAATGCCGAGTACGTGGTGCTCGGCGGCGGCAACGTGCGGTTGCTCGAGGAACTGCCGCCGTGCTGCCGGCGCGGTAACAACGCGCACGCGTTCCGTGGCGGCTATCGGCTGTGGCGAAAGACGGCGCGTCTCGCGTGACGATCGGCCCCGGGGTAGAGCCGCGGTGGACGTCGAGCGCGAAGAGTGGCGTGGGAACGGCGCTCGACGGGCGCAGCCACGTCTGGTTCACCATCTCGCATGGCATCGTCGACGAGGTGTACTACCCGCGCGTCGACCAGGCGAACACGCGCGACCTCGGCATGCTCGTGAGTGGCCCGGACGGATACTTCTGCGAGGAGAAGCGCGATACCTCGAGCGTCGTGCACCTCATCGCGCCGGGTGTGCCGGGATACCGGCTCGTGAACACGTGTCATCGCGGCCGCATCGAGATCGAGAAGACGGTGATCACGGATCCCGAGCGAGACGTGCTGATGCAGCGCATCCGCTTTCGGGCGCTCGAGGGAACGCTCGACGACTATCGTGTGTTCGCGCTGCTCGCGCCGCACGTCTGCAACCAGGGGTACGGCAACGACGGCTGGGCGGAGACGTACAAGGGTGTGCCCATGCTCTTTGCGCAGCGGCAGGGTGTCGCGCTCGCGCTGGCATGCGACGCGGGCTGGAGCGCCATGAGCTGCGGGTTCGTCGGCGTGAACGATGGGTGGCGCCAGGTGAAGGAATGGGGCTATGTCGCGGCGCCGAGCAACGAGGCGCGCAACGGCAATGTCGCGCTGACGGGCGAGGTGAATCTCGCGGCGGCGCTTCGCCGGTCTGCGGAGGAGGCCGAGTTCGTGATGGTGCTGGCGTTCGGGCTTGGACCCGCGGAAGCGGCGCAGCGTGGGCGGATGTCGCTCGCGTCGTCGTTCGAGCGCGTGCAGGCGTCGTACATCCGTGAGTGGGCGCGCTTTCACGAGCATACGGTTGGTCCGCGTCCCGCGACGCATGAGTCGACGCCCGAGCAGTCGCGCCAGGACGCTGCGCGTGACCTCGCCGTGCATGCGCATGGCAGCACCCACGCGCACGAGCCCACGGGGAAGAAGAAGAGCGAGCGCCGCAGGAAGCCGGCGATCGAGCTGCCCGAGAGTGTGCTGGACCTCTACCGGATGAGCGCGGCCATCCTCGCCATTCACGAGGACAAGCGCGCGTCGGGCGCGATGATCGCGAGCCTGTCGATTCCATGGGGAAATACGAAGAGCGATCACGAGCTCGGCGGCTACCATCTCGTGTGGCCGCGCGACCTCGTGAACAGCGCGGGGGCACTCATCGCGCTGGGGCACAGCGTGCTCGCGCGACGGACGCTGCGCTACCTCATGAGCACGCAGGAAGAGGACGGACGCTGGGTGCAGAATCTCTGGCTCGACGGCACTCCGTACTGGAACGGCCTGCAGATGGACGAGGTGGCGTTCCCGATCCTCTTCGCGGAGATGCTGCGGCGCGAGGGGAAGCTCGAGGACCTGGAGCCCTACGCAATGATTCGCCGCGCTGCGGGCTTCCTCCTGCGTCACGGGCCGGTGACGGGGCAGGACCGCTGGGAGGAGAACGGCGGATATTCCACGTTCACGCTCGCGGTGGAAGTTGCTGCGCTGCTCGTCGCCGCGGACTTTGCGGACCGCGAGGGAGAGGGCGAGCTCGCGACGCTCCTGCGCGAGACGGCAGACGCGTGGAACGCGCGGATCGAGGAGTGGGTGTACGTGCGCGACACGACAATCGCGCGCGAGGTCGGCGTGGATGGCTACTACGTTCGCGTCGCGCCGGACGACGTCTGCGATCCCGCGGGAAAGAGTGGCGGTTACGTGCCCGTGAAGAATCGTCCTGCGGGGTCGGACTGGTCGCGCTTCGACGAGATGGTCAGTCCCGACGCGCTCGCACTCGTGCGCTTCGGCCTTCGCGATCCAAACGATCCGCGCATCGTGAACACCGTGAAGGTGATCGACGCGCTGCTGCGCGCGAAGACGGAGACCGGGCCGGCGTGGTATCGCTACAATCGCGACGGCTATGGTGAGAAGGAGGACGGCTCGCCATTCGACGGATTCGGAGTCGGGCGTCCATGGCCCCTGCTCGCGGGCGAGCGTGCGCACTACGAGCTCGCGGCAGGGCGCCCAGAGGTGGCCGTGCAGCTGCTGGGAGTGATGCGCGCGCAGGCGAGCGACGGCGGCATGCTGCCCGAGCAGGTATGGGACGGGCCCGACGTCCCGCAGTACGAGCTCGTGAACGGGCGCGCGACGGGTGGCGCGATGCCGCTCGTGTGGGCGCACGCCGAGTACGCGAAGCTCGTGCGCTCGCTGCACGACGGCCGGGTGTTCGACATGCCGCAGAAGCCGTACGAGCGATACGTGCGTGTGCGAATGGGGTGCGACCTGACGCTGTGGGCCGCGCATAGCCGCGCGCGGACGATGCCGATGGGCAACAGGCTGCGCATCCAGGCCGCGTGCTCGGGGGCAGTGCGCTGGGCCGTGGGTGACGGGGCTGCAGCCGACGTGTCGTTGCGCGATGCATCCGTGGGAGTGTGGCTAGCCGACCTGGATACCGAGCGGGTGGCCGCGGGCTCCGTGATTCGGTTCGCGATCGTACCATCGCCCGGGAGCGGGTGGGGCGAGATCCATGACCTCGCAGTAGTACCCTGAGAGGGTCTGCTCCGCAGCCGAGGCGAGCGCGGCGGTAAAAATAGGTATGGCGTGACTCGGCATCACTTTGTAATGTTTGCCTCCCGCGGCGTGACGGTGCGCATTCCTCCACCGCGGACTCTGAACTGTGAAAGCATGCACGACCGCCGCGACGCCGCGGCGTGCACTTTCGCGCTGCCTCGCCGAGGCGAGCGCGCACACGTTTCATGGAGACCCACCGATATGTCGTTTGGTATTCACGCAGGCCGCCGCGCAGCTGCGGGCTCCCTCATCGCGCTCGTCGCACTCGCCGCATGCTCGGAAAGCACCACGAGCACGGCCCCGATCGTCGCGCCTGACAGTCCGGCGCTCAGCCAGTCCGACAACAACGGCAACAGCGACAACAGCGAGCACGGGCACGTGATGATGACTCGCGGCCAGCTGGAGAACCTGAATGCGGCTGGCTCGAAGGCGGGTGGCGGCTCGGGGATCTTCTATCACGGCGGACCGGTGCTCCAGGCGGCGACGAACGTGGCCGCGGTGTACTGGGCTGCCTCGCCCATCTACAATGGCGGGCCGGCAGCCGGCACGAACGGCTCGGGCGCCGGCGACGGATCGCTCGTCGGCAGCTTCCTGCGCAGCATCGGTGGCTCGCCGTACTACGGCATCAACAGCTCGTACACCGATGGCTCGGGACGCGCGATCAACAACGTGGTGAACTACACGCAGTTCTATGCGAACAACGTGAGCGTGCCGTCGGCCGGTGCGAGCGTGAGCGATGCACAGATGATCGCCGCGCTCCAGAACGCGTTCAACGCCGGCAAGCTCACGTACGATGCGAGCACGCTCTACGCGATCTTCACCGCCGGCACGGTCAACCTCGGCGGTGGCTTCGGCTCGCAGTACTGCGCGTACCACACGCATGGCACGGTGACCATCGGCGGCGTGGCGAAGACGGTGCTGTATGCGGCGATGCCGTACAACAACGCCTACCCGAGCTCCTGCACCTCCGGCCTCGCGCCTGCCAACGGCACGCTGGACCCGGGCGCCGATTACGAGGTGAACACGCTCGTGCACGAGATCGAGGAGACCACGACGGACATGATGGGCAATGCGTGGTACGATCGCCGCGGCTACGAGAACGCCGACAAGTGCGCCTGGACGTGGGGAACCGTTCAGACGGCCAGCAACGGCGGCAAGTACAACATCAGTGTTGGCGGCAAGAACTACCTCGTGCAGCAGAACTGGAAGAACACGGGCTCGGGCGGCTGCGGACTTTCGCTCTGACCACCTGAAGTGGAACGCGGGGCTCCGGACGTTCTCCGGGGCCCCGCTTCACGTTCATGACCTCATGACACACACGCGCAGCGCTGCACTACTCGTCATCACGCTCGGGACGATGGCGACGTCCCTTCACGCCCAGCGGCCGGCGTGCGATCGCACCGGCACCACGAGCTTCGAGCTCGGGCGCACGGGGGGCAACCTCCGCAGCGACGGCACGCGCATCGGCGCCGACGGCCGCATCACGAAGCAGGTGAACGGTGCCTGGGTCGCCGTGGGCACGCCCGCGTCGCGTGATGCAGTGGCCGGCCTCGCCCGGCTCGCGTGGTCGAACGGCTTCACGAAGCTGCCCACGGCGCCCACCAAGCCCACGCGCAATCCCGACGCGGCGCGTGACTACATCGACGTCCACTCCGCGTGCGGTTCGAAGCACGTGGAGTATGCCAATGGCGAAGGAGCGCCGCCCTTTCGCGAGCTGCTGGCGCTCCTCCAGCTCATGGCACGCTAGAACGTCTTCGACATCCCGGGCTTCAGCACGTTGAGGCGCGCGTCACCGGCGAAGGCAGCTCGCACCTGCGCCTCGGTGGCGAGACCAGGGAAAGTGCCGTAGTGCATCGGCACGATGACGGACGGCTTGAAGTACTTCGCGATCTCCTTCCTCGCATCCGCCGGCCCCTGGGTAAATGGCCCGCCGCCGACGCCGAGCAGGATGATGCTCGGGTGGTACATCTCCTGGATGAGCGACATGTCGCCGAAGAGCCAGGTGTCGCCGGTGTGGTAGAGCGTGCGTCCATCGGCGAACTCGAGGACGAATCCCATCGGGCGCCCGCCCGGATCGCTCGAATGCATGGCCGGCACGAGGTGAATCGTGACGTCGCCCGCCTTGAAGGTGCCGCCGACGTTGCCGCCCATGGCCTGCTTCTCGGGAAGGCCGAGCGTGTTCACCCACTCGTATGCGGAGACGACCATCGCGCCGCTCGCCGTGGCAATGGCCTTGGCGTCGAGCGCGTGGTCCGAGTGTGCGTGCGTGACGAGGATCGCCGCGGGCTTGTAGCGGCTGAGGTTCTTCAGCGAATCGGGCGTGGCCGGATTGCCGGAGATGAACGGATCGATGAGGATCTTCGTGCCGCCCGGCGAGGTGATCTCGAACGCGGCGTGGCCAAGCCACTGGACGCG
>JBDSTA010000332.1:0-11399 GCA_039928475.1 Gemmatimonadaceae bacterium | reverse complement strand
TTCTGTCCCGACATGTTCCTCGGCGCGCACGTGAAGCGGCTGAGCGGGCGCGACAACATCCATATCTGGATGGGTGAGTGCCACGTGCATGCGGGCATCGATCCGGAGGACATCCGGCTCAAGCGTGCGCAGCATCCGGGCGCGGAGTTCCTCATCCATCCCGAGTGTGGCTGCTCGACCAGCGTGCTGGAGGCGATGAGCGCGGGCGACGTCGATCCGGAGGGCGTGCAGATCCTGTCCACGGAAGGAATGATCAAGCGCCCCGCGATCTCGAGCGCCGACGAGTTCATCGTCGCGACCGAGGTGGGCATCCTGCATCGCCTGCGTCGGGAGAATCCGGCGAAGCGCTTCTTCGCGGCGAACGAGCGGGCGTCGTGCACATACATGAAGGTGACGACGCTGCCCAAGGTGAAGCGCGCGCTGGAGCGCATGGAGCATCGCATCACGGTGCCGGCGCCCATCGCCGAGCGTGCACGTCTCGCCATCGAGCGGATGATTGCCATTGGGGGGCAGCATCCGCTGAGTCCCGTTCCGCAGGCGACGATCGATCCCGGGGAGTAACGCATGGAAACGCACGGGCCCGAGGGGCGGCACACGCCGCGTACGATCACGCCGTCGAGCACACCGGCGCTGGGCAGCGTGGGCAGTGGCGCACTGCGCTTCCCGTATTCGGAGGCCGACCTTCACGCGCTCGTGAAGGGTGCGCTCGACGAGGACGGTGCGTTCAACGACCTGACGACGATCGCGACGGTCGTGTCGGACCGGCATGCGCGCGGGCGGCTGGTTGCGCGCCAGGTGGGCGTGCTGTGCGGCGTCGCGCTCGCGCTCGAGGCGTTCCGCACGCTCGACCCGAAGGTGACGATGCGCGTGGACAGGGAGGACGGCGCGCACCTGGAGCCTGGGGACTCGGTGCTGTACCTCTCCGGCCATGCGCGCGCCCTGCTCGCGGCGGAGCGCGTGGCGCTCAACTTCATGCAGCGGCTTTCCGGCGTCGCGTCGCTCACGGCGCGCTACGTGGACGCCGTGCGTGGCACGCACGCGAAGATCCTCGACACGCGGAAGACGACGCCGGGCTGGCGCCTGCTCGAGAAGTACGCGGTGCGTGCCGGCGGTGGGACGAACCATCGCCTGAACCTCTCCACCGCGGTGCTCATCAAGGACAACCACCTCGCGGCGGTGGATGGCGACATCGTGCTTGCCGTGCGGCGCGCGCGGGACCTCGCGCCGAAGGGCACGAAGGTGGAGGTGGAGTGCGACCGGCCGGAGCAGGTGCAGGCCGCGATCGACGCGAGCGCGGACATCATCCTGCTCGACAACATGTCCACGGCGATGATGAGCGCGTGTGTGCGGCTGGTGGACGGCCGCGCGATCACGGAGGCGTCGGGCGGGGTGAACCTGACGACGGTGCGCGCGATCGCGGAGACCGGCGTGGACTGGATCTCCGTCGGCGCGTTGACGCACTCGGCGCCGGCGATGGACCTCGCGCTGGACTTTGAGTAGCCGCTCCCTGTGGAGATGGCCGGAGCGCGTGTTGCGCGTTCCGCTGCTCGCGAAGGTGGCGGGCGCGAACCTCATCATCGTGATCTCCGCGCTCACCGCGGTGGCGGTGGAGCGACGCGTGAATGCGCCGGGGAGCGCCGTGTCGATCCTCGGCGCCGCGCTCGCCGCGAGCCTCATCGTGAACCTGATGCTCGTGTACGTCGCGTTGCGTCCGCTGAGCGATCTCGAGGCGACCGCGACCAAGCTTTCGTCGGGGGACACGGAGGCGCGCGTGCCGACGAGCGTGCTGGCCGATCGCGACATGGCGCGCGTGGGATCGACCCTCAACGCGCTGCTGGATCGGATGACCGAGGATCGCGCGCGCGAGCGTCGCCTCGCGGCGCAGGTGATCAGTGCGCAGGACGAGGAGCGTGCGCGCGTCGCGCGCGAGCTGCACGATTCCACGGCGCAGATCCTCACGGCGGTGATCCTCCAGCTGGGCGCCGCGTCGCGCGAGAGCACGAGTCCCGCGCTCGATGCGCGCATCGCGACGCTGCGCGAGCTCGCGGCCGAGGCGCTGGAAGAGGTGCGGTCGCTCTCGCACACCATGCATCCGCGCGTGCTGGACGACCTGGGTCTTGCGGCGGCACTCGAGTGGCTCGCGCGGCAGACGGGCGCGCAGGAGCCGCTCGATGTGCACGTGGCCGCGGCAGAGTTCGAGCCGCCGATTCCTGCGCCGGTGGCCGCCGCGCTGTATCGTGTGGCGCAGGAGGCGCTGCGGAACGCGGCGCGTCATGCTGGAGCGACGCACGTTGACCTGCGACTGGACCGCGAGGAGTCGAATGCCGTGCTGGAGATAGTGGACGACGGGCGCGGCTTCGATGTGGAGCGCGCGGAGCTAAGACGACCGGGGATGGGACTGTTCTCGATGCGCGAGCGGATCGGGCTGGTGAATGGCCGGCTGTCGGTGCGGAGCGGGCCGGGGCGGGGGACGCGGGTGGTGGCGGTTGTTCCTTTAGGGGTCTGACAGTCCGACAGTCCGACAGTCTGACAGTCAGCAACGAGATGATGCCCTACGATGCCCGAGCCAAGGACTGTCTGACTGTCAGACTGTCCAGACTGTCAGACTACGGACAACGATGAATATCCGAGTGGTACTGGTAGACGATCACGCCATCGTGCGCACCGGCCTCAAGGCCGTGCTTGGCGCCGCGCCGGAGATCGACGTCGTCGGTGAAGCGGCCGGCGGGAACGAGGCCGTCACGCTGCTCGCGAGCACCGAGGCGGACGTCGTCGTGATGGACATCTCGATGGCCGACGGCGACGGCATCGCGGCGACGCGCAAGATCACGCGTGGCGACGGCGGACCGCGCGTGCTCGTGCTGACGATGCATTCGGAGGAGGCGTACCTCGAGGCCGTGCTCGAGGCGGGCGCGTCGGGCTACTTGGTGAAGAGCGCGGCGGATCGGGAGCTGGTGGATGCGGTGCGCGCCGTCGCGCGAGGCGACGTGTGGGTGCAGCCGGCGGCGGCGCGCGTGCTCGCGCAGGGTGCGCGGCGTCGTGAGGAACAGGCGAGCGATCGCGCGCGCTACGAGCGGCTCACGGATCGCGAGCGGGCGGTGTTTCGCCTCATCGCGGAGGGCTACACGGCGCCGGAGATCGGCGAGCAGTTGAACATCAGCCCGAAGACAGTGGACACGTACAAGCAGCGCATCAACGACAAGCTGGGGCTCACGCACCGCGCCGATTACGTAAAGCTCGCGCTCAAGCTGGGACTCTTGCAGACACCTGTGCAATAGCTCGCGTGACCAGCGTCACATAGGGGAGCCGCCCGCTCGCGACAGGTGTGACGGGGGCATGGGTTCAGCGGTCCGCCTCTATGATGATACCGAAACAACTGAAGTCACGCGTCCTAACGCTTGCCGCGGTTCTCGCAGCAGGGATTACCCCGATCCCTGCCGCTAACGCGCAGGACTCCGTGCGCGTGCTGCGCCTCCAGCCCGAATCGCCTGCGTCGCCGACGGCGTCGGTCGTGGTGCTGTTCGATCATCCCATCGCGCCGAAGCTCGAGGAGACCATCAGCGCCGATCGTGCGCTGCGCATCTCACCCGCGGTGCGGGCGCACATCTACTGGCGCGACCCGAGCACCATCGTGGCCGACTTCGATTCCGCCTGGGCCGCGGGAGCGACGTACGAAGTGCGCCTCGACCCGGCGCTGCGCGGCGTTGGCGGGATCCCGATTGCCGCGATGCCCATGCGCGTGCAGGTGCAGATGCCGCGCGCGCTCCAGGTGCTGAGCGACGCGCGCGATGTCCCGCCCGACACCGTCGTGCACCCGGCCGTGCTGTATTCGCAGGGCTTCAACCTCGATGCCCTGCGCGGGCACGCGTGGCTCGTGCCGCTCGTCGCATGCGGCACCGACTCGCTTCCGCTCTCGGTGCTCGGCATGCGCAGGACCGAGCCGCAGGACTCGTACATGATGCGGCATGGCCCGGCTGCCACGGATTCACTGCATCGCGTCGTCGAGCTCGAGGTGCCCCGCACGTTGCCGCGCGGATGTCGCGCCGAGGTGCATGTACCGCTCGTGGTGGGCCAGAAGGAGGTGGCGCGCGCAGCGTTCACCGTCCGCCCGGCGTTCGTCGTTTGGCGCACGATCTGTGACAGGCCTGCGTGCCCGCGCGCACAAATCACCATCACGTTCAGCAATGACGTGGCCCCCGCTGAAGTGGCGGCACACGTGCGCATCAACGGCCGGCCGGTACGCGTGTCGTCCGAGGGGCCGACCACGCAGGTCGTGCTGCTCGACTCGGTGCGACCGCGCCGGACGGATACCATCACGGTGAGCGGCAGCCTGCGCAATACGCGCGGCGAGCCACTGCGCACGGACGCGACGTTCACGGTGACCGGCGCAGCCGCTCCGCCGGGTGTGGGATTCACCGCGAAGGTCATCGCACAGCCGCGCGATGCGGCCATGCTCCTTGCCGTGCGGCACGTGAACACGGACTCCATCCACGTGATCATCGCGCGCGTGCCCGACTCCCTCCACGCGCGCGCGCTCCAGCCCTACCAGGAGTATTCGCGCAACGCCGAATGGTCCTCCGTCGTGCGCGACAGCGTCGTAGTGGCGATCGCCACCCCGGCGCCGAGGGACAGTGAGCGCGTGGTGAACGTTCCCGTCACCGCGATTCCACGCCAATGGCGCGACGACCCGCTCCTGCGCGTGCGCGTCGATTACGTCGAAACGATCGAGCGACCCAGGCTGGATACGCTCCAGGACGTGGTGACAGTGAATCCGCGCGGGAACCGGGTGACGCGCATGAAGCCGATCAAGATCAGCGCGATCGCTTATGAGGACCTCGTGCCGCGCTACGCCGTGATCGTACGGTCCAACATCGCGGCGCATGCCGTCGTGAGCGACAACATCGTCGACGCATGGGTCACCGGCCTGCGCGACGCCCGCCCGCGCGCTGGCGCGAGCATCCGCGTGCTCGGCGACTCCGGCCGTGTGTTCGGCACCGGAGTCACCGACGCGCTCGGCCGTGCGCACATCGTGGGCGAGACCATCAAGCGCGCGTTCACTGGGAGCGCCCGCACGCTCGAGGTCACGCTCGGCGCCGACCGCACCGCGCTGCTGTTGCCGCGACAGGAGGCCGACGTCCTCAGTGACGACGACAGCGCGGAGTCGCGCTGGGGCTACGGCCAGGGTCGCAACCCGCGTCGCGTGAGGGAGCGCTACCTGCACGGGAGCGCCTACACGGAGCGAGGCATCTATCGTCCGGCAGAAACCGTGTACATGAGCGGCGCCGTGCGCACCTTCGCGCCCGCAGAGGGCTATCGCGTCGTCAGTGGGGATTCCGTGCGCTGGACGATCACGCGATGGGGAGACAACGGCTCGGAGCAGGTGTGGTCGCATGTCGGCCTGCTCAGCGAGTTCGGCACGGCGGCGGACAGCTTCGCCTTGCCGAGGACGAGCCGGCCGGGATACTTCGGCGTGTCGCTGGCCCTGCGCGTGGACGGCGGCTGGCGCAGCACCACGGGCACGAGCTTCCAGGTCGCGGAGTACCGCGCGCCGGAGTTCGCCGTGAAGCTCGACGCAGATACGACCGTCCACCTGTTCGCCGGCGACACGGCCGTCGCGACGGTGAATGCGCGATACCTGTTCGGCGTCCCGATGGCTGGTGGCACCTTCGAGTGGGTCGCGGACGTCAACGAGAACGAGGGGTGGTACCAGGTGCCCGCGCTGAAGGGATTTACCGTGGGGCGCTGGTACGGAAATGGAAACGGACCGCAGCAGGACCGGACGCGCGAGGGCAAGGGCACGCTGGCTGCCGATGGCACTGGACGACTGCGCATCGCAGTGCCGGCAATCACGCATCCCGGCGTGTTGAACATCAACGTCACGGTCGCCGACGCAAACCGGCAGGACGTGACCCGGTCCATCTCACTGGCCGTGCACGCGGCCGACGCATATCTCGGCATCCGCACTCGCGGTGCACGCTGGATATCGCAGCCGAAGGACACCATCGCGGTGGAGCTGCTTGCTGCACGCGTCGACGGCACGCTGCGCACGGGCGACACGATCACCGTGAGGGCCGAGCGCCAGCGCTGGATCCGGAATGCAATCGTGCGCGACACCGTGTGGAGCGCCACGGTGGTGTCGGGCGCAACTCCAGTGACGGCGAAGTTCGTCCCACGCGAAGGAGGCAGCTACGAGATCATCGGGAAGCTGCACGACGAGCGCGGCCGCATCGCCGAGTCCAGCACCTATTCCTACGTGACCGGTGGAGATTATCCGTGGGCACGCCCGGATCCTCGCGCGATCACGCTGCGCAGCGACCGCACGCGCTACGCGCCGGGCGACGTCGCATCAATCGCCGTCGAGGCCGCGCATGAAGAGAGCGCATGGATCACGGTGCGCCACGAAGGCGTGCTCGCGGAGCAGTTCGTCACGTTGCATCCGGGCATCAACGCGCTTTCGATACCGCTGCCGGCGACGGCCGTGCCCGCCGCGCAGATTCAGGTGCGCGCCGTGCGCGCGTTCGGCCCCGGGCCGGGCGCCGACACCGCGGGCATCTACTTCCGGAGTGGCGCGATCACCGTGGAGGTGGACGACTCCTCGGCAACGCTGCACGTCGCAGTGGCGCCGGAGCACGCGCGCTACCAGCCGCGCGACAGCGTGCGCGTCAACATCGACGTGCGCGACAACAAGGGCATGGGGCGCGCTGCCGAGGCGGCCGTGTGGGCGGTGGACGAAGGCGTGCTCACCCTCACCGACTATGTGCGACCGGCCATCACGGCCGGGCTGCTGTCCGCATCGCAGGACAATCCGTGGGCGGGCTCCACGCTGCTGGCGTGGATGTCCTACACGGCGCCGGCCGTTCCGCCCGAGGGATACTGGCGTGGCCTGTACGGCAGGACAGCGGGCAACGGCTCGACGAGCGTCATGCTGCGCGGCGCGACGAGCTACCTCGCGCAAAGCGTGGTGACCGCGACGGCCATGGATCAGCCGGCGGCGTCACCAGCCGCGGACGACGAGCTGCGCGCGGTGTTCGCCACCACGGCGTTCTTCGCCGGGCACGTGAAGACGGACGCGAATGGCCATGCCTCCACGAGCTTCCGTCTTCCAGACAACATCGGCTCGTATCGCATCTTCGCCGTGGCCGTCGCGCGCGGCATCGCGTCCGGGAGCGCAGACACGAGCATCATCACGACGCGCCCGCTCGTGGTGCGCGCGGCGCTGCCGCGCATCGTGCGCGCGGGTGACGAGCTGTTCGCCGGCGCGGTGCTGACGAAGGACGACCAGTCGCGCACGCCCGTGTCGCTGTCCGTGCAGGCGACGAATGCAATCGTCACCGGCGACGCCACGGTCCGTGACACGCTCGATGCGCAACACTCGCGCGAGCTGCGCTTTCCGCTGCGCATCACCGGTGGCGACTCGGTCTCCTTCATCTTCCGCGGTGCCTCGCTCGCCGGTGCACCGATGAGCGACGCCGTACAGGCGCGCCTCGCCGTGAGCCCGCCGGGCCGCGCTCGCGCATTCGTGACCACGGGACTCCTCGGCCGCTCGGCAGACGCGACGCTCGTGGTTCCGGAAGGCGTGGACACGTTGCGATCGCATGTCACGCTTCAGCTCGGGGCGTCACCACTTCCGCTCGTGCGCCAGTTCGCCGAGGCGCTGCGCATCTATCCGTACTACTGCACCGAGCAGGTCTCGAGCGCGGGTCGTGCCCTGCTGGCGCGACTGGACCTGGAGCGCTCGCTCGACAACAGCGTCTCGATGTCCGCGCGCGACCGTGCGCAGCTGGAAACCGCAGTGGCCACGCTGCTCAATCGCCAGGCCCGCAATGGCAGCTTCGGCTACTGGAGCGCGGAGAACTGGACGACGCCCTGGCTCACGGCATACGCCGCGGAGTTCCTGGCGCACGCGCAGCGCGCGGGCATCGACGTCCCCAAGGGCAACCTGACGAGGGCGCGCGATTACCTCGCAACGACGAAGCAGGCGTTCCGGCCGATGGAGACGAACCGCGAGTTCGCCTGGAGCGACTCGGCCAACTGGCCGCGCGAGGCGCTGGCGGCCGCCATCGCGCTGCGCCGCTTCGACGCGCCGAATACGCCGCTCGAGGAGCAGATCTGGAACCTGCGCGACAAGCTGGGCTTCGAGGACCGGCTCTCGCTCGCGATCCTGCTCAGTGATGCGAAGGACACGACGCGCGCGCGCGCGATGCTGCACACCGCGTGGACGTACGCGCATCTCGACGGACGCCGCGTCACGCTTGACGATTCCGCGAGCGCGCGCCGTTGGCTGTTCCGCTCCGTGGCGCGCCCCATCGCGCTCCTGCTCAACGCCACCACACGCATCGAGCCGTCGCACCCGCAGCTCGGCGCGCTGTTCGAGTCGGTGGTGCAGGCGGGACGCGCGGAGACGTCGCGCTGGTGGAACACGCTCGACCAGGCGGCAGTGGCCGAGGCGCTCACGGTGGCGTCCACGTCGATGCGCATCGCGGAGGAGCGCACGATCAGCGTGGCCGGCACGCGCGGTGCCGTCGGGAGCGTGCGCATCGCGCGAGGCAGCACGGATTCACTCACGCCATCGTTCGTGTCGCTCGTGCGTCAGGATGCGAAGGGCGCTACGGTCCGCGCGTCGCTGTCGTCCACCACCACGGCGCCGACGTACTACGCGATGACGCTGTTCGAGGTGCCGACGGCGCGACCCCAGCGCGCCGACGACGAAGGCATCAGCGTGGAGCGCTGGTACGAGAGCTACGACGGCGGCAAGCCCATCCAGGAGGTTCGCGAAGGGGAGCTCGTGCGGGTGCGCCTGCGCATCACGGTGCCGCGCGACCGCGAGTTCGTCGTGATCGACGACGCACTGCCTGCGGGGCTCGAGGCCGTGGACCTCTCGCTGCGCACCTCTGGCTCGCTTCCGCCCTTCGCCGGTGCGCCGAAGCTTGCCGGCGACATGAACGAAAGCCCGCCGGGCCAGCGCTGGCTGTACGGTGCCTGGGATGCGGGTTGGTGGACGCCGTGGGAGCACAAGGAGATTCGCGACGACCGCGTGCTCTACTTCGCGCGCGAGCTCTGGAAGGGCAGCTACCAGGCGTCGTATGTGGCGCGCGCAACGACGGCGGGCACCTTCGTCCGGCCGCCTGCGCAGGCCGAGGAGATGTACAACCCCGCCGTGCGCGGCCGGAGCGACGGCGGTACCTTCACGGTCACGCGACGCTGAGGTCCGCGCAGCTCTTCACGATCGCGTGACAGTGCTTGCACAGCAGCTTGCAGTTCCGCCACCAGAGGTCTGTCGATCCGCACCAATCGCAGACCTCGTCCGGCGGCTCGGGAGGCGTAGGCTCGGCCATGTCCCAACATAACACGCCACGAAATTGACCACGCTCAGCGTCGCACTGATCGGCTACGGACTCGGCGGAGCGAACTTCCACGCGCCGTTCATCGCGTCCACGCCCGGGCTGCGCCTCGCGACCGTGATGACGAGCGACCCCACGCGCCGCGCGATGGTGTCGGAGCGCTATCCGGATGCGCGCCTCGCCGGCGACGTGCGTGAGCTCCTCGCGACGAAGCCGGACGTCGTCGCGATCAGCACGCCGAACGCGACGCACGTTCCGCTCGCGAAGGCGATGCTCGAGGCGGGCGCACATGTGGTGGTGGACAAGCCATTCGCGGCGAGGGCCGCCGAGGCGCGCGAGCTTGGGCGTGTTGCGTCGGCGGTGGGGCGGCTCGCAATCCCCTTCCAGAATCGCCGGTGGGACGGCGACTACCTCACGCTGCGCCAGCTACTTGCCGACGACCGGCTGGGCGAGGTGTACCGCTTCGAGTCGCGCTTCGACCGCTGGCGCCCCGTGCGCAAGGCGAGCTGGACGCGCGCCGGCGCGGAGTCGAGCGCGGAGAACATCGTGCACGATCTCGGGACACACCTCATCGACCAGGCGCTGCAGCTGTTCGGCCCCGTGTCGCGCGTGTACGCGGAGCTGCGCCGGGTCGATGCGTCGGTGGTGACGAGCGACGACATGTTCCTCTCGCTCACGCATGCGAGCGGGGTGGTGTCGCATCTCGGGTCGACGATGTCGGCGGGGTTGCCGGGGCCGAGGTATCAGGTGTTCGGGCGGAAGGGCGCGTACGTGAAGCACGGCGTGGATCCGCAGGAGATGCAGCTGCGAGGCGGGATGAGGCCGGGCGCGCCTGGCTATGGTGAGGAGGCCGCGTCGGAGTTCGGGCGCTTCGGCGCCGGGGATGTATCGGTGGTGGTGCCCACGCTGCGCGGCGACTACGCGCGATTCTACGAGGGCGTGGCGCGGGCGATCACTGACGGAGTGGCGGCGCCGGTGCTCGTGGAGGAAGTGGCCGCGGGGCTCGACGTGATCGAGGCGGCGTTCGAGTCGGTGAGGACGGGCACAGTCGTGCAGCTATTGCGACCCGGGCAGGTAGGTCCACAACACGACAGTCCGTGACGTGAGCGGCGTGCCGCGATCGTTGCTGAACGTCAGGCGTCCCCTGCGCGTCATCGAGAATTCCACGGGCAGGCTGTGCCGGTACACCTCGACGCCGACGATGAGGTCCATCGGGTAGTCGACCAGGTCGCTCCACTCCATCGGGAAGCGGTCCAGCAGGAACGTGTCGCTCATGCTCACGCCCATGAGCGTGAGCAGCTGCTGGAGCGTCTGCGCATGCGTGTCGAGGATGTCGCGGCGCGCGTAGAAGGTGGCGGCGTGGCCCATGCGCGACCGCTCGGTAAAACCGACGCGATCCAGTCGCTCGGTCACCTTGTTCGTCGCGCTTTCGGTGATGCGGATGGGCGGCAGGATGTTCATCAATTGCTCCAGCGCGAGCTCCATTTCCACCGGATGCGTGTTCATCGTCAACATGCCCTCGAATGGCGCGAAGCCGATGCGGCGCACGTTGATGAGGTAGTGGCCCGCCTCGAGGTTGCGCACCGTGAACGTGCCCGACGAATCGGAGATGGTGATGCGCGACCGCGTCGTGTC
This sequence comes from Gemmatimonadaceae bacterium, assembly GCA_039928475.1. GTDB lineage: Bacteria > Gemmatimonadota > Gemmatimonadetes > Gemmatimonadales > Gemmatimonadaceae > AG11. The sequence goes on along the minus strand of JBDSTA010000332.1, from coordinate 423 downwards.
GACGAACAGCTCCCCCGGTTCACCGGGATGGGCAGGGTCGGCGTGCACGCTGTCGATCCACATGAGGCGCACGTCTGCCAGCGGAACAGGCTGCGTGGTGCGGATGCTCGCGACGCTGCCCTTGAAGGCGGCGGCGTGCTGCGTGGTGTCGGTGCCCTGCGCGACGAGCGGCTGCGCGGCGGCGGCGATCAGCGCCGGGACGAGGAACCACCTGCTCCGTGAAGCCATACGTCAATTGTATGCAATCAGCCAAAAGCGCCGCAAGTGCCCAAGGATCTCGCAGCTTCAGGGGTCGACCTGGTGCAGGTCGTCGACTCGCTTCGCTCGCACGGAATGGTGCCGATCGCGGCGGATGGCCCGAATGCCATCCGCCACATGGTCTTCGACAAGAACACCCGGCAGATCCCGTTCGGCGGGGAAGCG
>JBDSTA010000331.1:0-4902 GCA_039928475.1 Gemmatimonadaceae bacterium | reverse complement strand
CGCGCGGCTTGAACAGCGCCGCGAAGATGAGCAGCACCGCAAATGCCCCGATCGCCGGGATGAGCCAGATATGGAACCAATCATGATGCGGCGGCGTGGTGCTCAGGTCGATGTTCGCATCCACCACCGCGCCTGAGAGCCACGAGCCGATCGCCTGCCCGGCGCCCAGCGTGACGAGCGCGATGAACCCCTGCGCCGCCGCGCGGATCTTCACGTCGGCCTGCTGGTCCACATAGATCTGGCCGGTGACGAAGAAGAAGTCGTAGCACACGCCGTGGAGCAGCAGGGCGATGTAGATCATCCACATCCCGCTCCCCGCGTTGCCGTGCGCGAACAGGAGGTAGCGCGCCGTCCACGCCGCCATGCCGATGAGCAGCATCTTCTTCACGCCGAGCCGCACGAGGAACCACGGCATCAGGAGCATGAAGCCGATCTCGCTCATCTGGCCCAGCGTCATCTTCCCCGCTGCGCCCGTCACGCCAATCTCGTTCAGGAACGGATTCGTGAACGCGTAATAGAACTGGAGCGGGATGCACAGCAGGAACGAGCCGAGCACGAATACCGCGAACGAGCGGTCCTTGAGCAGCGCGAGCGCATCGAGGCCGAGCACGTCGCGCGCGGAGAAGGGCTTGCCCGCTGCGTGCGGCGGCGTGTGCGGGAGCGAGAGGCAGTACAGCGCCATCAACACGGAGGCCGCCGCACCGATGCGGAGGGGCAGCGCGGTCGCGTCAGCGCCAAGGCGCCCGATCGTCAGTCCCACCGCGATGAACCCGATGGTGCCGAGCACGCGAATTGCCGGAAACTCGCGCGACGGATCCTTCATGTTGTCGAACGAGATGGAGTTCGTGAGTGCGAGCGTCGGCATGTAGCACAGCGTGTACAGCAGGAACACCCACGCGAAGCTGTTGAACGACGTCTGCATCGTCGCGAAGTACAGCAGTGCCGCGCCCACGAGGTGTAGGAACGCCAGCACGCGCTCCGTCGCGAAGAAGCGATCCGCAATCATGCCCACGATGAACGGCGAGATGATCGCCGCGATCGCCGGCGTCATGTACGCGAGCCCGACCTGCTTGCCGCTCGCGCCGAGCGCGCTGCCAAGGAAGGTGCCGAGCGTGACGAGCCACGAGCCGTAGATGAAGTACTGGATGAACATCATCGCGGAGAGCCGCGTGCGGATCCCCGTCATGGAAGCACCGTGATGCTCATGTTGCGCAGCGAGAGCAGGCCGTCGTGATCACCCTGGATGCCGATGTAGCCACGCGGCGAAAGGCCATAGTGCGGCCATTCGCCGAACTTGCTGGCCTTCACCTTCGACGCCCAGTCGGGACTCAGCAGCTCGTACTCCACGACCTTCTGCCCGTTGAGCCAGTGCTCGATGTGATTGCCGCGCGCGACGATGCGCGTGGAGTTCCACTCACCCGCGGGCTTCACCACGCCTGCCGGCGGCGCGTACAGGCCGTACGCCGATGCCGCCGACGTCAGGCGGTTGCGGCCGTCGGGATGACGGGCGTCGTCGAGCAGCTGGTACTCGGGCGCGCTCCAGTAGATGTGTTCGTACTCCTCGGTGCCGCGATAGAAGATGCCGGCATTGCCACCGGGCGCGAGCTTCCAGTCGAGCGAGAGCTCGAAGTTTCCGTACTGCTCGCGCGAGACGAGATCCTCGGCTTCGCCTTCCTTGGTGATGGTGCCGTCGACGACGAGCCACCCCTTGGGGATGGTCATGCCCTTGTACGCGCGCCACGCGCTGAGCGACTGGAGCGAGTAGCTGCCGGTCGGCGAGGCACCGGACGTCATCGGGACATTGGCGCCTGCACATGCGAGCACCGAGAGAGCCGCGCCGGCGAGGGCGAGGCGGAGCGTCGTAGCGTTGGTCATGCTGCGGCTGTGGTGGAAGTAGGGACGCGCCGCACAGGCGCGCGAGCGCATAAGAGGGAGCCGAGGCGCACGGGGCACAAGTACCAACGCGCAAACCCCCTGTCTCCCGGCCGATCCAGAAAAGCGTGGTCAGCCAGCCGCCCGCTTCCCTGACCGGTTGTTCAGGATTTTCGTGAACGAGCGGCCGCGCAGCTCTTCCACCGACAAGCCCGTCATCGCCACCGCGTCCTCCTCCGTGATTGCCGCCGAATTCACGCCGCGCAGGAAGAAGTTGAGCAGCCCCTGGCCCGTCGCGGCGTCGTCGAACACGTCGCCCACGAGCGTTGCCTGCGCCGCCTTGTTCACGAAGTTCGACAGCCGCGCCGCCGCGGCGTCGATCCCCGCCAGGAAGAACGCATAGAGCGCAGCGTATCGCGTCACGAGCTGTGCCGGGTGAAGATCCCATCCCTGATAGAAGCCCCCGACGAGCGAGTGCGTCACATCGTCGAAGTGCAGCTTCCACGCGCCGTGCACACTCGCGCAGTTGTCGTCGTCCTGCTCGGCGGTGAGGATCTCGCCCGCCATCGCGCGATGGATGGGCACCGGCATCACCGTCGTCGAACCGTCCGACAGCCACACCCCGGTGCCCGCAAGCGACACCTGCATGAAGTGCTTCGCGAAATCACACGCGGGATGACGCATGCGCTGGTGCGCGGCGGTGATGTTCACGCCGGCGGTATAGTCGTATGTGCCGAAGTGCGCGCCGGTCAACCGGCCCGCGCTCACCGCCGGAATCCGCGGCAGCAGCGAGCGCCCCTCGGAGTCCAGGACGATCTGCGGCATCTCCACCATCACCTCGAACCGGAGCGAACCATCCGCGAGCCCGAGTTTCCGCTCGATGCGCGCGAGCTCGGCGACGATGTACTCCACCTGCTCCAGGATCACGATCTTCGGCACCGTGACGACGAAATTCTCCGGGAGCCCGCCGGCCTTCTCCACGAGCTTCGTCAACACGATCTCGAGCGTGCGCATCGCGCGAGCGCGGAGCTCCTCGTTCAGCGGCTTGATGCGAATGCCGATGAACGGCGGCAGCGTCCCCTCCTTCATCCCCTTCGCGAGCGCCTCGGCGACGCTCTCCGCATGCCCGTCCTCCTCGGCGTCCGGACGATTGCCGTAGCCGTCCTCGAAATCGATGCGGAAGTCTTCCACGGGCTCGCGCTCCAGCTTCTCGACGACGCGCGCGAAGACGGTATCCAGCGCCGGATGATCGCTGATGCCGAGCGCGCGGCCCATGTGCTCGGCGTCGGGGGCGTACTCGCGCAGTGCGCGCATGGCCACGTTGCCGAGCTTGCGCGCGGCATCCGACCCGAACAGCTGCGCGCCACCATACACGGTGTGCACGGGCTGACGCGCGCCGGCCTCGCCGGGATAGCGGGCGGCAAATGCGAGATTCGCCGCGCGCAGGGCGGCGGCGTTGCTGTCGTTGGTCATCGTCATCCGTTGTAGATCTTTCCGCTCTTCGCGCGATAGCGCTCGAGCACCGCGTTCGCCTCGGCGCGCAGGAGGTTGCGCTCGATGGAGATGCCGCGGTCTTCGAGGTACTTGTACGATGCGGGGAAAACCGGCCCCTCCTCGAAGTCGAGCTTCGAGGCGTCCTCGCGTCCCGCACCGTAGACCACCCGCTTCACGCCGCTCCAGAGTGTGGCGCCGAGGCACATGGCGCACGGTTCGCAGGAGGTGAAGAGCTCGTGCTCTGGCATGCCGGTGGCGGCGAGCGTAAACGAGCCGAGCCGCTGCTGGGCCATCATGAACGCGACCATCTCGCCGTGGAGCGTGCAGTTGTTCAGGCGCACGACGCTGTTCATGCCGACGGCGACGAGTCGCCCGGTGGCGCGCTCGAAGACGGCCGCGCCGAAGGGACCGCCGGTGTCGCGCTCCACGTTTTCACGCGAGACGGCGATGGCGAGCCGCATCCGGTCGCTGTCGGACGCATAGGCGCGCTCCCAGTCCACGACTTCGTTGACCCAGGCGGGATAGTCGACGTGTACGGCGATCTTGCTCATGGCTGCAATATGAGGTTGACTGCCCGCGGCGCGATACCCATAATGCCGGACCGTAGCCAGGAATTCGCATGCCCGCAGTTGGCACCAGCGTCGCGCGCAAGGACGGGATCGGCAAGGCGAACGGAACCACGAAGTACGCCGACGATCTCACGTTTCCGGGAATGCTGCATGGGCGGACCATCCGCTCGACCATTCCTCGCGGACGCATCACGAACATCCGCCTCGATTTCGACACCACGGGCTTCACGATCGTGGACTACCGGGACATTCCCTCCGGTGGCCGCAACATCGTCGCGCTCATCGAGGACGACCAGCCGTTCCTCGTCGAGACCGAGGTGCGACACGTGGCCGAGCCGGTCGTGCTCCTGGCGCACGAGGATCGCGAGAAGCTGCTCGCTGCCAAGGTCGTCATCGAGTACGAGGCCCAGGAGCCCGAGTACGACCCCGAGCGGTCCACGATCATCCTCAAGGCGCTCGCGATCGACAAGGGCAATGTCGAGGCGGGCTTTGCGGAGGCGGACGTCATCGTCGAGGGGACGTATCGCACGGGCCACCAGGAACACGTCTACATCGAGCCGAATGGGGTGATCGCCTTTCCGGAGAAGGAGGGAATCGCGGTGTTCGGCTCCATCCAGTGTCCCTTCTACGTCGTGAAGGCGCTGAAGAGCCTGCTGGGCAAGGATGCGTATGTGCGCGTCGTGCAGACCGAGACGGGGGGCGGCTTCGGCGGCAAGGAAGAGTATCCCTCGATGATCGCCGGTCATGCCACCCTGCTTGCGCTCAAGTCCGGCAAGCCGGTGAAGATCATCTATGATCGCACCGAGGACATGATCGCGACGACGAAGCGTCATCCGTCCATCGTGCGGCATCGCACGGGGGTGAAGCGCGACGGCACCATCGTCGCGATGGACGTGGACATCGTGCTCGACGGCGGCGCCTACATCACGCTGAGCCCTGTCGTGATCTCACGCGGCGGCATCCATGC
>JBDSTA010000330.1:0-5552 GCA_039928475.1 Gemmatimonadaceae bacterium | reverse complement strand
GACACAGAGTACACACAGAGGACCTAGAGGAAAAGCAAAGACAACCAAAAGCACTAACCGCAGAGGACGCAGAGGGCGCGGAGGAGTGCATGAAATGCCAACCTCCGCGCCGTCCGCGTCCTCTGCGGTGACAAGCTCCTACGGTTTTGCTTATAGAAGCATTTTACAAACAGTCAAGCCAGTGCCGTTCTCCGTGTCCTCTGTGTGTACTCTGTGTCCTCTGTGGTTACCTCAACACGAACCCCGCATCCACAGCCGGCCGCGCACCATTGGCCGCCAGCCACCCCGTCATGTACATCCACTTCGTGATCCGCGTCAGCTTCGGATAGTCGATCGTCTTCGGCTCGTCGCGCGGCGTGTGATAGTCGTTGTGCAGGTTGGACGAGAAGAATAGCGACGGCACACTCCGCTCCGCGTACGGCACATGGTCGCTGCGGAAGTACCAGCCCTCCGGGTGCGTCGGCCGGTCCCACAGCGAGTCGATGACGAACTTGCTCACGAGGTTGTTCGCGTCGATCGCCATCTGCACGAGCTGCGTGGAGTTGCGATGCGGCGGCTGCGAACCCATCAGCGCCGCGGTGTCCGGCGAGTTACGGCCCAGCATGTCGCCGTTGAGCACGGCGACGATCTTGTCGAGCGGCACCACCGGGTGCGCCGCATGATAGCGCGACCCGAGCAGGCCGCGCTCCTCCGCGCCGTGGAAGATGAACAGCGCCGAGCGCTTGCTCGGCTGCTTCTTCCATGCGCGGGCGATGGCGAGGAGGGCGACGCTCGTCGTCGCGTTGTCGTCGGCACCGTTCCAGATGGAGTCGCCAGCGACCGTGTAGCGCACGCCGTCGTGATCCTGGTGTGAGCTGAAGAGCACGTACTCGTCGCGCAGCTTCGGGTCAGTGCCGCGAATGACACCGATGACATTCGTGGACGGATACTCGAACGTCTCGAGCCGCATGCGGATGTCCGCCACCTGGCCATCAGTGCGCCAGTCGGCGAGCGCGGAGCGGTGCACGAACAGCACCGGAACCGGCGTGCGCTGCGGCGGGGGCACCACCTGCTGGCCCGGCGCCGCGTTGGGATTGGGCTGGCGCGTGAAGCGCGGCACGCCACCGACCACGTCGTACGTCCCGCGCGACTGCACCCTCGACACGCCATCGAATGCGATCTCGCCGATCGAGTCGGCGACGATCACCACTGCTGCCGCGCCACGACGCGTGAGCGCGTTGGACATCGTCGTGATCGCAGGACGCGTGTAGTTGTACTCGTAGGTGTTCGTCGTCGAGCGGATCTGCGCGGCCGCCGGAGCGACGAGCATCGCGACGGCCACCTTGCCGCGGACGTCGACCGTGGTGTCGCGATAGTCACTCACGAACACGGTGGGGGCACTGACGTCTCCGGCGGCGTTCGACGCCGGCGAGACATCGGTCCAGAGCGCGAGTGACTTCGCGCCGAGCTTCACGGAACTGGACGCATTCGAGATGCGCGAGCGGCGCATGTTCCACCACTGGAACCAGCTGCCCATGTCGCCGAGCGGCTTGAGGCCGATCTTCTCCATCTCGTCGGCGACCCAGACGGATGCGCGCATCTCGTCGAGGGTGCCGGCCTCGCGACCGCGGAAGTCGTCGCCGCCCATGACATAGAGGTCGCGCTTGATGTCGGCCTCGCGGATCTGCGAGATCGCGGCGGGAACCTTGCCGCCCTGCGCACCGGCAGGAAGCGCGGCGAAGGCCATGGCGGCAACGGCTAAAAGCGGAAGGCGCATCGTCATGAGTTGGTCGGGTTGTGTCAGTCGAGTGTGTTGATGATGTAGCCGGGCACGAGCCCCTTCATGAGGTAGCGCTTTCGCAAACGTTCAGGAAGAGTCCCGAAGTTCCTGATGGTGCCCCGGCACCGCGCCTGCCCGCAACGGCAGCGCATCTGCCAGATGTCGTCGTCGCCGATCGTGGTCGAGTAGTCGAACGAAAGCTCTGACCCCACACCAATCCGGCGCGCCGCCACGAGATACAACCACCGCCCACGCTTCTCGAGAAACGCATTCGGCGCACACGAATGATTGATGTACCGCCCCGCACCCTCGCCGGGATCGAGATACGTCTCGGCGCCGAACCGGATGCAGTTCGCCGAGAAAACCGAGCCGCGACGACGCCAGAGCACGGTGTGGTGCACCACGCGTCCGTCGAGACGCATGATCTCCTCCCCGGCGGACAGCGACCGGGCCGCGAACAATCCCATCCCGATCTTCGCCGGCCCCACCTGCACCTTCGCCGCTAGCGCCACTCGAGCAGCCTCCCCGCCTGGATCTCGATGTCGTCCGCCACGCGCAGGCGCGCGACCTGCCTCCGGTTCAGGAGGTTGACGTGCCGGCACGTATCGATGCGCGTCTCGAGATCCCAGAGTGGTACGGGCGAGGTCATCCAGTGCTTCGGGAAGGTCCGCAGGTCGAATGGCAGCGAGTATGAGCGCAGCGTCTTGCGGCCATTCGGCAGCGTGTACTCATGGAAGTACGACGTCGCGAGCTCGCGCACGTCGCGGAAGATCGGTTCGCGATAGCGCAGCACGGCGTGGTTCGTCTTGCTGATCGCACCCCAGAAGCCATCCTGCCGGAACAGCGTGACGACGTGATCGAGGTCGTCACGCGACGACTTGAGGTCGAGCACCAGCGGCGGCTGCCCCTGCATCCACAGCGCGAGCGCGGCGACGAGCGCGCCCTCCATGCACTGCGCCGTGCCGCGGCGCATCACCGTGAGCGGCGACGACTGCGTCCCCCCGCGCCGCTCGTGGTTGATCGGCAGCGTGTCGAGGAAGTCCTGGATACGCTTCGGCGTCTTCAGCTTCGCCAGCGCCCTCAGCTCCGGATGCGACGTGATCTCGAGCGGGGGATACTTCGCGCGTGTCGCCAAGGATCAATCCACTCCCACGTGTCCCTTCGCGGCCGTGCGCAGTTTCTCCGAATCGAAGCCCACGCCATCGCGGAACACCGTCACCACATCGTAGATCGCCGAGGACGTCGCCACCGGATTTCCATGCACGATCATCAGGTCGGCACTCTTCCCCTTCGCGATGGAACCAGTCCGCGCATCGATGCCGAGGATCTTCGCGCCGTTGAGCGTCATGATGCGCACGGCCATCTCCGGCGTGAACCCTGCCTCGACCAGCAGCTCGTAGTTGCGAAGGTTGCCGAGCCCCGGCAGGAAGCCCGTCCCCCATGGATCGCAGCCCGCGCCAAGCAGACCGCCCGCCGCCACGAAATCCCGCTCCCACTGCATCATCTTCTTCAACAGCCTCGGCGCCACGATCAACCCGCCCGCCGCGAGGTTCTTGTGATTTCCTTCGACTTCGGTGCGCGTGTCCCGGGCGAGGTAATCAAGTCCGCGTGCCTCGAGCGGATGCTCGGGCATGAACGTCTCGTACACGCCGAGCGTGGAGACGACCGCCGACCTGTTCCTGATGATGGTGCGAATGCTCGACTGCACCGCTGGCGACGCGACGTCCACGTCGGCCTGGTCGCGCATGTTGCCGGGCGGGCAGACGTCGGGTTTCTTGTCGGCGATGTAGTCGCTGTTCGTGATGAAGCCGTGCTGCAGGAGGTCGATGCCGAGCGCCGACGCCTCGGTGAACGTCACCGAGCAGAGGTGCGCGGTGACCTTCATGCCACGCGCGTGCGCCGCCTTGATTCCCGCGCCGAGCACCGCGCGTGTCTCACCGCCCAGGAACTTGATCCACGTCGCGCCCTCGTCGCCCCAGTAGTCGATGACGCGCTTCGTCTCCGCACCGGCGTTCACGTTGCGCGACATGCCGTTGCGCGGCGGGCCGCCGTTCAGGTACGGGCCCGTGATGAGGAAGTGCGGGCCGGGCAGGTTTCCCGCGTCCACCGCCGCCTTCATGTTGAGCTCGTGATACGGCAGCTGGCTGCCTGCGGTCATCGCGGTGGTGATGCCGTACGCGAGGTAGAGCAGGGGTCCGCTCGTGCTCATCTGCGTCAGGCGCTGCACGCCGCTGAAGTACGTGTGCTCGTGCAGGCCGACCTGGCCCGGGAGCACGGTCTGCCCCGAGAGATCCACGACCTGCGCCCCGGCGGGAATCGTCGTCGATGCCGATGGCCCCACCGCGCTGATCGTCGCGCCGGTGATGATGATCGTCTGGTCGGCGCGTGCGGCCGCGCCCGTTCCATCCACGACGCGCGCGTGCGTGAGCGCGACGACCGGCGCATTCACCGAGACGAACGGCGCGACGCCCCGCGTCAGCGTGCGCTGCTGCGCGGTGACGCTCGCCGGCACGATGCCGAGCGATGCGGTGAGCGCGAGCATGGTCTTCATCGAGTGAATCATGTCTTCAATTGACGATTGTGGTTCGCGGAATGAAAGGCCCATGTCTTGCCTTCCAGAGGGTCACACCCTTATCGGATCGAACGACATGGCGACACCAGATAAATCGAGCGGGTCCGTCGAGGAGCTTCGCGACAAGGTCAAGGACGTCCGAATGGCGATGCTCTCCACCGTCAGCAACGGCCGCATCGTCTCGCGCCCGATGGCCGCGCAGGAGATGGGCCCGGACGGCACCATCTGGTTCCTCACCTCGGTGAATTCCAGCAAGGTCATGGAGATCGGCAACAACCCGAGCGTCGGCATCGCATTCTCGGACTCCGGTTCCGAAACCTACGTGTCCGTCGCCGGAATCGCGCGCGTCACGAACGATCGCGCGTTGATCAGGAAGTTCTGGAACATGTTCTACAACGCGTGGTTCGACGGCGTCGACGACCCGACCATCCGCGTCATCGAGATCGAGCCGGTGTCCGCCGAGTACTGGATCACGAAGGGCGGCAAGATCGTGAGCCTCCTCTCCATGTTCGCGTCGGCCGTCACGGGCAAGGACCTGGAAGCCGGCGAGAACAAGACGCTCACCCTCTGAGGCGCCTCACGCGCTCGCCATCTCGGTGAGCGCACGGACGAACGCGTCGAGCTCGGCCGTCGTCGTGTAGAGATGCGGCGCAATGCGAACGCCATGCACGTTCGCCGAGTCGATCGCCACCGTCCAGATCTTGTACTTCTTCAGCAGCGTCGTCGCGAGGTCGGCGGGCTTCATCCCCGCGATCCCGACATTCGCGATCGCGCATGACCGCCGCGGATCCGCCGGCGTATTCAACGCCACGTTGCGCACGCCGCGCACCCGGCTCGTCCAGTAATTCTGGAGGAAGCGCAGCCGCGCCTCCTTCCGCTGGATGCCGATCATGTCGTGAAACGCGATCGCATCCTGGATGGTGAGGTCCGTGTGCACCGGATGCGTGCCGGTGTGATTCAACTTCCGGATGTCCGTGTCCGGCACGCTGAGATCGGCGAAGACGGGCCACCGCCCGGCGATCTTCTCGCGCTTCACGTAGAGGAGGCCGGTGCCGAGCGGGCAGCCGAGCCATTTGTGGAGGCTCGCGCCGTAGTAGTCGCCGCCGAGGTCGGGGATCGCGAACTCGAGCTGGCCGAACGCATGCGCACCGTCCACCATCACGTCCACGCCGCGCGCGTGCGCCATGTCGGCGATCTTGCGCACGGGCAGGATCTGCCCGG
>JBDSTA010000329.1:0-20290 GCA_039928475.1 Gemmatimonadaceae bacterium | reverse complement strand
TCATGCCGAGCGGCGCTTCCACTGTCTCGTTGCTCACGATTTGGCCTGTGGCTTCTTCGGGTCAACCTTCGTTTCGCGAATCACCGCGCCATCCTTGAGCTCGCGGATCGCCTGGTAGGTGCCGGCGACGATCTTGTCACCGGACTTGAGACCGCTGAGCACCTCAAAGTACTTCTCGCCCGCGATCCCTACCTTTACGGGGCGGAACGTCACTTTGTTGTCGGAACCTACCACGAAGACGCCTTCCACGTCCTTCTTGCCCACTTCCTTGGTCGGTTTGGCCTTGCCGAGGCCCACGGCCGTGTCACCCTTCGTGAGCGACTCGTTCTCGCGGACGGTCAGGGCGATGATCGGGATGGACAGGGCGCCCTTGCGGGTGTCCGTGATGATCTTGGCCGTGGCCGAAAAGTCCGGGCGGGTCTCCGAGGGGGTGTTCACGAGCTGGATGGTGACCTCGTAGTCCACCGCCTGGTCGGCGCCCTGCGTGGCCGCCGCGCCCTTCACGGCGCTGTTCGAGATCTTCGTCACGCGACCGATGAACGTGGTGTCCGGGAACGCGTCGATCTGGATGACGGCCGAGTCGCCGAGCGAGATGCGCGCGACGTCGGTCTCGTCGACCTTCACCTTCGTCTCGAGCACGCTCATGTCGGCGATGGTGAGCAGCGTCGCCGCGTCCTTGTTCATGGTGCCCTGGATCGCCGTCTCGCCGTTCTCGACGACGAGGCGCGTGACGCGGCCCGACATCGGCGCGAAGATCGACGTCTTGCCGAGGTAACTCTGTGCATCGCGCAGCAGCGCGATGGACTGGTCGACCGAGTGCTTCGAGGCATCGTACTGCGCCTTGTTCACATCGACCGCCGTGCGGAGCTGCTCCATCTGCTCGTCGGAGATGAGCTGCGGGTTCGTCTTCTTGATCGCGTTCGTGCGGTTGAAGCTGTTCTGGGCCTGGGACAGGTTCGCCTGGGCCTGCGCGAGCTGCGACTTCGCCGAGGCGAGCGACGCCTGCATGCGCTCCACGGCGGCCGATGCCTGCTCGGCGTCGATCTGGAGGAGGAACTGGCCCTTGGTGACCATCTGGCCTTCCTTCACCGCCAGCTTGACGATCCGGCCGGTGATGTCCGACGCGAGGTCCACCTTGGTCTGCGGGCGCACCTGGCCGCTCGCCGTGACGGAGGCGACGAGGTCACGCTGCTGCACAGCCTCCGTGCGGACCTCCACCGCCTTGTTGCCGCGCTTGGCCGCCGTGAGGGCGCCAACCGCTGCAATGACCAGGATCACTCCGCCGAATACCGACCACTTCACTTTCTTGCTCATATAAGGATTCTCGGTGGGAAGTATTAGCGGAGAGGATGGCCGACGGCGTTTTCGAGCGCGGCGTAGGCCTTGTGGTAGTCATAGACCGCGTTGACGCGATCGATCAGTGCCTGTTCATAGCTGCCGCGCGACGTGACGACGTCGAGGAAGGTGGACGCGCCCACCTTGTACCGCTCCTCGGCGAACTGCAGCTCTTCCTTCGCCTTGCTCGCCGTCTGCTCCTGCAGCGCGACCGTCTGGATGGACGTCTGCAGCGTGCGGAAGGCCTGGGTGACGTCGGCGGTGAGGGCGAGATCCTTGGCCTTCACGTTGAACACTGCATCGTCCCGTGAGACCTGCGCCTGCTGCACACGCTCCTCGCGAGCGAAGTTATCGAAGAGGGGCAGGCTGAGCTGCGCGTTCAGTGCGAGCGGCGAGCGCTGGAAGTTGAATGGGAACTGGTTGTTGCGTGCACGAATCGCGTCCGCCATTGCCGGCGTGAATTGATACGCCGAGCCGCAGTTCGCCGAAGGCAGCCCGACGCGTGTGCGGATGGAATCCGCGGAGAAGCAGTCGGCCTGCGCACCGAGCACACCCGCCTGCGCCTGGTTCACGAGGTAGTCGCTGTTCGTGTACTGGTACGAGTTGCCGCCCAGGCCCGTGCTCAGGGAGAGCGTTGGCGTGTAGGCCGACTTCGCCACCTGGAGGTTCAGGCCAGCGGACCGGTCGCGAGCGCGCAGCGCCACGATGGCCGGGTTCTGCAGGCGCGCATCGGCCAGGAGCGCGTCGAGCGACTGCGCGAGCGGGACGATGCGAAATTCGGTGACGAGGGCAGCGTTTTCCGGTTGCGGCACGCCGATCTGCTGGTAGAGGCGCAGCTTCTCGATTTCCACGTTGTTGCGCTCGCGGAGCAGGGCGACCTGCGTCTGCCCGAGCGCCACTTCGGCGCGGCGGATGTCGAGCGACGTCCCCGAGCCGACGGCCACCTTGGCCTTCGCGAGCTCGAGCTGCGTCTCGGCGGTGTTGACCAGTGTATCCTGGAGCGCCGAGCGCGCCTGCGCCTGAAGGACGCTCAGGTACTGCTGCGTGACGGCCGCGCGAAGCTGCTCCGATTGTCCCGTGATGTCCGCCTCCACCGCATCGCGATTCGCGAGGGCGGCCTTGGGCGTGAGGAACGTCGCGCGATTGACGCGATAGGAGAGGCCGACGCTGTAGCCCGACTGGAGGGTCGCGGAGCTGTTGCTGAACGACTGCCCGCTGAACACCTGCTGGCCGGCCTGCTGGTAGCGGCTGCTGAAGCTCGCGTCGGCGGAGGGGAGGAGCTGTCCCTTCGCACTGCGCACGGCGGCATCGGCCGTGCGGCGCGAGTTCACCTGGGACAGGTAGATGGGGTTATTGCGCCGGGCGAGCGAGATCGCGTCGTCGAGCGTCAGGGCGGCGCTGGTGGGGGCCGTCGTCGCCTGGGCCCGGATGGCGGGGGCAACGGCAACGACGGCGAGCGCGAACACCAAAGTACGCATTGGAGGGGAGATCCTGTGTGTTGGGTCACCGTGCCGTACGGGACGGCGAGGAACCGGGTTTCAGTCCATAGAGAGGACGAATCTCCCCCATGATTCGCAAAGCGGGCTGTGCCCGTACCGCATGCGTCAGAGGGCCTTCATCGCCTTCCCGATGTACTCGAACATATCCGGCGTCGGAACGTGCCCGAGTTTTTCCTCGAGGGCGGGACCCTCGTGCTGGTACATCGTCATCACGGCCTTGCCGATCGCGGCATCGCCGCCGGTGAACTCCGTGACGAGCGCCTTCCAGCGTCGCGCGAGGGCCAGCACGCCGGGCGATGCGGGATCCGTCCCGGCGTCCATGGCCTGGCGAACGGCGGGGATGATCTCGGCCCAGGCGTCCTGGACTTCACGCATGTGCTCGGGGGAAATTCTCGTGCGGCGGTCGCGCAGCGTGTCCAGCTGCTCGGTGGTGAAATACTGTTCCATGGTCGTCATAGCCTCGATGATGGAGCACAGGTCCTCGATGGAGGCGCCGTGTGCGCTGTCCAGGTGGATGGCGAGCGCCGTGAGGCGTTCGGCCAGGCGGGCGTGCATGGCGATCTGCTCGTGCACCCGAGCGAGGTGCACGTCGATCAGCTGGCGAGGCGAAACGGCGGGTCCGTCGATCAGCCGCTTCACCTCCTCCAGCGAGATCCCCATCAGGCGCAGCGACTGGATCTGCTGGAGCCGCTCGATGTCGTGCCGGTCATACAGGCGGTGACCCGAGGCGGTGCGCAGCGCGGGCACGAGCAGCCCGATGTCGTCGTAGTGGTGGAGGGCACGGACCGACATGCCGGTCCGCTTCGCGAGCTCTCCGACCTTCCATGGTGGGGGTTTGTTCATGGCCATGACGGAAGGCTAGGTCCTCACGCGACGTGAGGATCAAGGGGCAGGGTGCAATTCCTCGCTACGTTCGGAATGCCATGGGGACGCCCGCAGGGGACGTCGGATCAGGCGGTGTCGTCGGGACCGGGGGCAACGAACACGCGCGCGCGCACCTTTTCGCGAATGTGCGCATAGATGGCGGCGCCCTTCGCCGCGGTCGCGAGCGACGGGCGGCCGATGGAGCCCGAGCTGCTCTGCGGGATCTTGAGCCAGCCGCGCCGGTATCGCCGAAGCTCGTCGCGCGACATCATATAGTCTTCTGCGAGGTCCATCCGGACGAGATGCGGCGCGATGTAGAGGAGCAGCGAAGTGTCCACCTCGTCGCCGTGCATCGGCTCGGACTGGCCCTCCAGCATCTTGCTCAGGTCCACGGCAAAGATGTCCACGACGCGCACGCGGGCGCGCGTCGTGATGACCGTGGCCAGCGCTTCCTGATGTGGATCATGCTCGTGCGCCGTGAGTAGAATGAATTCCTTCACTCCAGTGGACTCCCACGTGTCGAGCAGGTCGTTCAGCATGCGGTGCAGGGTCTTCTTGCGCACCGAGGCGTTGCCGGCGAACCCCCGCTCGGTGTCCACGTTCACGCCGTACTCGATGGTGGGCGCACGCAGGATGCCGAATTCCGCTGACAGGTCATCGGACAGGTGCTCGACGATGAGCGTATCCGCCCCCAGGGGAAGGTGGCGCCCGTGCTGTTCGCACGTGCCCACGGGCACGATCAAGCGCGCGTCGCGCGCGAGCGTCTCGGCAATCTCGCCGGGTCGCATGTCCTTGATGCGGCGCGGCACGGCCGCCTCGGGCGCGGAGTAGGTCATCCTGGACGACGTGGAAAAGCAGCCGTTCCCGGCTGCGGGTGCGCGCGCTCTGACTGCTCCGGCGGCTGTCGCCGTCGCGCTGCTGGCGGCGAGCGGATGGCTCGCCGAGCCGCGCGTAGGTTATCTCGCGGTCTCGATCGTCGCTACCGTGGTCGCGGCATACGCACTCTGGCGCGGCTGGTCACCGGCGGGGCGAAGTCCCGCGATCGTCGCGACGGTCGCGCTCGCCTTCGTTGCACTGGCCGGTGGGCGCACGCAGTGGCGACTCGCGCGCTTTTCACGCGCACCAGCCGAGGTTGGGAGCGAAGAGGCAACCGCACAGCGTGCGCGGCTCGCGCGCAACGTGGACAACGAGCTCGTCGCGCTGCGGGACATCGCGCACCGCGCCCGCACCGCACCGCGCGAGTCCCGTGCGGCGTTCGGCCTGCTGCAAGGCATGCTCGGCGACGTGGAACATCGCGCGGTGCTCGTGATGCGTGGCGACACGCTGCGGTCGTGGGCGGGAACACTGCACGCCGATCCCTCGCAGCTCACGGATCCCGCGGGCATCGTCGCGACGGCGTTCGGACTCACGATCTACGTGGTGAGCGACAGCGGAGGCGTGCGCACGATCGCGGCGTCACTGCTCTACGCGGCATCGCCCGCCGATCGCACCACGCGAGGACTCGCGCAGCGGATCGGCAGTGGTGAGGTGAGCGAGGGATTCATCTTCGGCCCGCCGACCGACAGTGCACGCGCCGACGAGCTGCGCTACGTCGACGGCCCGCGCCCCCTGTTCCTCGCGCGCGCGATCATTCCATCGGAAGGTGAAGTCCGCTTCCGCCTGCTCGAGCGCGCGCGCGTGCGCGTGGGCGTGGCGCTGTTCATCGCGCTGCTCGCCTTCCTCATCGCCGTGGCGCGGCGCGGCGGCGGGCCGCTCCTCATCGGCGGTGGTGCGCTCGTGGTGCTGCGGTGCATTGCCGTCGCGCCATTCAGCGAATTCAGCACGCGCTCCCGCTTCTTCGATGCGTCCGTCTACTTCTTTGAGGCGGGCCGCGCGTACACGGCGAACGCCGCGGCACTCGCGATGTCGTCGGCGACGATCCTGCTGCTGATCCTGCTGGCCAAGCGCCGCATCGGGCGCAGGATTCCGCGACTCGTCGCGCTGGCGCTCGTGGCACTCATCATCGGCACGGGGCCGTTCGCGGTGCGCGCACTGGCCCGAGGCATCACGCCGCCCAGTGGCGGCGCGGGCACCGCGCTCTGGCTCATCTGGAACATCCCGCTCTGTCTCGCTGCGACCGCGTTGCTCGTGCTTGCGGCGTGGGCCGGGAGCCGTGTGCTTGGCGAGCGGCGCGGCCTTCCCGTGTGGGTCGGGCCGCTGATCGCAACGATCGCGGCAGTCATTGCACCGATGGCGTGGCAGGCGCCGGGACAATGGCCGCAGTGGTACACGATCCTGTGGGCCGCGGCCGTCGCCGGTGTGGTGTTGGCGCGCGCGTCCAACCGTTCGCTGCGTGCGTGCGCCGCCGTCGCGGCGCTTGCGGCGACGACCGTGGTGTGGGGCAGCGCATCGCGCGGTCGCGTCGAGCTGGCGGAGCGTGACGTGCGCGGATTGTCGAAGCCGGACGCGTATGCACTCACGCTGGCCGAGCGACTCGCGAAGACGATGCAGGGTGACGACCTGCCGGCCAGCGCGCAGGCGCTGCTCGAGCGGTACGTGACGTCGGACCTCGCGGCCTCCGGCTATCCGGTGGCCCTGGTCTCGTGGCAGGGGCAGCGTGTGGTCGCCGCATTCGGGTCGGGCCCGATCGACGTGGCGTTCGATACCGTAGGCATGGCCGCGGTCGCGGCGGCGGCGCAGCAGTCGCGCGTGGAGACCACGACGCGCGCCGGCGTCTATGGCGTGCACGTCATCGCGTTCCCCATGCGCGGAGGCGCGGGCTCGATCGTCGTCGCGCCAAGGACGCGCCTCATCGGTGCCGATGCCTATGGGCGATGGATCGGGCTCAGTGGCGCCGAGAGCACCGAGCCGCTCTACTCGGTGCAGGTGGTGGCTGACTCGCTTGCTGCGCGTGATGCAATCAACTGGCGTCGCGAGGGGAGCGAACTGCATGGTGACTGGCCCGTGAATGGACCATCCGGTCCCGCGCGTGCGCACGTCGAGGTGGACCTTCGCGGGCTCGACTCCCTGCTGCCGCGCGGGGGCCTGCTCGTCATCATCGACCTGTTCGTCGTCTCGCTCGTGTGGCTGCTGGGCGCGCTCGCCGATGGACGCATGGCACGGTGGCTCCGCCTGCGCCGCAGGCAGATCAGGAGCTATCGCGTGCGCCTCTCGCTCGCGCTGTTCCTGTTCTTCCTCGTGCCGGCTGCTGCCTTCGCGGTGTGGTCGTGGCGCCAGTTGCTCCAGGATGCGCAGGCGTCGCGGCGCCTGCTCGTCACGGAGACGATGCGTGCATTCTCGGGCGATCCCTCGCAGCCGAGCTGGCTCAAGTCAGAGGGGCGCCGACTCGACACGAAGCTGCTCGCGTACCGCGACGGCGTGCTCTACGACGCGAATGACTCGCTCTTTGCCGACCTCGCGCCGATGGGGCGGCTGCTTCGTCCCGAGGTGGCGATCGACCTGAACGCCGACGAGCTCGGGGCGACGATGCCCGAGCCCATTGCCGGCTCCACCGGCATGCTCGGCTATCGCGTGCTCCCAGGCACGAATGGATCGCTCGTCGTCGCCGCACCAGCGCGCGTGGACGACCTGCTGCTCGACCGCCGCCGTCGCGACCTCAGCGTGCTCGTGCTGTTTGCGACGGCGCTCGGTGCCGCGGCCGCACTGTGGCTCAGCGCGGTGGCCGCGCGGCAGCTCGCGCGCCCCATCGCCGCGCTGCGCGAGGCAACGCGCGCCGTCGCACGTGGCGAGAGTGACCTGCCGCTCGAGGTACATGTCGTGAGCGAGTTCGTGCCGGTGTTCACGTCATTCCGCGCGATGGCGCGCGAGCTCGGTGACAGCCGCGAGGCGCTCGTCGAGGCGCAGCGTCGCACCGACGCCGTGCTGCGCACCGTGGCCAGCGGCGTGCTCGCCGTGGATGAAAATGGTCGCGTCATCCTCGGGAATCCGCAGGCGGAATCGTTGCTCGGTATGGTGCCCGCGGCCGGCGAGGCGATGAGCCGGATGGCGTGGCCCACGGTATCGTCACGTGTGGCAGGCTTCCTCAAGTCAGGTCACGAGTTCGAGAGCTTCGAGCTGGAGCGCGACGGGCGCACGCTGCGCGGGCAGCTCACGCGCCTGGGCAGCGGCGGCGCCGTGCTCACGCTCGACGACGTGACGGAGCTCGCGCGCGCGCAGCGCGTGCTCGCGTGGGGCGAGATGGCACGGCAGGTGGCGCACGAGATCAAGAATCCGCTCACTCCCATTCGTCTCGGCGTGCAGCACCTGCGTCGCGCTTTCGGCCGCCCCGACTTCGAGGGCGTGCTCGACCAGAACGTGTCGCGCATCCTCACCGAGATCGATCGCCTCGACGAGATCGCGCGCGCCTTCTCTCGCTACGGCAGCGCGCCGGAGGAGCGCGCCCCGGCCGAGCGGACGGATATCGCCGCAGTGGTTGGCGACGTCGTCGCACTCGAGACGCTCGGCGAGGGCGGTGTCGAGTGGCGATGCGATGTGAGCGGGTCGGTGCCGCCTGCGCTGGCGCGTTCAGACGAGCTGCGAGAGGTGTTGCTCAACCTCTTCGAGAACGCACGGCACGCCGGTGCGACGATGGTGCAGTCGCGCGTGGAACACTCGGCACATGATGACCGCGTGCGCATCGAGATCACCGACAATGGGTCCGGCATCCCGGCGGACGTACTGCCGAAGATCTTCGAGCCGCACTTCTCCACGCGGACGAGTGGGAGCGGCCTCGGGCTCGCGATCACGCGCCGGCTCGTGGAGAGCTGGGGCGGTGAGGTGTCGATCAAAAGCGAAGCAGGGAAGGGCACCACGGTGACCGTGGACCTGCTGACGGCGTAGCGCTACTCCGTGTTGCCGCGGTGCGCGCCCGCCGCCGCGCGGATACGCACGGTCTTCACGTTCGTGAACTCGCGCATGCCGACGTCGGAGAGCTCGCGGCCGTACCCCGATGACTTCACGCCGCCGAAGGGGAAGCGCGGATCCGACACCACCATGTCGTTCACGAAGACGCTGCCGGCGTCCAGCTCGCGCGCGAACTGCTCCTGCTCCCCGGCATCGTTCGTCCATACGCTCGAGGCGAGTCCGAAGCGCGTGTCGTTGGCGATGCGAATCGCGTCACCCGCATCGCGTGCCACGAAGATGCAGCCGACCGGGCCGAAGAGCTCTTCCCCGTAGGCTGGCGCGGCAACAGGAATGTCCGCCAGCACCGTCGCAGGGAAGAACGCGGAATCCTTGGCGTCCCGCGCGCCGCCGCAGAGGAGCTTCGCGCCTTTCGCGACGGAGGCAGCCACCTGCTCCTCGAGCTCGCCCGCGAGCGTCACCGTGGCGAGCGGCCCGAGTTGCGTGGACGGATCCAGCGGATCGCCGACACGCAGCGCCCGCATGCCCTCGACGAATCGCGCGGTGAAGTCGTCGCTCACGTCGCGATGGACGATGAAGCGCTTCGCCGCGATGCAGCTCTGGCCATTGTTGATCGTGCGTGCCTTCACGGCCGTCGTCGCCGCGAGTGCAATGTCGGCGCTCGGCATCACGATGAATGGGTCGCTGCCGCCGAGCTCCAGCACGCACTTCTTGAGCGCCGTGCCTGCGGCGCTCGCGACGCTGCGGCCGGCGCCCTCGCTGCCCGTCAGCGTCACCGCGGCGACGCGCGCGTCGGCGATGACACCGGCCACGGCATCGCTGCCGATGAGGAGCGCCTGAAACACACCTTCGGGTGCGCCGGCACGCCGGGCGAGCTTCTCCAGCTCGAGCGCGCACTGCGGGACGTTCGATGCGTGCTTCAACAGCCCGGCATTCCCCGCCACCAGCGCGGGCGCGAGAAAGCGCACGACCTGCCAGAAGGGAAAATTCCACGGCATCACGGCGAGCACGACGCCGAGCGGCTCGTACGACACACGCGAGCGATGGTCTGCGTCGGCGACGGGCACGTCGGCGACGAACGACGGTCCGTGCTCCGCATAGAACCGGCACGCCATCGCGCACTTGGCCGCTTCATCGATCGCGGCCTGGATCGGCTTGCCCATCTCGAGCGTCATCATGCGGCCGAGGCGCTCCTTCTCGGCGTCGAGCAGCTCGCCGAGCCGCGCGACGACCGCTGCGCGCTCGGCGATCGGCGTGAAGCGCCAGCGCAGTGCGGCGTCCGCTGCCCGGGCGAGTCGGGCGTCAACCTCCCTCGGGGTCAATGCGGGGTAGGACGCGAGCGTCTCGCCCGTCGCGGGATTCGTGGACGTGAATGTCATGTGCTCCCTCGATGCACCGAACGTGCGCGGCGGTCAGCCCGCGAGGCCTTCCTCGCTCCACCAGCCTTCGCCGCCGTCCTCGCCACCGAAGATGCGCTTCCACCACGGCACGCGGCGCTCGCGCTCGAGCACGGCACCGGCGGCAGTGCGCCACATCTCCTGCATCTCCGCCGCGTCGACGAAGCGGTCCTCGGGGCGCGGAGCGAGACCGCGCTGGAGCCACTCGCCGATCTCCGGTGCGAAGCGCGAGACGTCGAGCGTTCCCGTGAGCTCGCGCGCGAGGATGATCTTGCTGTCGCTGTCGCCGAAGGGCGGCGCCCCCGTGAGCGCATACGCGACGATCGCGGCCAGGGAGAAGCAGTCCGCCGCGGCTTCCTGCGGCTCGCCGAGCAATTGCTCGGGTGGCGAGAAGGCGGGGGTTCCCGATGCGCCGGTCGTCTCCTCGCCGGCGGGATTCGCGATGCCGAAGTCCGCGACGCGCCAGCGACGATAGCGGTCGATGAGGATGTTCTCCGGCTTCAGGTCGCGATGGACGATGCCGATGTTGTGCGCGGCAGAGAGTCCGCTGAGCACGCTGTCCACCTGCGGCGCGATCTCGGCCAGCGTCCGCGCGCCGGCGCGCGTGACCAGGTCGGCGACCGACCCGCCCTCCGCCAGCTCCATCGTGTACCAGGCGACGTCGCCACGGCTGTCCCAATCATAGATGGGGACGATGGCGGGATGTGCGAGCTGTGCCGCGAGCCGCGCTTCCCGGCGGAAGCGGCCGACAGCGCGTTCGTCGCGCGCGACATGCTGGTGCAGCAGCTTGAGCGCGACCTCGCGCCCGAGCGAGAGATCGCGCACGCGCCACACAGATCCGAATGTGCCGGCGCCGAGCGGTGCGAGCACTTCATAGTCGTCGGCGAGCGCCCAGCGCAGGCGCACCTCGGGCGACTCGCGCGACGCCGCCGGCGACTCACCGCTGAGCGTGAGCACGGTCCGGCTGCCGAGCACGCGGTCCATCGCGCGCACCATTCCGGCGACCGAGCTGTATCGCTTCGTCACGTCGTTCGAGAGCGCGCGATCGATGACGTTCGACACCGATTCCGGAACGTCGGGCCGGACGAGCGAAACGGGTGGAATGTCGTCGCGCGGGGGCGCCTCGCCAGTGAGTGCCTGGAAGCAGAGGGCGCCGAGCTGCCACTGATCGCTGAGCGGCGTGGGCTCCCATCCATCGCCCCACTCCGGCGGGATGGGCATCCCGGTCGTGTCAGGGGAAAGCCCATCGGGAATCGATGCGAGGGGCACGGCCCACTGCCACCCGAGCAGCCAGAGGCGGCCCATGGGCGTCGTCCACACACTGTGCACGGACAGCGCACCGTGCACGCTGCCAGCGTCATGCAGGTATGAAAGTGTCGAGCCGATCTCGCGCATCACGCGCAGCACCGACGGGACGTCTTCCGAACCGGCGCGCGTCAGGCGCGCGCCAATGGTCTCACCAGCGATCCAGCGGCGCAGGTAGCCGGGTCCGCGATGGCTGTCTGCGGACTTGGCCCAGTAGTGATACGTGGTGGGTACCGCGGGATGATTGCGATGCGCGAGCGCGCGCGCCTCGGCCTCGAGCCACTGCGCGTGCGTGCCGTCGGGCGCGGTCACCAGGGAGAGCGAGCGACCGAGCGCGTCGATCACTTCCTGGAGGTGACGGTGCTGTTGCCACAGGCCTTCCGAGCCCCAGATCCAGCCGATGGGCAGCTGCCACTCGGCGAGGTGCTCGGGCAGCGCCAGCGAGACGCGCTGGATGTCGCCGGACGCGCGAAGGGGACGGTCGGTGCCGGGCCGATAGCGGGGAACGGGAATGGACGTACGGGTCACGAGGTGAAGCTAGCAGGCAGCATGGAGCCGAGAGAGCCGAATACCGATCCGCTACATTCGCGATTCGGCGAGCACCTGCTCGGCGTCGTGGTGCAGCGCGGGGAGCAGCGAGACATCCGGGAGCACGCTCACCTCCACGGTGCGGACGCGGAGCGGCTCTCCACCGAGCGGTGCCGACGATTGCAGCGATGGCACGTGGATGGTGACCGCGACGATGCGCCACATGGTGCTCGGACGGCTGGGCGTTCCATCGCCGTGCACGGTGTCGAGCTGGAGGACTTCACCGCGCGCGGGGATCACGCTGCTCTGACAGTCGGCAAGCAGCTGCTCGTTGCGGTCGTGGCGGGTGACGCGGAGCGTGATCATGACGCGGTGGTTGAGGTCGGCAAAAGCTACCCGCGAATTGCTGTTGGAGCCAGCGGGAAGGTGGGAAAAAATGGGGAGTGGCGAGGCTACGAAACAATGCGTATTTGTTGCGCGTATAGTTCCCCAGTCCCCGAACTGAGGTCCACATGCTTTTCCTCCTGAGCTTCCTCGCCTCGTCCGTCCTGGCGATCCTCGCATACTCCCAGGCTCGCAGCTTCGTGACGCGCCGCCTGCGCTACGTGGACGCCGTGCAGTCCGCCCTGGCGCCGATCGTCGCCGGTGTGGTGGCGGCGCTATGCGCGGCGCCCCTCGTCGCCTTCCTGCCGCTCGTGGGCGCAGGCACGGCGCTCACGCTCGGCCTGGCTGTTGGCGCTGGTGTCGCGGCTGGCGCGCGCGAAGTGAAGCACAAGTTGCCCGGCTACTGAGTCGGAAGCGGGGGCAGGGGCGGCCGGCCGGCGGCTGCAGCCCGTTATCTTGAAGCAATGCCGCCGAACACCGTTCCCACCGACATTACCGACCCCGTCAATGCGCAGATTCTCGCCGTGAGCGAGGATCGCATCGCTGGCTTTCTCGAGGATCCGTTCACCGAGATCGCGCGGGTCGCCGAGCTTCCACTGGACATCGTCCTCGAGCGCCTGCGTGCGATGCTCGAGTCCGGAGTGATCCGCCGGATCCGGCAGACGCTGATGGCCACGAACCTCGCGCCGGGTGCGCTGGTCGCGTGGCAGGTTCCTCCCGACAGGCTCGAGGCCGCGTTCGACCTGCTCTCGAAGCGCGATCCGTTCTCCGGCCATGTGGTGATCCGGTCCACCGATGCGGAGACGACCGGCTCGGTCTACCGGCTGTGGACCACGCTCAAGGTGCCGCAGGGATTCTCGATGCAGCGCCACTGCGAGCTGCTCGCGTCGCGCATCGGGGCGAGCGCGTTCCGCATCATGCCGGCGAAGCGGCTGTTCGCGCTGGGCGTCGGGCATGTGCGCCGCCGCGGCATGGAGCCCGGCAGCCGCACGGAGGAGCAGGGGAAGGTGATCGACACGAACATCGTGGAGCTCTCGGACATGGAGTGGCAGGTGCTCGGCTCGTTGAAGCGCGAGTTCGAGCCGGACGAGATGCGCGCTGAACCCTGGCGCACGCGCGCCCAGGAGGCCGGCGTGAGCTACGACGAATTCCTCGCCACGAGCCGAGCGCTCGCCGAGCGCGGCGTCATCGGCCGGTTCTCGACATTCCTGGAGCACGTGAAGCCGTCGGCGAGTGGCGAGCGCGTGACGCGCTACAACGCGCTGTTCCACTGGCGCGTGCCGGAGGGCCGGGAGATCGAGGCGGGGCGAGAGGTGGGGCGGCATCACATCCTGACGCATGCATACTGGCGTGAAGGCGGCGACGAGTTCGCGCACGTGAACATCATGGCCGTGGCGCATGGAACGCAGAAGGACCTCGTGCTCGCCCACAAGGATGCGATTGACAAGCACCTCGAGGAAGCCGGCATTCCCGTGAGCTACACGAATGTGTTCTGGGGCGGTCGCAGCGAGATCAAGCCATCCGAGATCATGCCGCAGGCGTACGAGGCGTGGCTGCGCTCGGAGGGTATGGATCCGGCCGTGATGCGCGCGCCCTGAGCGCGTCGCCATGAGGCTGTTCGTCATCCTCTACCGGCTGCTGCCGCTGGCGCTCGCGTTCCGGCGCGACTTCCGGCGGTGGATCTTCTTCGGTGCGCCGGCGGTGCGCACGCCGGCCGATCACGAACGGCGCGCGGCGATGCTCGTGGCGCGGCTCGCGGCGCTCGGTCCGACGTTCGTGAAGATGGCGCAGCTGTTCGCGGGGCGCGCCGACATCCTCGCACCGGTGTATGCCCGCGCCCTGCTGACGCTGACCGACCAGGTGCCGACGGTTCCCATCGCGCAGGTCGAGCGAATCATCCTCGAGGAGTACGGCGCGCCCGCCGACGAAGTATTCGAGCGCTTCGAGCGCGTTCCCCTCGCCGCCGCGTCGCTCGGCCAGGTGCATCGCGCGCGCTACGAGGGAGAGGAAGTCGTCGTGAAGGTGCTGCGCCCGGGCGTGGAGGCGCTCGTCGCGGAGGATGTGCGTGCGTCGAAGCGCATCGTTGCGGCGGTGGAGCGCTGGTGGCCGAACCCGCACGTCGTGGGCACGCGCGTGGTGATCGACGAGTTCGCCGTGCGCGTCGCCGAGGAGATGGATTTCCGCAAGGAAGCGGCGCACGCCGCGGCGATCGGATCCAACTTCGCGGGATCGCCGCAGGTGTGGGTGCCGCGCGTGATGCTGCCCATGGTTCGGCAGCGAGCGCTGGTGCTCGAGTACTGCGCCGGCCTGCGCGTGGACCGTCTCGACGAATGGGTGGCCGAGGGGCGCGTGAATCCCGAGACACTGGTGCGCGGCGTGATGGAGCTGTACGCGCGCATGATGCTCGTGCACGGGCTGTTTCATGCCGATCCGCATCCGGGCAACGTGCACGTCGCGCCAGACGGACGGATCATCCTGCTCGACTTCGGCATGGTGGTACGCGTGCCACTCGAGCTTCGGCGCGAGCTCGTGGCGGCGATCTTCGCCGCGATCCGCAAGGATCCTGACGCGCTGTCCGACAGCTTTCACCGGCTCGGCCTCGTCGCGACCGGCGCCGATCCCGGCGTCATCCGGCGTCTCGCGGCGACGCTCCTCTCCGTAGCCAACCAGCGCACCACCACGCGCGAGCGCGTCGAGCTGCTGGCGAACGAGGTGCTCGCCGAGCTGTACGACTTCCCGATCGTGCTGCCGAGCCAGCTGGTGTACTTCGCGCGCACGGCGTCGCTCATCGAAGGGCTCGGCAACCACTACGACGATCACTTCAATGCGCTCGCCTTCGCGACGCCGATCGCGCTCCAGCTGCGCGGCGTGATCCTCGACTCGCTGTATCCGGATGGTGAGCGCCCGACGCTCGACGCCGTACGCGCCGTGGGCGCAGCGCTGGGCGCCGTTGCACGCATCGTCAGGCAGGCATCACTCGACGTGTTCGACGCCGTGCGCGATGCCGTGGCGCAGGCTGCGCTGCCCGATGCCGCGGTGCTGCGCGGCAATGCGGTGGTTCCGGCCGCACTTCCCTCGACCAACGGTTCGGGCGTAAGCGTGCGTACTACAATCGACTGAACCGCGTCGCGCGCCCTCGCGCCCGCTTCCCGTACTAATTCGATTGTAATGCGCTTTTCTGCACTGCTCCGATATTCGCTCGCCGCCGTTGTACTGCTGCTGGCCGCACCCCGCGCCGTACATGCGCAGGTCGGCGCCACCACCGACATCATCATGGGCAAGGTGACGGGCCCCGACACGACGCCCGTCGTCGGTGCGCGTGTCGAGGTCACCTCGGCGGAAACGGGCATCACGCGCCGCAAGAACACGAACGAGAAGGGCGAGTACTCCATCCTCTTCCCCGACGGCGGTGGCAGCTACACCATCAAGGTGAGCTTCCTCGGGTTCGGACCCTACAGTGGTTCGGTGGCTCGCCAGAGCGACGAGGATCGCCTCATCCAGAACGTGCGGCTCACGCGCAATCCGCAAGTGCTCGCAGGCGTGCAGGTCCGGGCGACGAACGGCCAGCAGCAGCAGGACCGTCCGACCGCGGGCAGCCAGGAGCGCAATCTCTCCGCCGCGCAGCTCGACCGCCTTCCCATCGACAAGGGCGACCTCGCGTCGATCGCGTCGCTGGCGCCGGGTGTGATCGCGAGCTCGGCGACGGATTCGACCGCGGCCGCGTTCTCGGTCGGCGGGCAGCCGACGAACCAGAACCAGATCACGCTCGACGGCCTGAGCTTCGGCTCCGGCAGCGTGCCGAGCGAGGCGGTGCGCAGCACGCGCGTCATCACGAACACGTACGATGTGAGCCGGGGGCAGTTCACCGGCGGGCAGGTGGCGTCCACGACGCGCGGCGGCACGAACAACGTGCAGGGCGTCGTCACGTACGCGCTGCGCGACCCGGACCTCCAGTATGTGGACGAAGCGTCCGCGACGTTCGGCCAGAAGTACATGCAGAACTCGCTGAGCTTCGGCACGGGCGGCCCGATCGTCGAGGACGAGATGTTCATCTTCGGCGCGGCGTCGGTGTCGCGCCGCACCAACCCGCTGTCGTCGCTCCTCGCCGCCAACACGCAGACGCTCACGCGCCTGGGCGCGGCGCAGGACTCCGTGACGCGATTCCTGTCGCGGCTCGACCAGATCGGCGTGCGAGCGACGTTGCCCGGCATTCCCGACGAACGGCTGAACGACAATGCGTCGGCCATCGTGCGCTACGACTGGTCGATCGGCGAGCTGAACACGCTCACCCTGCGCGGTGACTGGCGCGGCCAGCTGCAGGATGCGACGCGCATCTCGTCCACTGCGGTGCCGAGCACGGGTGGCGACCTCAAGACGACGGGTGGCGGCCTGATGGCCACGCTGACGTCGCACGTGCATGGGCTCATCAACGAGGCGCGCATCTACAATTCGCGCGACCGCCAGAACACCGATCCGTACCTGATCGCGCCGGATGGCCGCGTGACCATCGCCGGCCGTCTCGCCGACGGGACGCAGAGCGTGACGAACCTGCAGTTCGGCGGCAACCCGTCGCTGCCGCAGGAGTCGCACTCGACGTTGCTCGAGCTGAGCGACGAGGTGAGTTACGTGACCCGGGGCGGCGCGCATCGCGTGAAGCTGGGCGGGCTGCTCAATGCGGACCGCTCCACCGTCGGCAACATCGCGAATCGCTACGGCACCTTCCTCTACAATTCGCTCGCGGACTTCGAGGCGAATCGCCCGGCGCAGTTCACGCGCACGCTGTCGGGACGTGAGCGCCTCGCGGGGAGCAACAACGCCGCGCTCTACCTCGGCGATGCGTGGCGGAAGTCGCCGCGCATCCAGATGGTGTACGGCATGCGCTTCGAGGGCACGCGCTTCCCGCGCAACCCGGACTACAATCCCGAAGTCGAGACGTTGTTCGGGCTGCGGACGGATCATTCGCCGTCCGAGCTGTCGGTGAGCCCGCGACTCGGGTTCACCTACTCGATGGGCGCGCCGGCGGCGGATCGTCGTGATGCCGCCGCGGGTGGTGCGGCAGGCGGTGACGGCGGTGGCCGTGGCGGTCGCGGCGGTGGCTTCGGCGGCGGACAGGGTGGCCAGGGCGGTGGGCCGGGTGGCTTCAACGCGTCGGCGTGGACGATCCGTGGAGGCCTCGGTCAGTTCCGCGGCCGCATCAACTCCAACCTCGTCGCCACCGCAGTGGACGCCACCGGCCTGCTCGGCGGGCAGTCCACGCTCACCTGTATCGGCGCAGCGGTGCCGGTGCCCGACTGGACTGCCTACCTCAGCGATGCGGCGTCGATTCCCACGCAGTGCCTCGCGACGTCCGGCCCGCCGGTGGCCATCCCGCTCTCGGGCCAGCGGCGCAATGTCACGACGTTCGCCAGCGACTTCAGCGCACCGAAGGTGTGGCGCGCGTCGCTCGGCGGCAGCCGACGCTATCTCCAGCGCTACAACTTCAGCGTGGACGGCTCGCTCGCTTACGGTATCAACCAGACGGGCTCGCACGACCTCAACCTCGACGCCACGCCGAAGTTCACGCTCGGGAGTGAGGGAGGCCGTCCGGTGTACAGCGCACCGACGTCCATCATCGCGACGACCGGCGCGACCAGCATCAGCGCGTCACGCCTGCATCCGGAGTATGGCAGCGTCTCGGAGATCATCTCGCAGAATCGCTCGCTCTCCACGCAGGTGACGGTGTCGACGGGCGGTGTCACGCTGCGCGGCATCACCGTGAACGGGTCCTACACGTGGCTTCGCTCGCGCGACCAGCAGAGCGGCTTCAGCACCGGCGGCGGCGGCTTCGGCGGGGCAAACACCGCCGGCGATCCGAACATCGTGCAGTGGGGCACGTCGGACCTGGAGCGTCGTCACTCGATGCTCGGCACGATGACGTTCCCGGCGCGCGCGTGGCTCGACATCACCGCCATCGGCCGCATGACCGCGGGGCAGAAATACACGCCGATCGTGAGTGGTGACGTGAACGGCGACGGCTTCCGCAACGATCGCGCGTTCATCTTCAACCCGGTCGTCACGACGGACACGGCGCTGTCCAACGGCATCGCACGCGTGATCTCGAACTCGCCGTCACGCGTGAGCACGTGTCTCCAGTCGCAGCTCGGCAACGTGGCGGGGCGCAACAGCTGCGGCGCACCGTGGACGCCCACGCTCGACATCCAGCTGAACATGAAGCCCGATGCGTTCGGGCTCGCACGTCGCCTTGCGCTGCAGGTGCAGCTGCAGAACGCACTCGTCGGCATCGACCAGCTCCTGCACGGCGACAACCTGCACGGATGGGGACAGCCGGTGGTGCCGGACCGCACCCTGCTGTTCGTGCGCGGCTTCGATCCGGCGACGCAGCAGTTCAAGTACCAGGTCAACGAGCACTTCGGCGTGCCGAGTGGCGCGAACAGCGCGTTCCGCGTGCCCTTCCAGATCGGGCTTCAGGGCCGCCTGACCGTCGGCCAGGATCCCGCGCGCCAGCAGATCGGCCGCATGTTCGGCACGGGGGCGGACGGCAAGCCGCTCTCGAAGGAAGAGTGGAAGGTGCGCCTGTCGCGCGTCGTGCCGAATCCGTTCCAGCGCACGCTCGCACTGGATGATTCGCTCAAGCTCGCGCTCACCGCCGAGCAGAAAGTGCAGCTCAAGTCATTGTCGGACAATGTCGCGGTGCAGGCCGATCGCATCGCAGAGGAGCTCGCGGACGTCCTCACGAGCGCCGGCATCACGCCGGATCCGCAGGTCATCGGCGCGCGCATGCAGGGCAAGACCCAGGAAGCGCGGAAGGTCGCAGAGCAGTCGGTCGCCGACCTGAAGGCCGCGCTGACCCCCGAGCAGTGGGCCAAGCTGCCGGACGCCGTGAAGACCGTGCCGCCGGATCGTGGGCTGGGCGGCGGCTTCGGCGGTGGTGAGGGCGGTGGCGGCGGCGGCCGCGGTGGCCGCGGACCGGGCTGACTAGAGCTGCACTCGAAGCAGGGCGCCGAGCGTGATTCCCACGCGCGGCGTCTTGCCCTGGTCGCTCGAGCGCGTGAGGAAGGTGTCGATGCTGCTGCCGGGAAAGAGCGGCGTGCGCGTGCCGACCGTGCCGTCGAGCCGGTTGAAGCGGCTGCTCTTCACGTCGTAGTACGCGTCGGACTGGACGAAGGGAAACGTCGTCCAGTCGAGCACCCCGATCGTATGGCCGATCGCCGTGCGATTGATGTAGCGCTGCGACCAGGTGCCGGCGATGTCGCGCATCTCGAAGCGATTGCGGTCGCGCACCTCGAACCCGCCAGGCAATGGCAGGTTGAAGTAGAACGTGGGGATGTAGCGATGTTCGACGCTCCCGCTCACCGTCTTCACCTGCCGCGCCTCGAACGCGGCGCTCATGCGATGAAACTGCGGCGAGATGATGCCGCTGCCGATGTTGATCTCATCTTGCGTGAGATCGCTCATGGCGAGGCGCTGGTCCATCACCATCAGCAGGCCGAAGCCGCGGATGCGTGGCAGCGTGATGATGACTTCCGCGCGGTACTCGTGCGTCTGCGACTGGGCACTGCACATCGCCGTCGCCACGAGAAGACCGAGCGACGCGAGAAGGACCGAACGCATGCGGCGGGGGTGAGGGAAGCGGTCGCGAAAGGTAGCCACAAGGACACGCGCGAGTAACTTCGGTCGTTGAGGCCCACTCCCCCATCGAACCCACGATGCGCGCCACCTTCCTCCTCACGCTACTCCTCGCCGCCGGCTGCGCATCCGCGCCACGCACCGTGGCCACCGCCGACTACGACGTCGTCATCACGGGCGGAAAGATCGTCGACGGCTCCGGGAATCCATGGAGGTACGGCGACGTGGGCGTGCGCGGCGACCGCATCGTGACCGTCGCGCCACCAGGCGCGCTCGCGAACGCGCCGGCGCGGCAGCGCATCGACGCGACGAATCGCGTCGTCGCTCCGGGCTTCTTCGACATCCAGGCGCAGTCGTACGAAGGCCATCTCACCGGGGACGGCCGTGTCATCAGCAAGATCTCGCAAGGCGTGACGACGGAGATCCTCGGCGAGGGCGGAACACCCGCGCCCGCGATCGCGTCCGTGCTCGACGCCCTCGGACCCGCGGACTCGCAGCTGAAGCGCGCAATGA
>JBDSTA010000328.1:0-8826 GCA_039928475.1 Gemmatimonadaceae bacterium | reverse complement strand
AGCGTCTCGTACGCCGGCGCCGCCGTCTCGCCGAACGCCTCGGCATAGCTGAAGTCCATGTCCACCGGCGCAACCTCGAGATGCTGCGTGAGCGCGACCGCTGCGCCTGGCACCTTCACCTCGAAGTTGATCGAGACGCCCTCGTTCGGCTGCACGCGCATCACCAGCACGTTTGGCGGCAGCTCGCGATGACCCGTCTCACCGCCGAACATCAGGTGCGGCGGCGACTGGAACGTCACCGCGATCTCCGAATACCGCTTGTTCATCCGCTTGCCGCTCCTCACATAGAACGGCACTCCCTTCCAGCGCCAGTTGTCGATGTGGAAGCACGCGGCCGCGTACGTCGGCGTCTGAGAATCGGGCGCGACGTCCGGCTCATCGCGATAGCCGGCGACGAGATTCCCTCCCGCCGACCCCGCCGAGTACTGCGCGCGCACGGCGTTCGTCGGGATCGCGTCGGGCGTGAACCACCGCACCGACTTCAAGACCTTCACCTTCTCGTCGCGCACCGCATCCGCCGTCATGCTCGGGGGCGGCTCCATCGCGGTGAGCGCAAGGAGCTGCATCAGGTGGTTCTGGAACATGTCGCGGACGACGCCCGCCTCCTCGTAGTACTTCCCGCGCGCCTCCACGCCCACCGACTCCGCGGCCGTGATCTGCACGTGCGAGATCCAGCGGCGATTCCACAGCGGCTCGAAGATCGAGTTGGCGAAGCGCAGCACGAGCACGTTCTGCACCGTCTCCTTCCCGAGGAAGTGATCGATGCGGTACACCTGGTGCTCCGCGAACAGCGCCAGCACCGTCGCGTTGAGCTCGAGCGCCGTGTCGAGACTGTGCCCGAACGGCTTCTCGACGACGACGCGTGACCACGGACGCGCCTGCGGATCAGGCGTGCGCGGAACGAGCCCGCTCGTCGAGAGATTCTTCACGATCGGCTCGAACACGCTCGGCGGTACGGCGAGGTAGAAGAAGCGGTTGCACTCGTCCGCCGAGTGCGACGACTCGATCTCCGCGAGCTTCGCCTTCACGCCGTCGTAGGCCGCAATGTCCGTCGCATCCCCGCCGACGTAGAACGTCCGCTCGGCGAGCGACTTCCAGATCTCCTCGTCCACGTTCTTCACTTCGCCCGAGAGCGTGAGCGACTCGCGCATCTTCGTGCGGAACGTCTCGTCGTCCATCGCCTCGCGTCCCACGCCGAGCACCGTGAACGCTGACGCGAGGAGGTGCTCCGCCGCGAGCTGGTAGAGGGCAGGGAAGAGCTTTCGCTTGGTGAGGTCGCCCGTCGCGCCGAAGATCACCATCGTGCACGGATCGGCGCGCTCCGCCTGCGCGCTCACCACGCCGAACTGGCTCGTTGGCCGTGGCTGCGCCTTCATCGAGACGGGTGTGTTCATTTGCCCTTCACGGCGTGCCCGCCGAACTCGTTGCGCAGCGCCGCGAGCACCTTCGCGCCGAACGAATCCTCCTGCCGCGAGCGAAGGCGCATGAGGAGCGAGAGCGTGATGACCGGCGCGGGTACGTCGATGTCGATGGCTTCCTGCACCGTCCAGCGCCCTTCGCCGGAATCGGCGACGAAACCCTTGAGCTTCTCGAGCTTCGGGTCCTTCGTGAACGCGTCGACCGCGAGCTCGTTGAGCCACGACCGCACGACGCTGCCATGCTGCCAGACTTCCGCAATCTGCCTCAGGTCGAGCTTGGGAAACGTCTTCGACGACGCGAGGATCTCGTAACCTTCGCCGTAACCCTGCATGAGCGCGTACTCGATGCCGTTGTGCACCATCTTCACGTAGTGCCCCGATCCCGGCGGCCCGACGTGCGCGTAGCCGCCATCCGGCGCGAGCGCCGTGAAGATCGGCTCGCACGTCTTCACGGCCTCGTCGTTCCCGCCGACCATGAGGCAGTAGCCGTTCTCGAGCCCCCAGATGCCGCCGCTGGTGCCCGAGTCGATGAACTGGATTCCCTTCGCGGAGAGCCGCTCCGAGCGCGCGATGGAATCCTTGAAGTTCGAGTTGCCGCCGTCGATGACGATGTCACCCTTGCTGAGCAGGCCGGCGAGCGCGTCCACGGTGTCGTCGGTCGGCTTGCCCGCGGGCACCATGATCCAGATTACGCGCGGCCCGGTGAGCTGTCGCACGATGTCGGCGAGGTCCGTGGCTGGCTTCGCGCCGAGCCCCTGGTACTTCGCGACCACCGCCGGGTCGCGGTCATACGCGACGACGGTGTGTCCATTGCGCATGAGTCGCTCGGTCATGTTGCCGCCCATCTTGCCGAGGCCGATCATCGATAACTGCATTGTCTTCTCCAGGTATGGCGACTGGGTGGCCGGTGCTGCGTGCGGAAAACCCCACACTGCGCACGCAGAAGGACGCAGGCTGCGCAGGCGCAGAAGTAACGCTGTAACTGCAAAAACAAAAACTGATACGGGGTGATGCCACCACCAGGCTGCAGCTGCGAGTACTACACAAGGAGCCTTGGATGGTCCCACGTAGTTACTGCGTCCTTCTGCGCACGCGAAGCCAGCGTCTTTCTGCGTGCGTAGTAAGGCAGTTCCGTAGTCAAGCTATGGAGCTCTCAACACCGCCCTGCACGGAGCCCCATCGAGCCCCAGAAACTTCACGGGCAGGCACAGCAATTCGTAGTCACCAGCAGCCGGCTCCGCCAACACCAGCCCTTCCACGATGATGACCCCCGCCTCCAGCAAGGTCCGGTGCGTCATGTGATGCCCGGAATGGAACTGCTCCACCGACAGGTAGTCCACACCAACCAGCAGGACGCCGAGCGACACCAGGTACGCCGCCCCGGATGGCGCAAGAAACGTGTAATCCTTGTGGAACTCCGTTGACCCCGATGCCAGCCACGCCGAGTTCCGTGTCTTCAGCAGCACGCGCGTCACGCCGGACAGGTCGAACGTCCGCAGCTCCTCCTCTCCCACACTGAGCACGCTGTCGTCGAACGTCAGCAGCCGCGCCGGCCCCATCAGCACGTCGAGCGCCAGCGCCTCAACTCCAACGCCGTCATCGAAGAAGTGCTTGGGCGAATCCACGTGCGTTCCCGTATGCGACCCGAAGTCGATCCGCGACACGTTCGCGCCGGCGCCCTGCGAGATCGCCTGCTGCGCCGTGATCGAGATGGCCGGGTTGCCCGGGTAGGTGACCCCGCCGTCGCGCACGCCCACCGACACATCATAGATGCGGCTCATCGCCCGTCCGGGAAAATGGTCCCCTCCACGCCGTAGCCATGCGCATCGCGCACCGCGCGCGCGACCGCCCGGCGGCCATCGTCCTGCCGCGACCGGATCGCCCCGCGGCTCGCACGGAAGCGACGGCCCGCCTCCACGACGAACAGGTCCGTGAGCGCGAGCTCACGCGTGCATCCCTCCTCGCCCCGCTCCTCGAGCAGCCGCTGCGTGCGCGCGATCACGCACGCCGTCGCGAACAGCTCGATCGCCATGTCCGAGAGGCGTTCGAGCTCCTGCTGACGCTCGATCACCTCCTTCCTGTACTCGCGAATCACCGACTCGGCGTGCTCCTTCAGCTCCTGCACGTGCTTCTCGAAATGCTCCTTGTGTCCCTTCAGCCGCTCGTGCACGTCGACGTCGAGCGTCGGCGTTGCACCGAGGCGTGCGGAGATGCGCGAGGCAGCGTAGTCGGAGAGGAGGCCGAGGTGCTTGAGCGGCGAACGGAGCGCGGCGCCGAGCTCCTTGAGCTCCTCCGCCGGGTCCTCGATGCCGTTGAGCGAGATGAAGAGCCGCAGGATCTCGTTCGTGCCCTCGAAGATCCGGTTGATGCGTGCGTCGCGCAGCATGCGCTCGTACGGATACGGCTTCACGAAGCCGCGCCCGCCCGCGAGCTGCACCATCTCGTCCGCCGCGCGCCAGAGCATCTCGCTTGCGAACACCTTGCAGCACGCGGCCTCGAGGGCGTACTCGCCGCCCGCTGCCGCCAGCCGCGCGAGCTCGCCGAGCATCGCGTCCGACGCGTAGATGTCCGTCGCCGTGCGCGCGAGCTTGCGTTGCGTGATCTCGAAGTCGGCGATGGGGCGCCCGAACTGCACGCGCCCCTCTGTGAACTCGGACATCTGCCCGAGGATGCGCTTCGTGCCCGCGGTGCATCCCGCCGCGAGCGTGAGGCGTCCGCCATTCAATACCTGTACGGCGACGCCGAACCCCTTGCCCACCTCGCCGAGCACATGGTCGGCGGGAACGCGAAGGCCTTCGTACAACAGCTCGGCCTGCGTAGAGCCGCGGATGCCGAGCTTGCGTACCGTGCTCACGACCTTGAAGCCGGGCATGTCCGGCCGGATGATGAACGCCGTCGGACGCTGCACCATCTCGCCTTTGCGCTCCACGGGCGTCTGCGCGAACGTCGCGATAACACCCGCACGCTGCCCGTTGCCGATCCAGTGTTTGTGGCCCGTGAGCGTCCACGACCCGTCGTCGTTCGGCTGCGCCTTCGTCACGATGTGTTGCGCGTCCGAGCCCGTCTCCGGTTCCGTGAGCGCATAGGCGGCGAGCGTCTCCCCGCGCGCGAGCATCGGCAAGTAGCGCTGCTTCTGCTGGGGTGAGCCGAAGAGCACGATGGCCTTGGAGCCGAGCCCGCAGTGCACACCGATGAGCACTCCGATCGATGCGTCGAGGCTCGAGATCGCGCCGAACACATGCGCGTACGCGGACGGGGAGAGGCCAAGTCCGCCGTACTCGCGCGGGATCGACAGCCCGAGGAATCCGGTGCGCGCGAGCTCCTGGATGACGTCTTCCGGAAGCGTCTCCTCCTCGTCGAACCGCGCCGAGTCGATGAGCCCGCGGCTCATGCGATCGAGGTCCGCCAGGAGGCGGCGTACGATCTTCGCCTCCTCCGGATCGCGCTCCTGGAGCGGCGCCGGGTACGGGAAGATCAGCTCATCGTGAATCGCGCCGGCGAAGAGCCCGCGTACGAACGAGGGTGCGTCGTCACTCATGGCGAAAGATTATCGGGTGTGCGCGACCCGCGCGAGGAACGCTATACTTTGGCGATGCGACTCCCCCTCCCCGTCATTCTCGCCCTCGCCGCTCTCGCGGCATGCCGTTCGTCGTCCATCGCTCCCGCAGCGCCCGCACCCACTCCGGCGGCCTCGGCCGTTCGCCTGAATTATGCGTCGGGCAACCAGCTGCTCGCCGCCATGCACGATCGCTACGCCGGCACGTGGTACCACTCGCTGACGTTCGTGCAGAAGACCTCGCGCCTCCAGCCCGACGGCAAGTGGAAGGTGGACACCTGGTACGAGGCGATGAAGGTGCCCGGCCGCCTGCGCATCGACTTCGCTCCGCTCACCGGTGGCAACGGCGTCGTCTACGCGCACGACAGCGCGTTCACGCTGAGCAACGGCCGTGCGCTCCCCGGCCAGCCCGCGATCAACCCGCTGCTGCTGCTCGGCTTCGACGTCTACGCGAATGCGCCCGAGCGCACCGCGGCGCTGCTGCGAAAGGAGAAGTTCGACCTGTCCGTCGTGCACGTGGACACGCTCTTCCACCGGCCGATGATCGTCGTGGGTGCGCGCGCGGGTGACATGCTCACGAAGCAGTTCTGGGTGGACGCCGAGCACCTGTACTTCGTGCGCACGCTCGAGGCGGCGCCGCGCGAGCCGACGAAGGTGCAGGACGTGCGCTTCGTGGATTACCGCCGCGAAGGTGGTGGATGGATGGCCCCGCGCGTGGAGATCCACACGGATGGGAAGCTGGTGTTCACCGAGGAGTATTCCGACGTGAAGTCGAACGTGGCGCTCGACGATGCGCTGTTCGATCCGTCGAAGGTGAAGACGACGAAGCACTGGTTCACCCCCTGAGCTGTTGACATCTCTCCCCTCCAGAGGATCGCGATGCTGAAAGGCCTGCTCCTGTTGTGCGTTCCCGCCGTCCTCGCGGCCCAGACGACGGTCCTCAAGGCCGCGCGCCTGATCGACGGCACCGGCGCTGCCCCGATCACGAACGGCGTCGTCGTCGTCACGAATGACCAGATCGTCGCCGTGGGCAGGGAAGGCTCCGTCGCGATCCCGGCTGGCGCGAAGGTCATCGACCTCGGCGACGCGACGCTCTTGCCCGGCTTCATCGATGCGCACGTGCACATCATCGGGCGCCCGCTCTCAGACCCCAGGTCCGACGACGCCGTCGTCCGCGACTATGCGAGCTACGGCGCCATCGTCGGCGTGGAGAACGCGCGCAGGACGCTCATGGCCGGCTTCACGAGCGTCCGCGTGCTCGGCTCGCCGAACTTCGACGACATGGCGCTGCGCCAGGCCATCACCAACGGCGCCGCGATCGGCCCGCGCATGCAGAACGCCGGCAACTCGTTCGGCATCACGGGCGGCCACTGCGACGAGAACGGCTATCGCCCGGGCCTCGCCGACGCCGACTATCGCAACGGCGTCGCCGATGGCGCGGACGAAGGCCGCAAGGCGGTGCGCTACCAGGTGAAGTACGGCGCCGACGTCATCAAGATCTGCGCGACGGGTGGCGTGCTCTCCGAGGGCGACGCCGTCGGCGCCACGCAGTACACGCTCGAGGAGATGAAGGCCATCGTCGAGGAGGCGCGGAAGCTCGACCGGAAGGTCGCCGCGCACGCGCACGGCACCGAGGGCATCAAGCTCGCCGTGCAGGCCGGCGTCGCGAGCATCGAGCACGGCTCCTTCCTCGACGAGGAAGGCGCGAAGATGATGGTGCAGCACGGCACGTACCTCGTGCCCACGATCAGCGCCGGCGAGATGGTGGAGAATGCGGTGAAGAGCGGTCGCCTCACGGGCCTTCGCGGTGAGAAGGGTCTCGCCGCCGCCGCGGGCATGCGCAACGCCATTAGGATCGCCGTGAAGAACGGCGTCCCCATCGCGCTCGGCACCGACGCCGGCGTGGGCGACCACGGCACGAACGGCCACGAGTTCAGCCTCATGGTGAGCTGGGGCGGCATGACCCCCATGCAGGCGATCGTCGCGGGCACCTCGAATGCCTCGAAGCTGCTCGGCTGGGAGAAGCACGTGGGCACGCTGGCGCCCGGCAAGTGGGCAGACGTCGTCGCCGTCCCGGGCGACCCCACGAAGGACATCACGCTGATGGAGAAGCCCAGCTTCGTGATGAAGGCGGGCGTCGTCTACAAGTCGCAGGCGGCTGGGAAGGGCATTACTTGACAAAAGCAAGCAAGTAATTGAGTTTGGCATGTATCCGGAGGGACCATGCCAGGCTCACGCGACGTCGCCGCCGTGCGGCGCTTCAATCGCTTCTACACGCGAGTCGTCGGCGCGCTCGACGAGGGACACCTCCACAGCGACTTCTCGCTGGCCGAGGTGCGGCTCCTCTTCGAGCTCGCCCACCGCGACCGCCCCACCGCCACGCAGCTCGTCCGCGACCTCGGCCTCGACGCGGGTTACGTGAGCCGCCTCCTCCGCTCGCTCGGCCGACGACGCCTCGTCAGCCGCGCGAAGTCCGCGGACGACGCGCGCGAGACGCATCTCACGCTGACGAAGACCGGCCGCACCGCCGTCGTCGATCTCGAGGCCCGGGCGAGCGCCGACGTCGCCAACCTGCTCGCACCTCTCCCGCGTGATGCGCAGAAGCGCGTCGTCGCCGCGATGGACGAGATCCAGTCGCTGCTCTACCCCGCGTCGTCAGCGTCGTCCTTCGCTCCCACGTTCTTCATCCGGCAGCACGGCCCCGGCGACATGGGTTGGGTCGTGCAGGCCCACGGGCAGCTCTACTTCCGCGAGTACGGCTGGGACGAGCGCTTCGAGTCGCTCGTCGCGCGCGTGGTCGCGGGCTTCATCGATTCATTCGATGCGAAGCATGAGCGCTGCTGGATCGCCGAGCGCGACGGCACCAACGTGGGCTGCATCTTCGTGATGAAGCATCCGCAGCGCGAGGGCGTCGCCCAGCTCCGCCTCTTCCTCATCGATCCCTCTGCGCGCGGGCAGGGACTCGGCCACCGCCTCGTCGCGGAGTGCGTGTCGTTCGCGCGGAGCGCCGGCTATCACACGATCACGCTCTGGACGCAGGATGTCCTCGCGGCAGCGCGGCACATCTACAAGAGGGCCGGCTTCGAGCTCACGACTGAAGAAAAGCACAACAGCTTCGGCGTAGACCTGAATGCCGAGGTTTGGGAGCTGGCCAACTTGTCGCCCCGAGCGTAGCTGCATTTGTCGCCCCGAGCGTAGCGAGGGGCATGTACGGCTTTCCAAAGAGCAAAACCAAAGTCTTGAACGCAGAGGCCGCAGAGGTGCCGCGGAGGACGCGGAGATGTCCTCTGCGCCTCCGCGTAACCTCCGCGGCCTCCGCGTTCTACGCAGTTAGGCATTTGCGCTGAGGCCTGGTACGGCACGCGTATTGGAAGCTCAACCACCCGAAGAGGATCGCCGCGCACCCCGCAACTGCTCCCTCAACTCGCCAGCATCTGCAGTTGGCTTCTCACAGGAATACGACCGGCACACATACCCCAGCCCCTCGGCACGCCCCGCCATCAACGCCAGGTCTGAAGACGCCGCCCCACCCACCAGGACGAGTGAAGGCGCGTACTCATCCGCCACCGCCGCGGCCAACCCCGACGTGCCTGGCAACGCCACCTCCACCGCTCCGCGAACCACCATGTCAGTAGCGCCGAGCGCATGCCCGAACGCCGTCGGGTACCTCGCCATGGGTTCCACCAGACCCTCCAGAACGCGCGAGGCCCGCTCGCGATACAACGGCACGTCGAACACATCCCCGAGAATCGCCAGTAACTCGACAGCCAGCGACGACCCACTCGGCACCGCATTGTCCGTCACGTCCCGCGGGCGCGTCACCAGCACCTCCGCGTCCGACGCCGTGTCGAA
>JBDSTA010000327.1:0-4736 GCA_039928475.1 Gemmatimonadaceae bacterium | reverse complement strand
CCACGGCAGCCGCCCACCAAAGCTCGCGCGCACGCGGATGTGCGACGTGTCGCGACCCTTGTCGGCACGTGAGCGCGTGATGGGGATGCACGCATTGGAGCCGATGTTGCGCGCGTCGCTCTCGATGCGAAGGCCGACGTCGTGATTCGTGACGCCATAGGGAAAATAGGCGCGACGCACGTTGTAGCAGTACGCGTACCCGCGCACGTCGTCGCCCTGGTTCTGGAAGGACGGACCGTAGAAGCAGTCCATCGCGCGGATGTCGAAGGTGATGTCGCGGATGCGCGCACCATCCTGCCCTGCGAAGATGAACGGCGCCACCATGCGCGTCGCCTCGATGCCACGCAGGTCGTAGCCGGCGAGCGTGCCCGATGGCCTCGCGACGTTCTGGATGTACACGAGCACGGCGCCCTTCCATGCGATCGCGGGCGCGTATCCATCATCGCGCCCCGCCAACCCCTCGATCGTGAGCCGCTCGCAGTCGATGAACATGAGGACCTTGCTGATGCTGCGCGCGGTCGTGTTGCACACGAGGTGCGCGCCACTCGCGAGGATGCGCAGGTCATGCACGTCGCGAAGCGTCAGGACTTCCTCGCCCAGGCCAAGGTCGCCGAGGTCGTACTCGCCCGCGGGGAGGACGACCTCCCGGATGGACGACACCGCCTGCACGCTTGCCCACAGGTTGGTGAGCGCCGCACGCGCTGGTCGTCCGTCGCCGCGTGCGCCGTGACGCAGTGCATGCCCCCAGGGCCAGTGACGGTCCACGACGCCTACCTCGCCTGCCCTGGGCGGATAGTCGTCGAACAGACTCCTCGGCGCAGCGTGAATCATCAGGGCGTGAGGCGAATGAGCACGGCTGTGATGGGCATCGTGTCGGAGGGCGCAATCCTGATGGCGAGGGTGTCCGGCCGGTAGCCTGGCTTGCTGAAGGCGAGCCGGCCCGCGCCATCCTGCATGAACGCGAGTGAAACGGTTCCCGTGACCGACGTGCGCGCGGTGACGCCCGTGGCGACCTCCGTGATCGCCACGGAATCCACCGGCGCACCCGACACCGCGTCGAACACGCCCAGTATGCGATTGCGATAGCCCGGCGGCGAGACCGTGATGACCTGCGCCGAGGGCTGCGGGCGCGGCGTGCGCATGATCGACTTCATCACGCTGTCCTGCGTCGCGGCGCTGACGACGTAGCTGCCGGTGCCGAGCTTGAACTGCACGCCTTCCTTGAGGACGATGAAGAGCGCGCTCTCGTCGTGCAGGCGGCCGACGGAGACCTGCGTGCAGTTGCGATACTCGATCGCCTCGATGTGCTCGGGCTTGATCGTGTTGAGCGCGAGGATGGCGTCATCGGGGGCGGAGGAGAGCGCCGCGCCGATGCGCGCGCGTGATGCGCCGATGTCGGCGCCGCGGACGTTGCGTCGCGCGACCTTGTTGACGGGTGCCGACTGCGCGACCAGCACGCCGTTGATGAAGAGGTTCTTCGCGGGCACGCAGTTGCCCGTGATGTCCGGCGGCTCGAGCGTCATGTTGGGGCGTAGCTTCTCGATGACGTCGATCGCGTCGAAGAGGGGACGGTTGGTGGCAGCGATCGCATCGGCGTCGATGTGCGTGCGCTCGCGGCTGCGATCCTGGTCCGCGGTGACGCGCACGGCGTCGAGCCGCTGCGTGAGGGGCACGAGCGTGATGAGGACGTCGAGCGAGTCACCGCGCGCAGGCACGAAGCGGCTCGCGCGCGCGTAGCCCAGCTTCCGCACCACCACCTCGTACGACGCGAGGCGCTCCGTGATGCGGAGCGTGCGACGCCCGCGCGCGTCGGTGGCGCCGCTCGCGACGACGTCCTTGAGCGAGCGCACGATGGAGACGTCGGCGCCCGCAACCGGCGCGCGCGCGGAGTCCACGACGGTCACGGTGACGACGACCGGGGCCTGCGCCGCCGCCCTCGGCGCCATCAACACGAAGCAGGCTGCTGCAAGGCCGAGCCATCCACTACGCAACGCCAGGCCTCCGCGAGGAAAGGCAGGAAGATGTCGTCGGGCGGTCAATAGTTGTGGCCGGAACG
This sequence comes from Gemmatimonadaceae bacterium, assembly GCA_039928475.1. Lineage (GTDB taxonomy): Bacteria > Gemmatimonadota > Gemmatimonadetes > Gemmatimonadales > Gemmatimonadaceae > AG11. The sequence continues at coordinate 2,680 of JBDSTA010000327.1, read as the reverse complement.
ATGAGTCATTGGCATTCCTCGATACGGCGAGGTCGGTAGCGGTCGTCGGAAAGGTGACGGACAGTCGGAGAAAGCCAGTGCGACATCCGACGTCGGTCCGACATCCGACCCTTTCGCCGTGGCTCCTTCCGCCTGTCCGCGATTTGTCCGACGACCGCCACTGACTTCGCAGGTTCCACGAACGCCAATGACCCCGGAAGTCACGGCGCGGGCCAGCCAGCTCGTCAACGAATCCGCACCACCCGATCATTCTGCGATGGAAACCGCGTGAACACGAGAGGGTCGTGCCCCGGCACGATGAGCCTGCGATCCGTCGCGATCGTCAACATTCGATCCTGCGCCCGGAGGTTCGATGCCGCGTCGAGCGTCTGCGCAATCGGCACGTGCCGTCGGAAGTTCTCGTACAGGTACACGTTGTCCGATGCCAGCACGATCGTGCCGTCACTGCTGTTCACGCTGACGAACTGCGACCCGAACGTATGCTTGCCGCCCGTGTAGACCGTGATGCCCGGCAGGATCTCGCGATTGTCGCCGTCCACGAACTCCACGCGATTCGCCGCCGCGAGCGTGAACAGCATCGCCGCATCGAGTGAATCAATGGCGCGATCCGCCACGCGCCCGCCCTCGCCCACGTGGTGCACGTACTCGCCGCGCTGGATCCAGATGCGCGCGTTGGGAAACAGGTCCACACCATCCAAGTGGTCCCAGTGCACGTGCGAGACGATGATGTCCGTCACGTCCTCGGGCTTCACGCCCGCGATGCGAACGACCTCCGACGGCTTCACGTAGTCGGCGGGCTTCCACCGCGTCATGAACTTGTCGCGGTAGAAGCCGGCATCCACCAGCACGTTGTGGCCCGGCATCTTCACCAGCCAGACCATGAGCGCCACGTCCATGCGTCGCGACGTGTCCGCACCCGCGATGAGCCCCGACACGGGAAAGTTCTCGAGGGTGCCATAGCGCAGCGCATACACCTCCTGCGCCTGCACGCGCACCGACAGGCACGCGACCAACAGCAACACGCCGCGAACCACGCGCGACCTCATGGACGCCACGGCGCCGAGCGCACTGCCGGCCCAAGGTACTCCTCGGCCACGTGCTGCGCGACGTCCCACGGCGCACCGCCGCTCCGGTTCGTCAGCACCACGACCGTGAGTCGCTGCGCCGGAAACTTCACCACACCATTCGTGAACCCGCGGCTCTCGCCGTGATGCCGCACGCGCAACAAGCCGCCCACGGAGTCGGCGAACCATCCGAATCCATATTCCGTCTTCGCGCCTGCAGGCAACACCGGCGGCGTCCACGCCATCCGCTGCGCCTCGGCACTCACGAGGATGTGCGCATCCATCGCGCGGTGCCACTTCGCCATGTCGACGGCTGACGAATAGATCCCGCCGTCGCCGAGCACGGCGCTCGTATTGCTCTGGTCCGTGCGCTTCACCACGCCACCGCGCACGGAATGCCCGTAGGCGCGATGCGTCACGGTCGAGCGGCCTGCCTCGTACGCCACGGTGCCCGTCATGCCGAGTGGCGTGAAGATCATCGTGCGCAAGGCGTCGGCGTAGCGCTGGCCCGTCACGCGCTCGACGATGAGCGCCAGCAGGGCATAGCCGGTGTTGCTGTAGTCGTACTTCGTGCCCGCGGCGAACTTCGGCGCAGCAGCATGCGAGATGAACGCGGGGACGTCCCCATCGTGCGCCTGCACGGTCTGCGTATCCGGCACGAAGTCCTCGTAGTCGGGCAGCCCGCTCGTATGGTTGAGCAACTGGCGCACCGTCACGCCGCGCGCGAACGCCGGCAGCCCCGACACGTAACGCGTGATCTCGTCGTCGTACGCGAGGCGACCTTTCCCGGCGAGCATCATCACGGTGGTCGCCGTGAACTGCTTCGAGAGCGAGGCGAGGCGGAAGTTCGTCGCGGTCGTCACGGGCGCCTGCGAGTCCACGTCAGCGAGACCATACGCCTTCGCGTACACCACGGCGCCGTGGCGCAACACCATCACGCTGGCACCGGGCCCGCTCGCGTCGGCGTAGGGCGCCATGAGCGAATCGATACGCGCGTTGGCCGGCACCTGGGCACCTGCGTCCATGGCGACTCCAGTCGAAAGCGCTGCGACGGCGAGCATGCGGGCGATGGTCATTGTCTCCCCGAGCGTGATCACGAGTCCTGCCTGCCCTGCACGATCCGCAGGATCGTCACGAGCTGTCCCACGTGCCGCTGCGTATGCTCGGCTGCGTGCACCAGGAGGCCGAGCGTCGTCGAGGGCAAGCGGCCGCGCCCGACTTCGCGCGCATCGAGCAGGCGCGTGTCGTCCGTGGCGCGCAGCTGCGCGAGTGACCGCTCCACCGCCGCGATGAACGCGATGACCAGCTCGTCCACGGTGCCGTCACCGGTATGGGTCTCGCGCGCCAGCAGGTCGAGCTGCGCGCGACTGAGTTGCTCCCCACGCGCGTAGGTGAAGAGCCGGTCCAGGCTTCCCGCCGCGTGCTGCAGGTGATATCCCGCGGACGTGGTCCTTCCAGGGGCGGTCCACAGCTCGTCGTGCGTGGCGTTGCGCATGTGGTGGCGCACCTCCTCCGCGGACTGCATCAGCGAATGCGCCACGGGCTGGAGCAATGGCGGCACGTCGGACAATGGGCCGCGCAGCCAGACCTCGGGCTTTCCGTCGGCCACTCAGTCC
>JBDSTA010000326.1:0-6940 GCA_039928475.1 Gemmatimonadaceae bacterium | reverse complement strand
GGATCAGCATGAGGTCGCCCGCGCGGAACGTGCGCCGTATGCCGCCCGCCGCGTTCGACACGAAGAGGACCGGGGCTCCGAGCGCGTGCAGCACGCGCACCGGCAAACCGGCGAGCGATGCGTCATGGCCCTCATACATATGAAAGCGGCCCGCCAGCGCGACGACCGGCCTTCCGCCGAGTGTGCCGCCGATGAGCTGACCGGCGTGGCCGACGACAGTCGCCGTCGGGAATCCCGGCACCTCGGCGAATGGCACCACCTGAGCGTTCCCGATGCGCCTGGCGAGGCCACCAAGGCCGGAGCCAAGGATGATGCCGGCGACAGGAGCGTCGCTTCCGATCCGTGCCCGAATCGCGTCGGCGGCCTGCTGCGCCGCAGCGGCTCCGAAGCTCGCGGTGCTCATGCCACCTCCGCACGAAGTGCGGCGATCTCACGCTCGACGTCCGCGACCAGCCGCACACGCTCTGCATGAGGCAGGAAGCAGCTCTCGAATCCGTTGAGCGCCACGCGCGAGAGCTCCGCGAACGAGAACCCGATGTCCTTCGAGGCGTGCAGATACTCGTCCGTGAGCGTGACGCCGCTCATGAGGCGGTTGTCGGTGTTGAGCACCACGTTCAGCCCGCGATCGTAGTACTCGCGAAAGGGGTGCGCCTGGTACGAGTCCACCGCGCGCGTCTGCACGTTGCTCGTGAGGCAGATCTCGAGCGCGATGCGGCGGTCGTTGCAGTAGTCGGTGAGCGACGTGTCCTCGATGAGCCGCGTCGCGTGCCCAACGCGATTCGCGCCACACACGTGCACGGCCTCGCGGACGGACTCCGCGCCATCGCCCTCACCGGCGTGGCAGGTGCAGGCGAGATCGTGGCACCGCGCGAACTCGAAGGCCTTGCTGTGCGCCTTGGCCGGATAGCCTGCCTCGCCACCCGCGAGGTCGAACCCGACGACGCCCTTGTGCCGATATGCGACCGCCAGCTCGGCGAGCTCCTGCGACACGCTCGGCGCCATGTTGCGAATTGCGCAGACGATGACCCGTCCCTTCACGCCGAGCGCTTCCTCCGCCCGCGCGAGTCCGCGGAGCGGCGCCTCGACGGCCTGCTCGAGCGAGAGGCCCTCGCGCACGTTGAGCACCGGAGCGTAGCGGACCTCGATGTATCGCACGCCGTCGCTCGCGGCGTCCTCGGCCAGCTCGTACGCGATGCGCTCGAGCGCCGATTCCGTCTGCATCACCGACAGCGTGATCGCGAAGCGCTCGAGATAGTCCTCGAGATGGCGCGCATCGTCGACCACCATGTACTCGCGCAGCGACTGCTCGTCCGCGGCGGGCATGGGCTTTCCGAGCTCACGTCCGAGCTCGAGCATCGTTGCGGGACGGACCGATCCATCGAGATGGCAGTGCAGCTCCGCCTTCGGCAGGCGGCGCAGGAGCTCACGGGTTGTGGAAGTCGCGGTCATCAGGCGTCGAATTGCGTGGCCGGATCCGCTGCATCGCGCTCCCGGTTGGGTATGAGGCGGAAGAGCGCGCCGTTGAACAGCGCGCTATCCGTTGGAACAGGAAGCCCGCGACTGTCGGTCACGAGCAATGTGCCCGCGGCGACGGCGGCCGCGTCGACCGCGGAGTGAATGGACACGGCGTCGAGGGCGGTTCCGCCCACCGGCGCATCGAGTCCCTTTCCGTTGACGAAGACCCTCACGGTGGAGCTCATCGGGCCGGTGGGGATACGATGAAGCGCGACGCAGCGGGAGCGACGACCGGCTGGGGCAGCGTGCGCAGGTACGCCACGAGCGCATCGAGGTCGGACGTCTGGAGAATCTCGGTGCGCAGCGCGCCGGTGGTGACGCCGAGGCCATCGCCACCAGTCGCGAGGAAGTCGTTGAGGATCAGCGCGTACTGCGCATCTGGGCGAATCTCCCTCCCGTCCGACAGGCGCGCCGTCACGATGCGCGAGCCCGCCGCCCGCGACGTGTCGTACTGGATGGTCACTCCGCTCACGTGGACGTTAGGGCGCCTGGCGACGAGCTTCTCGAGATACTGCCTCAGCGCGGTGCCGCCCACCGTCACGCGATACAGGATGTTGCCGAAGGGCTGGATCTCGAAGAGTGAGCCGTACGTCGCCTGGCCCGCTCGCATGTTCGCGCGAATGCCGCCGTTGTTCATCACGGCCACGTCCCCCTTGCCGCCGGCACGCATCGCGTCAGCGATCAGGTTACCGAGCGGATACTCACTGCCGTCGCGCTGGAGGTTCGCGGCAATCGTTGCCACAGGGCGGTTCACGAACGGGGCGACGGTGGCGACAGCGCTCGCGACAAGCGAGGCGATTTCCGGATCAGGAACCAGCGAGTCGGCAACGACATCGCGCACGCTGTGCGTACTGCCGCCCGGACCGAGGTCCACGACGTCGATTGCGGTGCCGCTCGAGCGCGCCTGCACGATAGGAATGCCGGCGATCGTGGCATCGACGAGCGAATGCGTGTGGCCACTCACGATCGCGTCGACTGGTTCCTTCAACGCGCGCGCGAGATCGACGATCTCGCCGTTGCAGTTCGTGGCACCATCGCGATCGCAGAATGCACCCGAGTGCGCAATGACGATCACATAGTCCGCGCCGCGCGTGCGAAGGCGACGCGCCAGGCTGTCCACGATGGCGGCGGGCTCGAGGAACCGCAGGTCGGACACGTTCGACGCCTTCGTCGTACTCGGCGTCGACGTCGTGGCCACGCCGATGACGCCGACCTTCAGTGCGCCGCGGGTGACGAGCGTGTCGTCGCGAATCCACGGGACGTCGCGACCATCGGCGTAGCGGACATTGGCACCGAGGATCGCGTAATGCGCTTCGCGCATGCGAGCGCGAAGGGTGTCCTGCGACCAGTCGAACTCGTGATTGCCGAGTGCGCCGGCGGCGTATCCCAGCTTGTTGAAGATCGTGACGACAGGGCGCCCAAAGGCGAGGTTGGACGCCGGCGTGCCCTGGAACTCATCGCCTCCGTCCAGCAGGATTGTCTCGCACGCCGGCGGCGAGCATCCCATCGCGGCGTTCTTCATCGCGGTGGCAATGTACGCCACTCCGCCGCGACGCTTGCCCGATGCGTCGGGCCGCGGCTCGAGCGCCCCGTGGAAATCATTCGTCCCGATGATGCGAAGGCGCGTGAACGGGCGAGGGCCGCGCGCGGCCACGGTGCCCGTCGCGTGCGCATCCTCGCGGTTGTTCCGGTGCAACTCCGCCTGGAGCGATCCAATCGCCGCCGCCGGCTCGAGACGCCAGTTCCGCGTGAAGTAGTCCGCGGGAAGGAGCGTGCCCTTGCGCCGCACCTCGTCCACGAGGAGTTGCCGGATCTCCTGCTGCTTGTCGTACACCAGTGGGGCACTGGCAAGCATGGCGTAGCCGCCACCACCCGACTGCCGGTAGTTGTTGAGTGCCATCGTGAACGTGTCTGCCGGCTGCACCGGCTTGCCCCTCACCTCGAGGCGCGTCACGCGCTGCCCGGCCGGCCGCGACACGTCGAGCGTGTAGTCGGCGCCAGACACGATGTCGAAGTTGAAGCCGGGGACCGCGGGATTCACGGTCGCGCGTCCGTTCGCGCTGGTGACGTAGTAGCGCGCACTCTGCTCGAGATAGTCTCGCAGCTGCTGGCCCGTGATGCGGATGCCGCGCAGGGTGTTGTCGTACGGGTAGAGCGCCTGCATGCGTGCTGCCGTGACCGTGCCGGAGTCGAGCGTCGCGTCGAGCGAGAACGCTGCGGTGGACGCCAGGTCAGTGCCGGCAGCCGCGCGCTCGACGTCGAGGATGAAGTCGATCAGCGGCGTATCGACGACGCGCGCCGAGTCGGCGCGCCATGCGACCGGCGTCCGTCCGATGGGCTGGTTGACCCATGCGACCGTCGCGCGATGCGCGGAATCCGTCGCGGCGAGCACCGCGGCATCCTCCGCGTGGCGCACCGCCTGGATCACCTTCGACGACTTCGCCATCACGCTCCAGCGACCACCGGCGCGCGACAGCGCGACGTGCGCGACCGCCACGCTCGTCGCCCAGTTCTTCGGCTGCATCAGGAGCACGCCGTTGATCATCGTGTCGGCCACCTCCTGGTGCGAATGGCCAAAGAGGATCACGTCCACGCCACTCACCTCGCGCGCCACGCGCGCTGCCACGTTCTCGCTCGGGAGCCCCGTGGAGACGGTGTCGTAGCTGGACTCGCCGGTCAGGCCGGAGTGCATAGTGACGACGACCACGTCCGCCCCCGCGGAGCGGACGTCGCGCACCGCCGTGACGAGCTCGGGCACGATGTCGCGGATGACGAGGCGGTCCTTCAGGTTGTCGCGATCCCAGACCATCGAGCCGGGAGTCGTGGCGCCAACGACACCCACGCGAACGCTCCCACGATTCACCAGCGTCCAGCTCGGAAACGCGTGCGCGCCATTTGGCCGGTATGCATTTGCCGCGAGGAACGCGAAGTTCGCCTGCTTGATCGTCGCCTCGAGGAAGGGCACGCCGTAGTTGAACTCGTGATTCCCCACCGCCGACGCGTCGTACTTCATCACGTTCATGGCGGCCATGACCGGGTGGCGCGCCGCTGCCGGCGCCACACGGGCTGCGACGAACGTCAGGGAGTTGCCCTGCAGGAGGTCGCCCGCGTCCAGCAGCACGACGCGGCCCGGCGCATCGCGGCGCACCGAATCGATGATCGTGGCGGCGCGCGAAAGGCCGCGCGCACTGTCGGGGCGATTCGTCTCGTAGTTGAACCCGCGTACGCGACCGTGCTGGTCCGTGGTGCCGGCAATGACGAGATCGAAGGTGTCCCCGCCGGCGGCGGCCGGCGAAGCAACGGATGGAACGCATCCGGCCGCGGCGAGCAGCGCCGCGGCGGCAAGGGAGTAGCGAATCGGCATGGGAAAAAGCTAGTCGGCGATGCGGCCCCGAGGGAGGATGCTCCGTTGACGGCCCGCAGCGCCCCCGGCACACTTCCCGACGTCCCCTGCCGCACGCCCTCGCATCAATACACGACCGTGACACATTCGCCCCTGCGCCACGCGCCACCTGCTGGCGAGCTTTCCGGGACTCGCGACACCGCGCAGGGAGGCGCCTTCGCATGAAGCCTCTCATCATCGGCGTTGCGGGGGGAACGGGATCGGGCAAGAGCACCGTGGCGCGCAACGTCGCCGCGGCACTCGGCGACGCGTCCGTCGCGTTCATCGACATGGATGCCTACTACCTGGACCACGCGCACCTCTCGTTCGAGGAACGAAAGCACGTGAACTGGGATCATCCCAACGCCTTCGACTGGGACCACCTCGTTGATCAACTGGGACAGCTGGCCGGCGGCGCGGCGATCGACAAGCCGGTGTACGACTTCGTCAATCACGCGCGCAATGCGGACACCATCCGTATCCCGCCGGCAGACGTCGTGGTCATCGACGGCATCCTGCTCTTCGTGGATGGCCGCGTGCGTGACCTGTGCGACGTGAAGGTGTTCGTGGACGCGGACGCGGACGTCCGGCTGATCCGCCGTATCCGCCGCGACATGGCGAAGCGCGGCCGGCCCCTCGCGGAGATTCTCGAGCAGTACCTCGCGACCGTCCAGCCGATGCACCTGGAATTCGTGGAGCCGAGCAAGCGCTATGCTGACGTGATCGTCCCGCGTGGGGGACACAACCCGGTGGCGATCGAGATGATCGTCGCGAAGATCGCGCGGCGCATCCAGTCCGGGAGCGCATGACGGCGACGTCCGCCTCCGGCGAGCGCGTACTCGTCGTCGACGATGAGCCCGACATCGTCGCGCTCGTCGCCTCTCATCTCGCGAAGGCGGGCTATCGCGTCGCCACGGCCAGCTCCGGCAGCGAGGCGCTCGACGCCGCGCGTCGCGAGCGGCCCGCGTTCATCGTGCTCGACCTGATGCTGCCGGGCATGTCGGGCTATGAGGTGCTGGAGGAACTGCGCGCGAAGGACGAGACGCGCGACATCGCCGTCCTGATGCTCACGGCGCGCCGCGAGGAGCAGGATCGCATCCAGGGACTGGCACTTGGCGCCGACGACTACCTCACCAAGCCCTTCAGCCCGCAGGAGCTGGTGCTGCGCGTGGGCGCGATCCTCCGCCGCGTTGGCGCGAGCGCGACGAGCGGCGGCAACAAGATCGAGATCGGCCAGCTCGTCATCGACCTCGCCGCGCACCTCGTGCACGTCGCCGGCGAACCCGTGGACCTCACGCCGACGGAGTTCAAGCTGCTGTCCACGCTTGCCGAGCGGCGCGGGCGCGTGCAGGCGCGTGCGCACCTGCTGCAGACCGTGTGGGACGCGGCGCCCGACATCCAGACGCGCACGGTGGACATGCACGTGCAGCGGTTGCGCGCCAAGCTCGGGATCGCGGGCGACCTCATCGAGACCGTGCGCGGCTTCGGGTACCGGATTCGCGCCCCACAGTCACGACACGCGTGAAGCTCGCCAGTCGCCTGCTGACGGGGTCCCTCGTCGTCATCACGACGCTCGTCGCGGCCATCGTCATCATCGCGGGGAGCCGGCTGCGCAGCCGGCTGGTGGAGGAGAAGACGGACGAGCTCGCGCGCGCCGCGCGGCTCGTCGCATCGCAGTGGCATCGCGGGCTCGACGCGGATTCCCTCGCGCACGCGGACGGTGTCGCGCTTGGCTACCGCGTGACGCTCGTCGACTCGCTCGGCGCAGTGGCCGGCGATGCGGAATTCGGCCCCGACGCGCGGCGCCGGCTGGAGAATCACGCGACGCGTCCGGAGATCATCACGGCGCGCGAGACGGGCACCGGCTCGTCGCGGCGGCGCAGTGCATCGGCGGGCGACGAGGAACTGTACGTCGCCGTGCGGCATCCCCTTGGTTACGTGCGCGTCTCGATCACGACGCAGCGCCTCGACGCCGTGGTGAGCGGCGCGCAGCGCGACGTGCTGGCGGGCGGTCTCGTGGCGCTGGGCGGCGCGCTGCTGCTC
>JBDSTA010000325.1:0-6941 GCA_039928475.1 Gemmatimonadaceae bacterium | reverse complement strand
GACGTGTGTCGCGACCCAGAACGGTAGGCCGAGTGTGAGTGCCCGTACGATTGGCAGGGCGGCGGCGTACGCCGGGATGTGCGCCGCGACGAGGTACTCGAAGAGTGGCAGGCCAAGGAGCGCGGCTCCGTACCCCGTGGCGATGACGTCGAAGTATCCCGCGAGGAACGTCGCACGCTCGTGCTCGGGTCGTCGCGCGGCATGCGAGAGTGCCACGCGCGAGAGCGCCTGCGTCGCCGATGCGGCCGCCACGCTCGCCGTGGACGCGAAGCCATACAGCGCGAAGCTCGCGATGGGCGAGAAGATGCTCACGAGCACGCGGTCGATGGACTGCGCGAGCGCCGCGGCGAGGCTGGCGCCGAGGACCGGGCTGCCGCTGCGGACGAGGTTCTTGAAGTTCGCTGGCTCCATGGTGGAGTCGGTGGGCGCGGAGGCACGCAGGTGCGTGATGCCCCACGCGCCGTACAGTGCGGCGACGGCGAACGCCGCGACGTACAGCGCGAGGACAGAGGTGAGCGTGCGAGCACCCGCGAGGAGCACCAGCCCGACGAACAGCCCATTGGAGAGGATCGCAACCCGCCCGGCGCGAGAGAAGTCGCCGGACGCCTGGAGGGCATAGGCGGCGAGCGTGGCCGCATTTGCGCACAGGGCGCAGGCCGCGAGCGCGACCACGAACAGCCGTACGTTCGCGGACGGAAGCACCAGCGAGGCGAGGAGCGCCACCGCGACGAGCGCGACGTGCATCAGGAGCAGCCAGCGATTGATCGTGCGCCAGTCGCGACCAATCTCGGACGGCGCGCGGCCCACCCAGCGGAGGAAAGCTCCGTCAGACAAGCCGGCCTGGGTGAGGCCGATATACCCGACGTACACCAGGAACAGGCGGTACTGGCCGTAGGTGGTGACGTCGAGCAGGCGCGGGATGACGAAGACCTGCACGGCGCTGAAGCCGGCGGCAATGGAGATCGCGATGCCGAAGCGCAGCAGGTCGCGTCCAGCGGTGGCCGCGCCACGCCACGAGTCGGACGCTATCTTCGTGCGCACGCCATGCCTCCGATGACCCTCGTCCTGATCCTGATCGGCGCGTTGCCGCTCGCGCTCGCCGCGGTGCGGTGGGAGCGACGCTTGGTGATGCTCATGCCGGCGCTCGTCGTGATCAACGGCTTGCCGTTGCGCATCGGGAGCTCACAGGTGCGCATCGACCAGGTCGCCGCGTGCCTGCTGCTCGTACCGCTGCTGGCGTCCCTCCTGAGCGGCAAGCGTGCGCTGCGCGTGGATGCCACCTCCATCTGGGTGGCGGCGCTCTTCGTCGTGAACGTGATAGCGAGCGCCGTGAATTCCCCCGCGCCCGGATACAGCCTCGCGCAGTGCGCGAACCTCGCCTCGGCGTGGGTCATCTACGCGATCATCCAGAACTCGCTCGACACCCGCGCCGAGCTCGATGCATTCCTGCGCGTGTTCTTCTGGTCGGCGGCCGCAGCGTGCGCGACCGGCGTGGCCGCGTTCCTCCTCGCTACTGCCGGCGTGCCGGTTGGCGGGGCGGAAGTCAGCACGACCGCCGCGGAGAATCTCACGCGGGCGTTCGGTGCGTTCGGGACCATGGTCGAGCCAAACATCCTTGGGAGCTTCTCGGCGGCGGTGCTGGTGATGTCGATCGTGCTGCTCGCGGCAGGGTTGGAATATCGCGCGGCGAACGCCGTGGCGCTCGTGCGCGCGACGGCGGCGTTGTCGGCGCTCGCGCTCGTGCTCTCCTTCACGCGATCGGCATGGCTGGGCGCGGTTGCCGGCACGGCATTCGTCGCGGTTGCGGGGAGCAGGACGCTCGGCCTGCGCAAGATGCGCATCGTCAAGCCGATCGCGCTGCTGGGCGCACTGGCGATCGTCGTCCTGCTCATACCCGGCAGCGCGGGCGACTTCCTGTCGTTCAAGCTTCAGAACCTGCTGAACTTCACGTCGCGCACCGCGGCCTTCCGGCTCCTCACGTACTCACTCGCGCTCGAGCAGACGTGGCAGCATCCCATCCTTGGCTGGGGGACGTTCACCTTTGCACCGTTGGTCGCACAGGGGAACGACTTCATGCAGTACGAGGGTTGGCGGAATCTCTGGATCGGCAACTACGTCCTCCTGGCGCTGCATGATACGGGCATCGTGGGCCTGGCGCTTTGGGTCGGCATGCTGTGGTCCGTGATTGTGCGCGGGCTGCGCGCGACGCGCACGCTCGTCGATGTGGACCCCGCGTTCGCGGCGAGGACGCTCGCGTGCACGGCGGCGGTCGTCACGCTGCTGATTCCCTTCCTCGCGACGACCGGCTTCTCGCTCGGCTACACGTGGCTGCTCATTGGACTGGTGGGCGCTCACGCGCGGCTAGCCACGCAAGCGCTTCCAGCGCCGGGGCCACTGCATTCCCCGCCGCCGCAGGATCTTCTCCCGGCTGACGCGACCTGATCACGCGCGCGGGCACGCCCGCCGCGATGCTCATGTCGGGCAGGCTGCGCGTGACCACGGCGCCGGCGGCAATGACGCATCCGTTGCCGACGGTCACCCCATCGACGATCGTCACGCCAGCGCCGATCCAGACGTCGCTGCCGATGTTGACGCCCAGACGCCGCTCGCCCTGCGCACGGATCGGCATCGCAACGTCGTTGAAATGGTGGTCTTCAGAGAAGATGCGCGCGCCGGGACCAATGATGACGTCGTCGCCGACGACGATGCCGCCCTGCCCTCCCAGGAAGCAACCGACGCCGATGCCGCACCGATTCCCGATACGAATACCGGAGCCAAGGCGCGCCAGCACGCCGGTGCACACGAGGCTCGCACCGCGCGCCACAGTGACGTTCCTGCCCAGCACGATGCCGTGCTCGGAGAGCGCGTTGACGAACGCGCCGTCCTCGAGAATGAGCCCCGGGCCGCTCGTGAGCTGGCGCGCATGCTCCACGACCGCGCGACGTCCACGGAACACCGCGCCATGCACGCCCCTGGCGCGCAGGCGGAGCGGGATCCCGCGCAGGTACTGGACGCCACGATGCCAGAGCACGATCGCGAGCTGCGCATCGGTGAACTGCGCGCCTAACACATAATCCGGATCGCCCTTGATGCGGGCGACCAGGCTCTCGACGACTCGGCGCATGGTCATGCCATCGCGCGCGCCGTCGCGTGTGCACAGGCCAGCAGGGCTGCGGCCGAGCGTTCCCAGCTGAACTGTGCAGCCTGCGCGCGGCCGGCGACTTCGAGCATGCCGCACAGCTCGTTATCGCTCAGCAGCTTCTTGATCGCGTCGCCAAGCTGAACGGGGTCGTTGGGATCGACGTACAAGGCGGCGCCTCCGCACACCTCCCGCAACGCGGGCACGTCGGAGACGACGCACGGCGTGCCGAGCGCCATCGCCTCGAGTGGGGGAAGCCCAAAGCTCTCGTCGAGCGACGGGAAGCAGAACACGGTGGCCGCGGCGTACACGGCGCGCAACGCGTCGTCGCCGAGTGCGCCAAGCAGGTGAATGCGATGGCGCGCCGTGGATGCCGCGAGTGCGCGCGTGAAGTCCGATGCAGTCTCATCGGAGGGACCGGCGACGACCAGCGCGACCGGCTCGGGAATGTGCTCGAGGGCACGAACGAGGGCGCCGACATTCTTGCGCGCGGTCACGCGTCCCACAAAGAGGAAGAAGCGCCCGGGCAGGCCAAGGCCGGCGACGATGCGTTGCGTTTCAGCCAGCGGTGGTGCGCCGTGGAGGAAAGCGTCGTCTACCGCGTTGGGCACGACGTCGATGCGATCCGGCCTCGCGTAGCCGAGCGCGATCAGCCGCGCACGCTCGGCATGAGAGACGGTGCACATCCGCTCGGCCGAGCGCGCGAGATAGCGCAGTGGCTTGAAATACAGCCGCTCCATGCGCGTGAAGAACTCCGGGCGCACCTGGAAGATGGCGTCGTGCACGAAGGCGATGCGCGCGTGGCGCTGCCTGCGCGGCGGCACGAAGTTCTGGTAGACCACGGCGTCCAGCCCGTGCTGCTCAGCGACGCGCGGGAGGACGGCGACGTTCGAGACCTGGTTGTTGCCGGCCCAGACGTGATGACGGCGACGCGCGTCGAACGCGACGTCGAGCGGCTCGTGCCGGCTGTCCGCGTCGGTGAAGAGGTGCAGCTCGTCGTCGGTGGACTGCGCGACGAGATGCTTCACGAGGTTCCGGATGACGCGGCGGCCACTGGGCGGCCCGCGAAAGTACCACTTCGCGTCGATCCCGATCTTCATCGCGGCGCCTTCAGTCGCTCCGCGTTCAGAGCGTAGGCGATCGCAATCACCAGCCCGGCGGCGAACGCCGCGAGCGTGATCGCGGCCGTGTGCCGAGGCATGGACTCGACGAGCCCCTCGGGCGCATCGAGCACGGTGATGACGGGCGTGTTGCGCACGGCCTCGAGGTTCGCCACCTCATAACGCTGGGACACCGTGGTGTATATCTGCTGCGCGAGCGTGACGCGGCGCTGCAGCTCCGTCTCACGCGTCGCGAGGCGCGGAGAGCGCGAGAAATCGATATTGGTGGTGCGGAATTCCGCGAGCGATGCCTCGGCGCGATGCAGCGAATCGAGCGCAGTGGCCGCGCGGCGCGCCGCGAACTCGCGTTCCGCGCCGGCCTGCGTCTGCCGGCGGCGCAGGTTGAAGTCGTTGACGAGATCGAGCACGCGCCGCGCGACGAGGGCGGAGAGCTGCCTGTTCTTCGTCGTGACGGTGAAGCGAACGACACCCGTGGGCCTGTCCACCGAGACCGAGATCATGCGCTTGCTCGCGCGGCGCATGGCGTCGAGCTCACGGTCCATCTGCGTCTTCGCGCTGCCATCGAAGTACTCGATGAGCGTCCCCGAGAACGGCTTGCCGCCGTACTCGGCGGGCGCACTGGCGTCGAAGCGCGTCGTGACGAGCGCGTGCGTCAGCGCCGTGCTCGAGAGGAGGTCGCCGTAGAACTGTGCGCCGAGCGTCGCAGAACCGGAGGCGATGGCGCTCAGCGCGGGAATTCCGAGCTGTGAGGCGATGGAGCTGAGGCTTCCGAGCGAACCGCTGGACGAGGAGGGTTCGGTGGCGATGAATGCCGATCGCGCAGCGTATTCGCGCGGCGACAGGAGGCGGGTGGTGAGTGCGATCGCAGCCAGCGCGAGTGGCAGGGCGACGACGATGCGCATGTGACGCCGGATCGTCGCGACATACGCGCCGAGCGACGCGCCTCCGTCGTGCTCGATGTCGTAGCGCGGCGACAACACGGGCGTCGCGCGCTCCTGCGGCCTCTGTGCGCCTGGGACAGTCATCGGCGGACGACCACGGCCAGCGTGACGAGCGCGCCGATCACCTGCGCCATGACGCCAAGGCGCGCGATTGTGTCCGTCTTGTCCGTAGGATCGCGTTCGGTGACGACGACCGTGGAGCCCGGGCGCGGCACTGGCACCGCGTCGGGACGAAGCATGCGCTGCACGACGCTCTCGACGCTGCCATCGGGCTGCGTGACGTAGGCACGACTTGCCTCCGCGGTGCGACTCGGGCCACCAGCGGAGCGCACGTAGTAGTTGAGATCCGCGCCCGGGACGTACGCAACGCCGCGCGGCGCGTTCACGGCACCCTGCACTTCCACGATGCCGCTGAAGGGCGGGAGGAAGATGGAATCGCCGTCCTGGAGGATGAGATTGTCGCGGTAGCTCGCCTCGCGCAACACGCGGGCGAGGTCAACGCCCACGCGGCCGACGCGTCCCTGCCGGCGATAGAAGACAATGCCGTCGGTGTACGCCGCCTGCGTGAGGCCACCGGCGCGCGAGAGCACGTCGCTCAGGCGATCCTGCTTGTTCGTGAGGGTGTACGTGCCGGGCGAGCGGACCTCGCCGGCGATCGTCACGCGACGCGGCCGCTCCCAGTCGGGCTGCGCGAGGATGAGCACGTTGTCGTATGGCTCGAGCACGACGGGCGAAACTGGCGCGGCACGCGGGGCGCCCTGCTGCTGGACGAAGCGTCCCTGCTCGCGCACGAAAAGATAGGTCGAGTCGAGCGGCACGCGCCGCGACTCGGCCAGGCGCCCTCCATCGCGCACGGTGGGCAGGCGTGCAATCTCTGCCTCGCCCACGTACGCACGATCCTCGAGACCACCGGCGAGGAGCACGAGGTCACGCAGCGTCATGCCCTCGCGATAGGGAACGCGCCCGGGCTTGCGTACGGCACCGGTGACAGAGACGTACTGCGCCGAGCGAAATTCGGTCGTCGAGAAGATGCGGATCTCGTCGTCCTCACGAAGGGCGATGTCGTCCGTGGGACGACCGGTGCTGTCGACGAACGCCGTGCGCAATTGCACGCGTGCCGAGTCGGAGCCGCGCAGGCGCGCCACGAGCACCTGGCCGAGGAATGCATCGGGCTTGATCCCGCCGGCGAGCCGGACGGCGTCCGACAGCTTCATCCCGGGCGTGAAGCCGATCGTGCCGGGCGTCCACACGTTGCCGCGCACAGCGACGCGTCGGCCCACACGCT
Organism: Gemmatimonadaceae bacterium; assembly: GCA_039928475.1. Lineage (GTDB taxonomy): Bacteria > Gemmatimonadota > Gemmatimonadetes > Gemmatimonadales > Gemmatimonadaceae > AG11. Next base: position 455 of record JBDSTA010000325.1, on the reverse strand, counting down.
CACTCACGGCGAAGACGCGCACGACGTCGCCCGGCTCCAGCGGATACGCCGGACCGAAGCCAGCCGCGAACTGGTCCGACGCGATATCGATGACGACTCGCGCGCGATCGGTGGTGTCGCGCTGCGTGGGCGGCAGGATGCGCGACAGCTGCACGCGACGACGCGCTGCCTCGGCGGTGAAGCCGCCCGAGGCACGAAGCACGTCGGCGAGTGTCTCCCCCTTCCGCAGCTCATACGTCGCGGGACGAATCACCTCACCGACGACGCGCACGCGTGCGCCGTGGACGGGAACGAACACGACGTCGCCGGACTGGAGGCGCGGGTCGTGCGAGCCGTCGGCACGCAGGAGGTAGTCGTAGAGGTCCAGCGTGTCCACCAGCCGCCCGCCGCGCTTGATCTCGACGTGCCGAAGACTCCCATTCGCCGTCGGGCCGCCGGCGGCGTACAGGGCCGTG
>JBDSTA010000324.1:0-6505 GCA_039928475.1 Gemmatimonadaceae bacterium | reverse complement strand
TGCAGCACCTCGAGCTCTCGCGCGTCATCGCGCGCCGCTGGAACTCGCTCTTCTCGCCGACGGAAGACTTCTTCCCCGAGCCGAAGCCGCTGCTCACGCCGACGCGCCGCATCATGGGCCTGGACGGGCAGGCCAAGATGTCCAAGTCGCTCGGCAACACGATCGGCATGATGGAGAGCAAGGAGGACATCTGGGCGAAGCTGCGTCCGGCCGTCACGGATCCCAAGCGCATCAAGAAGACAGACCCGGGCACGCCCGAGGTGTGCAACATCTACCACCTGCACAAGGCGTTCAGTCCGCCGCCCACGGTGGAGCACGTCGCGATGCAGTGCAGCACGGCGGGCTGGGGGTGCATCGACTGCAAGAAGGTGCTGGCCGAGTCGATCGAGACGGAGCTCGTGCCGATTCGTGCCCGCGCCGAGGTGCTGCGTGCCGAGCCGTCGCGCGTGGATGATGCGCTCGCGGCCGGTGCCACGCGTTGCCGCGCGATCGCGCAGGAGACGATGCGTGGCGTGCGCGACCGGATGGGGTTTCCCCCCAGTCCGGCAAGCGCCTGACGGAAGTTCGCTGGCGAATCATGAAGGCGGGGAGCATCTTCATCACGCCTGCGTTCGCTATATCCCGCATGGCTCTTGCACTTGTGGCTGGCACTCTCACAGCGAGCCGGTCATGGGGAACAAGGGGACGAAAGGGGTAACGACGCTGGTCTGCCTCACCTGCGGGAAGGAGAAGTTCTACACTCAGGAAGTGCCGGCCTCGGTGACCTGCGAGCAGTGCGGGAACACCGTCTTCCGGACCTTCGCGACCCCCACCGAGCCCGACGACGCGACGATCGATGCGCTCGAGGCGCAAGCACGGAGCATGGCGTACGGCGACAGCTCGCCGGAGACCACGCGTGACGACGTGAGCGACCTCGATCGGCTCTGACGTGTCGGCGGGCGGGAGCCCGTCATTCTTGTTGCATCGCCGCAGGAAGTAAGTGGTCAGATGATGGAGGTCGTGCGCGCCCTGCGCCTCGACCTCCTCGTCAAGCTCGTCATCGCCGTGCTCCTTGGCGGCGTCATCGGCTTCGAGCGCGAGCTCGCCGGGAAGCCCGCCGGGCTTCGCACCAACATCCTCATCTGTGTGGGCGCCACGCTGCTGATGGACATCTCCGTCCGCATCGGGATGGTGAATGGCACCCGCATCGGCGACCCGGGCCGCATCGCGGCGCAGATCGTGAGCGGCGTGGGCTTCCTGGGCGCCGGCACGATCATGCACTCGCAGGGCATCGTCACGGGGCTCACGTCCGCGGCGACGATCTGGGTCGTCGCCGCCATCGGCATGGCTGTGGGCGCGGGCTACTACGTCGAGGGGCTTGGCGCCGGACTGCTCGTGACGTTCGTGCTGTCCGGGCTCGGCGGCCTGGAGCATCACGTCCGCCGTGTGCGCCGCGCCGCGAGCGCGACGATCCGCACGCAGGTGGGCACCGAGCCAGACGCGATCGTGTCGGTGCTGAACGCCCACGGCATTCGCGTGGATGCGCAGACGATCTTCGATCATCCGGAAGACCGCACGTACGAGCTCAAGCTGTCGGGACCCGCGCGGCAATACGAGGTGGCGACGACGGCGCTGCTGAAGGTCGAGCGCGTCTACGGGGTGCACATTGACTGAGCCCCGCCGCCTCGTGCTCGACCTGGCGGCGACGTCGCGAAACTGGGCGCTGACGCCCGACGGGGAGCGGCAGATCACCGCCGCGGCGCCGGCGGGATGGGACGTGAACGTCGTGCGCGCGCCGACGAGCTCCGACGGGGACGGCCCGCAGGGCGGCAGCGACGAAACCATCCGCCTGATCGCCGATGCCGAGGTGTACTTCGGGTTCGGCATCACACCGGACGTCTTTCGCGCCGCGCGCCGGCTGCGCTGGGTGCATTCCGCGGCGGCGGGGGTGGGCAACGTGCTCAAGTCCGGCATTGCCGGCTCCGACGTGATGCTCACGAACTCGGCGGGCATCCATGGGCCGCCCATCGGCGAGTTCATCGTCGGGGGCATCCTGCATTTCATGCGCGGCTTCGACGTCGCCATCGACCAGCAGCGGCGCGCCGAGTGGAACAAGGCGTTCTTCGTGGCGGATGACGCGCCCATTCGCGAGGTGAGTGGCTCGCGCGTGCTGATCATCGGGACGGGCGGCCTGGGTGGGGAAGCCGCGCGCCGTCTCACCGCGCTCGGCGCGACCTGCGTGGGAATCCGGAGGCGCGTCGAGCTGGGCGCGCCGGAGGGCTTCGCGGAGGTGGCGGCGATGTCCGCGCTGGACCGCGAGCTGGGACGCGCTGACGTCCTGGTGCTCGCGGCGCCCCTTACGTCCGATACTGCGGAGCTGATGACGCGGGCGCGGCTGGCGCTGCTGCCATCGCACGCGATCGTGGTGAACGTGGCACGTGGGGCGATGCTGGACGAGGAAGCCGTGGCCGACATGCTCGAGGCGGGGACGCTGCGCGGCGCGGTGCTCGACGTGTTTCGCGAGGAGCCACTGGCCAAGGGCAGCCGGCTATGGCAGCTTCGGTCAGCGCTCGTCGTGCCGCATGTCTCGCCGGTTTCGCCCGGCAGGTTCTGGCCCCGGCAGCTCGACCTCTTTCTCGACAACTGGCGGCGCTACGTGAATGGCGAGCCGCTGCGCAATCTCGTGGACAAGAACGCAGGTTATTGAAGAATGGAACGAATCATCAAGGCGGCCGTGGATCGCGGCGCCTCCGATCTGCACATCAAGGCGGGCGACGTGTTTCGCGCCCGCATTCACGGCAAGCTGGTCCCGCTGACGAAGCAGGCGCTCACGCCGGACCAGACGCGGACGATCGCGCTGCACCTCATGTCGAACGAGGACGACAAGGCGCGCATCGACAAGATCCTCGACTACGACTGCTCCTGGTCGTCGCCGGGCATCGGGCGATTCCGCGTCAACATCCTGAAGCAGCGCAACAGCTTCATGATCGTGATGCGCGTCATCCCGTTCGCGGTGCCGACGTTCGAGTCGCTCAAGCTGCCGCACGCCCTTGAAAAGGTGGCGGAGGCAGAGCGCGGCATGGTGCTGGTCACCGGCGTCACGGGCTCGGGCAAGTCGAGCACGATGGCCGCGATGGTGAACTTCATCAACCAGCACGAGAACCGGCACATCCTCACGCTCGAGAACCCGATCGAGTTCCTGCACACGGACATCCAGAGCGCCATCACGCAGCGCGAGATCGGGTCGGACACGCTGGACTTCAAGATGGGCCTGCGTGCCGCGCTGCGTCAGGATCCGGACGTGGTGATGATCGGCGAGATGCGCGACGCCGAGACGATCGACACCGCCATGAAGGCGGCGGAGACGGGACACCTGCTCATCTCCACGCTGCACACGCCGGATGCGCAGAGCACGATCCTCCGCATCATGGCGATGTTCCCGCCCGAGGAGCAGGACGTCGTGCGCATCCGCCTGAGCGAGACGCTCACGTCGGTCGTGTCGCAGCGACTTCTTCCGCGCGCCGACGGCAACGGGCGTGCAGTGGCGGCGGAGATCCTCATCGTCACGCCGGCCGTGCGCGACATGATTGCCGACGGCAAGCGCATCGGTGAGATCCGCGACTACATCGCCGACGGCCGCGACCAGTACGGCATGCAGACGTTCGACCAGCACCTCCAGGACCTCGTGCAGAACGAGGAGGTGACGTTCGAGACGGCGATGGCGGCGGCGACGAACCCGTCGGACTTCGAGCTCAAGATGCGCATGTTCCAGCGCGTCGCGGCGCGTCCGTCCACGAGCATGAACACCGTCGAGGTGCCGCCCGAGCCGGCGGCGCCGCCGGCGGCCACGGGAATGGACGGCATCACGAGTGGTGGCTTCGACTTCCTGAACCAGTGACGATGCGCCTGAACGGCGTGCTCGCACCGGTCGTCACGCCGTTCGACGCCAGCGGTGAGCTCGACCTCGACGGCTTCGCACGCAATATCGGCGCACATGTGCGCGCCGGCGTGTGCGGCATCGTCGTCACGGGATCCACCGGCGAGGCTGCGCTGCTCGACGACGCGGAGCGCCTCGCACTGATCGCGCGCGCGCGGGCGGAAGTGGGTTCCGACCTCACGCTGCTCATCGGCACGGGCGCCGAGTCCACGCGAGCGACGATCGCGCGCAGCAAGGCCGCCGCGGAGCGCGGTGCGGACGGCGTGCTCGTGGTCGCACCGCACTACTACGGCGAGGCGATGACCGTGGAGGCGCTGCGCGAGCACTACCTGCGCGTCGCGGACGCGAGTCCCGTTCCGGTGCTGCTCTACACGATTCCCAAGTACATGCACTTCGCGATCTCACCCGAGCTCGTGGCGGAGCTCGCGCAACACGACAACGTCGCCGGCATGAAGGACAGCTCCGGCGATGCGCAGCTGTTCGCCAAGTACCTCGCGTCGCAGGGTGAATCATTCAAGGTGCTCACCGGCAGCGGCGTGCTGTTCGGCGAGGCGATGCGCATGGGTGCGACTGGCGGCATCCTCGCCGTCGCGCTCTTCGCGCCCGCGCTCACGTTCGACGTGTGGAATGCGCGACAGTCGGGCGACAGCGCCGGCGCCGATCGCGCACAGGAGGTGCTCACGCCGCTGGCGGCACAGGTCGTGGGGAAGATGGGGGTCGCTGGCGTGAAGGCAGCGCTCGATCACATCGGTCTCGCGGGAGGCACACCGCGGTCACCGCTGCGTCCCCTCGCGGCGCCAGCGCGTGCACTGCTCGCCGAGCTGATGCGCGCCACGGAGCCGGCGACGACGGCGTGACGCGCGCCGCGGCCGAGGGCGCCGGAGCGCGACACCTCCAGGTGCTGACGCGAGGCCCTCGGCCTGCCGGCGGCGACGCGGAGCGAGAGGCGCGCGCACACGCGGCGTCGTCGCTCACATCGGCCGGCTTCTCCGTGCGCGAGGAGCGCTTCAGCTACTCCGCGTTTCCCGGCCGCTACGCCACGCCGCTCGGCGGCCTGCTGCTCGGCGGCTCGATCGTGGCCACGGCGCTCACGGCGCTGGACGGACGCGCACACGTCGCGGCGATGGTGCTCGTGGTCGGCGTCGTGGGAACGGCGCTGTTCGCGCGCTGGATGTCGCGCGCCGTGGTGGGGCTGCCGCTCATGCGCGCGGAGTCCGCGAACCTCGTCGCGACGCGCGGTTCGGTGGAGCCGCACGTGTGGCTCGTCGCGCACCTCGACAGCAAATCGCAGCCGGTGCCCTCCGCCGTTCGCATCGGCGGCGTGCTCGTGGTCGGTCTCGCACTTGCACTGTCGCTCGTTGCGCTCGCGCTGCAACTCCGCGGGGGCGACCCTCGTACGCTCTGGTGGCTCATCGTTCTCGCCGCGGTCGCGGGCGCCATTCCAGTGCTCGCCAGCGTGGTGGGCGCGAGCTCGGACGGCGCGGTGGACAATGCGTCGGGCGCGGCGGCGGTGCTGGCGGCAACGGCGCTGCTCGAGCCGGGTATCAAGTGTGGCGTGCTGATGCCGAGTGCGGAGGAGCTGGGGCTGGCCGGTGCGTCGGCATGGGCGCGGACGCGCCGGCCCTCCACCGCGATCAACTGCGACGGAGTCGATGACCATGGTGATGTGGTGATCATGTACAACGGAGCATGTCCCTCGGCGCTCGTGACCGCGCTGCGCGCGGCTGCGACGCGTCGCGCTAGCGTTCGTCGGATGCCGCTGGGCCTCCTCACGGATTCCACGGCACTGGCGCGCGCCGGGTGGCGCACCGCGACGGTGAGCCACGGCTCGCTCGCCACGCTTCGTCGTGTGCACCGGCCGACGGACTCGCTCGAGCACATGCGCGGCACGGCGATCGACGAGGTCGCCCTCATCCTTGCACGCGCCGTGGAGGCGCTCTCCTGATGGGCGTGATTCTCCTCTGCCTGATCCTGCTGCTCGGCCTCGTGATGATCCCGTTCGGCCTGCCGGGGACGTGGATCATCCTCGGCGCGGCGGTGGGCTACATGGCGCTGGTGCCGGGGTCCATCAGCATCTTCACGCTCCTGTGCGTGGGCGTGCTTGCGATCATCGGCGAAGTCATCGAGTGGACGCTCACGGCGAAGTACACGAAGAAGTACGGCGGATCGAGCCGCGCGAGCTGGGGTGCGGTGCTCGGCGGCATGGTGGGCGCGGTGCTCGGCGTGCCGGTGCCGGTGGTGGGGTCCGTGATCGGCGCGTTCGTCGGCGCGTTCGTGGGGGCATTCGTGTTCGAGATGTCGCGGGGCACGAGCGGGGCCGATTCCACGCGCGTGGCGACGGGTGCCCTGATCGGGCGCGCGCTGGCCTCGGCGGTGAAGATCGGGATCGGCGTCGGCATGGCCGCGTGGATCGTGTGGGCGGCGATGTTCTAGGCGTTCATTCGATTGACTTCGCCCCCTCCGGGAGTAGACTTAACCAACGCCCCGCGCACCAGCGGGGCGTTTTTCGTTTGCACCAACGTCATTCGGCAGGAGCACCATGTTCGGTCCGGAATCGCACGTCGTCGTGGTCGTCGGCGCGCAGTGGGG
>JBDSTA010000323.1:0-5468 GCA_039928475.1 Gemmatimonadaceae bacterium | reverse complement strand
CGAAGTCCGGCGCAGCGACGGACGTCTTCAGGGAGAAGCGTGCGGTGCGCAACCTTCGCTGGTCGCCCGACGGCCGGCGCGTCGCGATGCTCGTCTTCAACGGCGACGTCCTCGAGCCGGCGATCATGGATCGCGGCTCCAGCAAGGTGCAGCTACTGAGGATGCCCGCCGGGAAGTACGTGGCCGAGAACAGCGACGTGCGCTGGTCGGCGGATGGGAAGAGTGTCGTCGTCGCCGCGCACACGATGGAATGGCGCAAGAAGGCGCGCGACGTGTTCGCCGGCATGACGACCGGACCCGTCTTCGTGCAGAGCAGCAAGGATCCGTTCCTCGCGTGGGACGACATTCGTCGCGAGGGCAACGTGCGCAGCGTCGTCGCGATCGACGTCGCCACCGGCGCGGTGCACGAGCGCGTACCGCAGTCCATGATCGCGAACTACACGCTCGCGGAAGACGGCAGCGCCATCGCATACACGGCGGACATCCAGAAGAAGACCGACTATGACTCCTTCAACTCCGAGACGGCGCTGCGCGTGCGCGACTCGTCCGGCACGGAGCGCACGCTCCGCGCGACGACGAAGGGCATGCAGTTCGCCTGGTCCGACGACGGCCGCCACTACGCCTACTCGAACAACGGCCGCGTGTACCTCGGCACCATCGCCGACAGCACGACGAAGATGATCGCCGGCGCGGCGGAGGCGAAGCGCGGCGAGACGGCCGATACGTCGAAGGCCGCGCGCGACAAGGCGGCGCTCGAGCGTTTCAGCGTGGTGCGCTACAGCCCCACGAACGACGCCGTGCTCATCTCGAACAAGGAAGGGCTCTGGCTCGCGGACGTCGCGACGGGCGCCAAGGAAAAGATCATCGCGGCGAGCGATTCCGACGAGGCGCTCCCGCGCGTGCAGGCGCAGGCGTGGAGCGACGACGGCAAGGTGCTCTACTTCACCAGCGCGTCGCGCCAGAAGTGGGAGCGCGGACTCCTGCGCTACGATCGCACGACGAAGCAGGTGAAGGAGCTCATCAAGGACGGCCGCACGTACAACGGCCTGCGCCTCTCGAAGGACGGGAAGACACTGGTCGTCAACATCGCGAACGGCAATCGTCCCGCGGATCTCTATGTTGCCGACGCCGACTTCGGCAACCTGCGCCGCCTCGTCGAGACGAATCCCCAGCTCGTCGCGACGAAGACCGGTCCCACCGACCTCGTGTCCTACCTCGACGCCGACGGCAAGCCGCGGCGCGCGGTGGTCTACTATCCCTCCGACTACCAGAAGGGGAAGGCATACCCCACGGTGTTCGAGGTCTACGAGGACTTCTTCGACGACAACTTCGACATCCGCGCGAACGTGCTCACGGGCAAGGGCTACATCGTGGTCCATCCGTCGGTCGGCTTCGACATCGGCTATCCCGGCGAGGCATGGCTCAAGGGTGTGAGCGCCGCAGCGAACAAGCTCATCGAGCTCGGCATCGCGGACTCGGCGCGCCTCGGACTCCAGGGCCAGAGCTACGGCGGCTATGCGACCAACCTGCTCATCACGCAGACGAATCGCTTCAAGGCCGCCGTGAACATCTCCGGCAAGGTGGACATGATCTCCTTCTATACGGACTCGCCGCGCCTCGGCGTCCGCAACGTCAACGCCGCCGAGAAGACGCAGGACCGGCTCGGCGCCACGTTGTGGGCGCAGCCGCAGAAGTACGTCGCGCACTCGGCCATCATGTTCGCGGACCGCATCACGACGCCGCTCATGCTCGTCACCGGCGGCCTCGACTCGAACGTGCCGGCGGACAACACGCGCGAGATGTACTACGCGCTGCGCCGGCTCGGGAAGGAAGTGACGTGGGTCAACTACATGAACGGCGGCCATGGCGGCGGCACCGCGACGGTGGACGACTTCCTCGACATGCACCGCCGCGTGCTCGAGTTCTACGACGCCAAGCTCAAGCCGGTGAAGAGCCGGATGTCCACCAACTAGGCAGGCGCAGCAGAGTGGCAACGACGTTGATGGACCAGCTGCAATCCGCGATTCGCGACCGGTACACGCTCGAGCGCGAGATCGGCGAGGGCGGCATGGCGAACGTGTTCCTCGCGAACGATGTGCGGCACGCGCGTCGCGTCGCGGTGAAGGTGCTCAAGCCGGAGCTCGGCGCGATGCTCGGCGCCGAGCGTTTCCTGAGCGAGATTCGCGTGACGGCGAACCTCCAGCATCCGCACCTGCTGCCGCTGTTCGACTCCGGGGAGGCCGACGGCCTCCTCTATTATGTGATGCCGTTCGTGGATGGCGAGACACTCCGCGCGCGCCTGGATCGCGAAGGGCAGCTTCCTGTGGGTGATGCGGTGCGGATCGGCGTCGCCGTCGCCAGCGCCCTGGAGCATGCACACCGGCACGGCATCATCCATCGCGACCTCAAGCCGGAGAACATCCTCCTCCAGGACGGCCTCCCGCTCGTGGCCGACTTCGGCATTGCGCTCGCGGTGAGCCGCGCCGGCGGTGCGCGCGTGACGGCCACGGGCATGTCGCTCGGCACACCGCAGTACATGAGTCCCGAACAGGCAGCGGCCGACCGCACGGTGGACGGGCGCTCGGACATCTACGCGCTCGGCGCCGTGCTGTACGAGATGCTCACGGGCGAGGCCCCGCACACGGGCAGCACGCTCCAGGCGATCGTCGCGCGCGTGATCACCGAGGAGCCGCGCGCGATTCACCTGTCGCGTCCGTCCGTACCGGCGGAGCTGGAGCGCATCGTCATGCGCGCCCTGGAGAAGCTGCCGGCGGACCGGTTCGAGTCCGCGCGCGAGTTTGCTGCGGCGCTCTCGGCGGTGCCACTCACGACTTCCGGCGGGCACCAGTCCTCGCTGCGCGGACCGGCGCGCGACGCACGCCCTGCGGTCGGGCGACGACGCACGATCATGCTCGCCAGCGGCGCGATGCTCGCAATCATCGCGGCGGGTGTTGCGGGATGGGTGTGGAGCGGCCGGCGTGGTGCCGCGCCGCCCGCGACCGCGCGCTTCTCGATGCAGGGCTTTCCCGACCAGACGGGCTCGATGACGCTCACGCCGGATGGGCGGAACGTCCTCTACGTCGCGACCTCCGCGGGGCAGAGCTCGATCCGCGTGCGTCGCATCGACGAGCTCACGTGGCGCGTGATTCCCCTCACCGAGGGTGCGCAACGGTTGTTCGCCTCACCCGACGGCCAGTGGGTCGGATTCATATCGGGCGACGACAAGTTGAAGAAGGTGCCGATCGAGGGCGGCACGCCGACCGTCTTCGGACAGACCTTCCGGTTCGCCACCGCCACCTGGGGCGCGAACAACGTCGTCGTGACGGACGGCGCAACGCTGGACGGCCTGTCGTGGATCTCCGCCGACGGCGGCGCCATGCACCCGCTGACGCGGCTCGATACGGCGGCGCGCGAAAGCTCGCACTTCGGCCCGTACGTGCTGCCGGATGGGAAGGGCGTCCTCTTCGCGTTGGTGAAGCAGAGCCGCGGCGTGTTCCAGACGATCGGCGAGCTGGCGTACGTTCCCCTCGATACCACGCGCACGACACCGGCGACGCACATCCCGCTTGGCCTGAATGGCCGTTATGTCGTCGGGCTGGTCGACGGCTGGCTGCTCTTCGGCTCCGAGGATCGCTCGCGCATCGACGCCATCCGCTTCGATCCATCCACCGGTCGAACGTCGGGAAAGGCGGTGACCGTGCTGCAGCAGGCCGACGTGCGCGTGGACGATGCGAAGTTGTCGGCCGACGGAACGCTTCTCTACACCGCGCGCGGCAGCAGCTCCAACGAGGCGAAGCGTGTGGACGCGAAGGGCGTGGCGACGTCGCTCGTCGGGGCCATGGCCGACGGCCCATACATGAATCCACGGCTGTCGCCCGACGGGCGACGGCTGGCGATCCAGGGAACGTCGCCGCAGGGCGATGACATCTGGATCTACGACATCGCTTCGCGTGCACGCACGCGGCTCACGCTCACGGGCAATGCGCTCGGGCCCGCGTGGACGCCGGACGGCAAGCGCCTGCTGTTCATGAGCACAACAGTCGGCAAGACGGGCTTCTGGTGGGTTCCCGCCGACGGCAGCGCTCCCGCCGAGAAGCTGTTCGACGGCGGCGGTATCGTGCTGTCGGAAACAGTGCTCGCTGACGGTCGCACCCTCCTCTTCCAGCAGCAGGACAAGGGTATCTGGAGCATCTGGACGGCGTCCCTGCCCCATGGCACGGACATGCGCCCCGTGGTGAAGGAGGACTTCGACAACTACATGCCCGCGCTCTCGCCGGATGGGCACACGCTCGCGTACGCATCGAATGCCAGCGGACGGTACGAGATCTACGTGCGTCCATTTCCCGGCACTGGCGTGGCGACGATGGTGTCGGACAGCGGCGGCACGGAGCCGAAGTGGCGCTCGGACAGCCGCGCCCTCTACTATCGCAACCGTCGCGGCTTCACGCTCGCGGAGCTCGCGACGACGCCGGCGTTGTCGGTGACGAGCCGCGCCGTGCTCTTCGCGGACACCTTCACGGGGCTCATGCCGCACGCGAACTTCGACATCCTGCCAGCCGCGAACAGTTTCGTGATGATCGCATCGGACGCGACGTCGACGTCGCAGGTGATCGTCGTGAACTGGCTCACCGAATTGCGCGCGCGCCTCGCCGCCGGGCGCTGATCGACCTTCCCTCACTCCTGAATCCATGCGCGCATCACTCGCCATCGTCGCACTCCTCGTCGTCGCACCGCACGTCGCAAGCGCCCAGGCGAAGCAGATGAAGCCGGAGGACACCGAGGTGTGGTCGCCGGAACCGAAGGTGATCATTCCGGGGAAGACGAGCGCCGACGCGCCCTCGGACGCGATCGTGTTGTTCGGCGGCAAGTCGCTCGACGAATGGGTCACCTCCGGCAAGACGGATCCCGCGGGCTGGACGGTGTCGAAGGGCGTGATGACCGTGAACAAGAAGTCCGGCGACATCCAGACGAAACGCTCGTTCCGCAACTACCAGCTGCATCTCGAGTGGCGCATCCCGCCGGACATCAGCGGCTCGGGCCAGGCGCGCGGCAACAGCGGCGTGTTCCTCGCCCTCGCGCCCGACGGCGGCTACGAGCTCCAGATCCTGGACTCGTACACGAACAAGACCTACGTGAACGGCCAGGCGGGCAGCATATACAAGCAGTCGCCGCCGCTCGTGAACGCGATGCGGAAGCCGGGCGAGTGGCAGGTGTACGACGTGATCTGGACCGCGCCGACGGCCGATGCACCGCCGAAGGTGACGGCGTTTCACAACGGTGTGCTGGTGCAGAACGGCTTCCAGCTGAAGGGCACGACGGAGTACATCGGCCTGCCGCGCACGCTGGTGTACGATCGTGCGCCGATCATGCTGCAGGCGCACGGTGATCCGAGTGCGCCAATCTCATTTCGGAATATCTGGGTGCGCGAGCTGTAGACTCGCGCACGGGATCGCTGAGCCGAAAAGGCG
>JBDSTA010000322.1:0-4055 GCA_039928475.1 Gemmatimonadaceae bacterium | reverse complement strand
ACGACGTTCAGCGCATCGGCGGCGCCGCGCTGGAAGAGGCAGATGAGCGTCTTGCCGCGCGCCGCGCCCTTGAGCGCCGCGCCGCTGAGCAGCTCACCACCGAATGCGGTGCGACGAAGAAAGCTCGGGCTCAGCCCCATGGTGACGAGGGCGAGCGCACCGGACTTCATGAATACTCTGCGATCCATTTGAAAGACTCCTCTTAGCGACGCTGGAATTCAGGAGCACCGATCGCGAGACCCACGACCTGCGCCAGTCCACTCAGTTGCACCGGACGTCCCATGCCGGCCGCGCCGGGGCGCAGCTGGCCGTTCTTCGCGAGCTCGGGACGGTTCGGGCGGTTGCGCATCTGGTCCGTCATGTCGGCGATCGCCATCGACGCCGAATCAGGCTTCACCGTGGACGCGAGCTTCGCCGCGAGCGGGTTCTCGCCGCTCATCAGGATCTGCCGCGTATCCGGCGACGACTGGCCGCCGAAGAACGCGAGCACTACACCGTCGGCCTGCTGCTCACGCGTCGCCGACTTGAGCTTCTCGCCTTCGCTCCACGAGTCGACGGATGCCCCCGGAAAGCGACCCGCGGCGAGACCGAGGCCGAAGTTGATGCGGTTGAGGATCGCGCCGCTGTTCATCCACGCGTCGCCCGTCTCCGGCCAGCCGTTGGGCGCCTGGTGCCCGAAGATCGGCGCGCCGAGGAAGGCGACCATCTGCGCAGAGCGATTCGTCGTGTCGGCCTGTGCACCAACCGCGCGCAGCGCCGACGACACGAGCTCGAATGGGCTCTTCACCTTCGAGCGATACGCGGTGCGGCTGAAGAACTCGGGGCTCGTCACGATCGTACGCACCACCTCGCGGATGTCACCATCCGTCTTGAGGAAGGTCTGCGCGGCACGCTCGACGAGCGCGGCCGGCGGATCGTCGCTCACGAAGCGCACCGCGAGCTTGCGCGCGATGAAGTGCGCGGTGGCCGGATGGCGCGCGATGATGTCGAGCACCTCCTCGCCGTCCTCGATGCCGCGACCCGCGCCCAGCGTGTGGCCGAGCACGACCTTCGCGTCGGCGTCGTGAATCGCCGGCTGGAAGACGAACTTCGCCTCGCCGCGCGGGTTCATGGTCCAGCCGGTGAGCGCGCGCGCCACCTCGATGATGTCCTTCTGCGTGTATCCGCCGTCCACGCCGAGCGTGTGCAGCTCCATCAGCTCGCGCGCATAGTTCTCGTTGAGGCCACGCTTGCGACTGGCCACCTGCTTGAGGCGGTCCATCTGCTCGGGCGTGAGGTTGCGCGCGCGCGCGAGCCGGGCCGCCTGCCCGCCGCGATTGCGCCGCGCATTCGCGAGCGTCTCGTGCGTGGAGTCGGCCGCGCTCTGGAACTGGTCGAGGTAGAACAGCATCGCGGGACTCTTCGCCACGGCGCCGAGCAGGTCGCGGAACTTGCCGAGTGCGTTGGGGCGGATGACCTCGCGATCGTATTCGGGGATGAACAGGCGCGTGATGCCCTTGCCCGCGAACACGGTGAAGTGGTTCTCCCAGAAGTCCGTCATCACCTCCTGGAGCTGGCGGTCGCTCGACACCGCGCGAGCGAGCTTCGCCGACACCACGTCGCCGAGCACCTTCTGGTTCTGGCGGACCTTGTCGCGCATCTCCGGGTGCTCGCGGAGGAGCTCCTGCCGGACGTCGCGCTTGGTCGTCGAGTCATCCTGCGCCGCCATCTTCTGCTGCTTCCGGATGGCGACCTGGGTCTCCTCGTACAGCGCGACGAAATCGCTCGTCGGCTTTCCGAGCATCTCATAGGAAGCGAGGATGCGGTCGGTCGCGCCGTCGTCGATGTGCGCAGGGTCGAGCTGCTGCGCGATGTACTGGTCCACGCCCATGGCGCGGACCTTCGCGACGTCGCCGGGCCTGGGGCCGAAGCCGAGGCGGTTCAGCACCTGCTGGACCTGCTGGTCGGCGGTCTGCTCGCGGTGGTCGACGGGCGCCGTCTTCTGCGCTCCGGCCGCGGCGAACGCGCTCGCGAACAGGAGGGCGGGGAACAGTCGGTATGTCTTTGAATGCATTGGCGTGGGGTCCAAGAGGTTCACGAGGTCAGACGAACGCCATCGCAGATGGTTAATGCGGCGGGCGCTCCCCAACGCGTATCTTGCCAACGTGCCTGTCATGCTCGTACGGTATGCGCAGCGCATCGGTGCATACCCTTGCCCAGCCCGACGGTTGATCAGCCCGCTCATTCCCGCAGACGACTTCGCGCGACAGCTCCCTATTGAAGAGCTGTCGACGCTGGCCACCGCCGAGGCCGCCTCCGGCCGCGTGGCGGTGTGCTCGGCGATCGCGGTGGATGTGGATGCGGTCAGGCTGGAGGTCGGACCCGCGCGGGCGGCGGCGCTGATGCGCGAGCTCACACTGTTCGTGCGGCGCAACCTGCGCGGGATCGACGCGCTCGCCATCACCGGCGACGAGATGGTCCTCCTCATCGAGGCCTCGGCGCAGCCGGCGACGGCCGTCGCCGAGCGGTTGCTCGCGGCGGTGCGCGCGCATGTGTTCACGGGCGTGGGGTCGGATCACACGCATCGCTTCACGCTGTCGGTCGGCATGGCGACCGCGCCGGAGCATGGGACGTCGTTCACGGCGCTCATCGCCGCCGCTCGGCAGGCGCAGAAGATCGCCGGCCCCGACGGGTTGGCGCGCGCGTTCACGCCGCGCTCGAACGTGCTCGACCTCTCGCGCTTCGTCGGACGCGCGGAGCCACTCGCACAGCTCACCAGCTACCTCGACGACATGGTGCGCGGCGTCGGGCGCGTGGTCGCGATCGTGGGCGAGCGCGGCGTGGGCACCAGCGCATTGGTGCGCACGCTCGCGCCCGAAGTGCGCCTGCGAGGTGGGTCGCTGGTGTCCGGGAGCTGCCGCGAGAATCGCTTTGCCGCACCGTACGCGCTGTGGCGCGAGGTGCTGCGTGCCGTGCGTCGCCTGCCCGTGAAGAGCACGCGTCTGTGGCGCGAGCTTCCTGCCCTGGACGCGACGCTCGAGCGCGCGAACGGCGACGCCGTGCAGGGCGGCAGCAAGACGCTGCTGCTCGAGGAGCTCGCCGACTTCCTCAGGCTTGCCGCACAGCAGCGACCCCTCGTGCTGCTGCTCGAGAACCTCCAGTGGGCCGACGCCGCGTCGTGGGACGCGCTCGACTACCTGATCACGCAGCTCGAGAGCGAGCGCATCCTCCTCGCGCTCACCTTCCAGAGCGGCACGGCCGACGACGCGATGGACCGGTGGGCCCGGCTCGCGACGCGCCCCCGCCACTCGGAGATCCTGCTCACCCACCTCACGCGCGACGACGTGAAGCGGTGGCTCGAGGCCGCGATGCGGACCGGCGAGCTGGGACGTGACCTGCTCGCGTACGTGTACCGGCACTCCGAGGGCAATCCCCTCGTGCTCACGCACCTGCTGCGTGACCTCGAGGAGAGCGGGCACGTGGTGCGGAACGAGGGTGGCTGGCAATGGAGTCCGGTGTCGGAGCTGCCCACGCCCGTCACGCTCGAGGACGTGGTGGCCCGGCGCATCGCGCGCCTACCGGCCGCGTCGCGCTCGGTGCTCGAGGCGGCGGCAGTGCTGGGCCGCGAGTCGGAGGAGGCGCTGCTGCTCGAGAGCGCAGTCGATGCTCCCAACGCGCGCGAGGCGCTCGACCGGCTGCTGCACGCGGGCCTGCTCATGCCGACGTACGACCGCGGGCGCGCGGCGTACCTCGTCTCGCATGACGAGATCGCGCGCATCGCGCGCTCGCGGCTCACTCCCGCGCGCACCGTCGAGCTGCACGGGCGCATTGCGCGCTCGCTCGCGGCGCACGACCGCAGCTCGTCGGCGGAGATCGCGAGTCACTACGAGCTATCGGGAAATCGTGCCGAGGCGCATCGCTACGCGCTCAAGGCGGCCGACGAGGCGCTGGCGGTGCATGAGACGAACGCGGTCGCGGAGCTGCTGGCCGCTGCGGAGCGCACGTCGCCCGACGAGGCGGCGCTCGCCGAGGTGCGCGTGCGCATGGCGTCGCTCGCCGAAGTCGCGGGGCGCTAC
>JBDSTA010000321.1:0-8216 GCA_039928475.1 Gemmatimonadaceae bacterium | reverse complement strand
GCGAGCGCGCGAAGTGCGGCGTCGCGATCGCGCTGGCGCGCGTGATGGTCGGCGCCGTTGAGGAGGAGCGCGACGCCAGTCGTCGCGCGCGGGCCCATCACCTCATGGATGCGCTGCCAGCGCGAAGCGGCGTCGTCGCCTACTACCGGCAGGCTGCTGCCGAACTCGTAACCGTCGGGCGGCAGGTGGTAGACGCGCACCACTGCGCCGGATGGCCCGCGGAACTCGCGCGTGTCCGTGCTGCTTTTCAGCCCGCGCCAGAGAACGATGAGCTCGCACCCGAATCCGGCGGCGAGCTCCGGAAGGATCGCCGGATGGCCGAACGAGTCCGGACAGTAGAGCACCGGGGGTGGCTCGCCGCGCAGGCGGCGTACCGTCTCGCGCCCCATGAGCAGGTTGCGCACGAGCGCCTCACCACTGGGGATCAGCTCATCGGCGAGGACGTACCACGGCCCTGCCTCGATGCGGCCGTCGCGCAGCAACGCGCTCAGCTCAGTGGCGCGCTCCGGGCGGACGGCGAGGTAGTCGTCCAGCAGGACGGCCTGGCCGTCGAGGAGAAAGCTCTCGCCTGCGGCCGGCGGATCGTCGAGCAGCTCGTCGATCAGTCGAACGAGTCGCTGCCGAAATCGCTCCTCGGTGCGATACCACTCGCGGTCCCAGTGCGTATGCGAAACGACGAACAGCTCCCCGAGCGGTGTCATGCCGGGGAGTGTGCGTCGTTGACTAGCGGCTCACAAGCCCGCGCACGGCGACGTAGCGGCCGCGCGCGAGCCCACCATGGTCACGCGACTCGCTGACCCGTGAGGAGGCGGTACACGATGACGATGAGCGCGATGACGAGCAGCGCGTGAATGAGCCCGCCGCCGATGTGGACGACGAAGAAGCCGAGGGCCCACAGGATGATCAGGACAATCGCGATGGTGAATAGCATGGAGTGTGTCCCCGCTTTGAAAGTTTTATGATCCAACGATTTCGGCGACCACCAAGGCAACGATCGTACCGGACGCTGCGCTTTACGGCCGAGGAGCGCGCTCGACGTACTCGCGAGCCTGTCCTGGAAGCTCGGTTTCGAGCGAGGGACCATGCACCGCGCGCGACTGGCGCGCGAGGAGAATGCGTGCGGCGCGTACGTCATGCCCCACGTCGATCAGCAGGATCGCCAGGTCGCCCACGCCCCACAGCAGGCCCGCCAGCACGATGAGGCGGCTGGCCTCGCCGAGCAGCGTGGGCACTGCCGCGCTGCCCTGCGCCATGACGCCCGTGACGACTTCCGCGAGCAGCAGCAGCGCCAGGATGACGCCCATCAGCTTGAAGAGCTTCGAGAGGTAGCGCAGCCCGACGTACGGCTC
Source organism: Gemmatimonadaceae bacterium (assembly GCA_039928475.1). Classification (GTDB taxonomy): domain Bacteria; phylum Gemmatimonadota; class Gemmatimonadetes; order Gemmatimonadales; family Gemmatimonadaceae; genus AG11. The sequence goes on along the minus strand of JBDSTA010000321.1, from coordinate 6,867 downwards.
GAGGTCGCTCTGCCGAATGCCGGGGATCTCGATGACCCCCTCCTCCGGCTTCAATGCCTGCCCCAACCGGTCGATCGGCCCCTTGGCCGGCTCAGCCGTACCATCCTTCGCCCGCCGTAGTTCGCTCATCATCCTCCTCCAGGTCCGCCGACCCACCGGGCGCGATAGCCACGGCTGTCGATATGTATGAAAGGTCCGTGCCCGGGTGCAGCCGGGTAGACGCCACCACCCCCGACGAGTTCGGGGTGTGCCGCCTCGACCTTGTCCTGCGCCTGCAGCACGACGCGCGCGTCACCGATGTTCACGCGGCCGTCGTGGTTGAGATCATCCATCTGCCCATCGTGATTGCTGTCGATGAAGATGTCGGCCGCATCGCCGTACATGTGCCTGCTGAGCCCGGCGCGGCCACCCGTTTCGCCGCCGCCCTTGTTGTACTGCGGCGTGCGAAAGCCGCTCATGATCTTCACACCGCTGACGTCGATGCCCTTCGTGGCCAACTCGCTCAGCACCAGCTCCAGCTTGTCCACGTTCCGGATCTCGAGCACGAGGTACTTCGGCCAGACGTTCTGCTGATCGTGCGTGAGGAAGTCGCGCAGCTTGAAGTGATCGGAGACTCTGGTGTCCGCGTTCTGCTGCGTCACCTCGATGAAGCCCGACGGCGGGCGATACCGGTCAGGTGGCGCCTTGCTCGGCGCCGACACCTTGCCGCCCGTCTCGCCGGGCCAGTTGCCGAGGTAATAGAGGCCGACGCGACCGTTCTGCTTCTCCTCGCGCGAATGAGTGCTGATGAGATTGAAGTCGGAAATGGGCTTCACCGCGTTGCCGAGTGCGACGGCCAGCTTCCAGATGCCGGCGCGCGGCGCGACGGCGGAGCCGCTCGAATCGGACTCTGCCACGGCAAGTGTCGCACCTTCCGCCGTGGAGTCGGTACTGATGGCGGCGCCCGGCGCCGTGATCTGCGCGCGCAGCTTGCCGCTCGCCCCGCGGAGATCGCCCGTGAGCGCGTTGAGCGATGCGTCGGTGAGGTAGGCCATGCTCGGCGCGTCGCCGTGCGTGATGGACGCCGCGACCTGCGAGACGACCGACGGTGCATTGGCGGCATTCGCGGCGCCCGTCGCAATCGCCCAGACCCAACCGATCACCAGCAGCGAGATGACCGCGCCGCCCAGGCGCTCGACGAACCGTTCGCGTGCCCGCGCGGTTGACCAGTGCGCGGCGTCTGTCGAACTTGCGTCGCTCAACGCGGCTTCCCCTTGCTGGACGTCATGGACTCCCTCCTCGAACTCTTCCATCAGCTCAAGGATCCCCGCCTGCTCGTGCAGGCTGGCGGATACGTCGGGCTCACGGCGATCATCTTCGCCGAGACCGGCCTGTTGATCGGATTCTTCCTGCCTGGCGATTCACTGCTGGTGACGGCGGGCCTGCTGTCCACGCAGCCGCAGTTCGGCCTCAACATGTGGTTGCTGGGCGCGCTGCTGACCGTGGCGGCCATACTCGGGAATACACTGGGGTATCTGATCGGGAAGTATTCCGGTCCGAGGTTGTTCAAGCGCGACGACTCCATCCTGTTCAAGAAGAAACACCTGTTCCGCGCGCAGGAGTTCTACGAGAAGCACGGCGGCAAGACGCTCGTCATTGCGCGTTTCATGCCGATCGTGCGCACGTTCGTGCCGGTCGTCGCCGGCCTGGCCCGCATGGATTTCCGGTTGTACACGATCTACAACGTCGTCGGCGCCGTGGCCTGGATCTGGTCCATGCTGTTCGCCGGCTACTTCCTTGGCCGTTACATCCCCGGCGTGGAGAAGCACATCGAGAAGGTGATCCTCGGCGTGATCTTCCTTTCGCTGCTGCCGGGGCTCATCTCGTGGCAGCGCGAGCGTTCGCGCGCGAGCGCCGCGTAGCGATTCTTGCAGCAGCGTACGACTGAACCAACCTGGAGAGACTCAATGGCGCACACGCTTCCGCCCCTTCCCTATGCCTTCGACGCGCTCGAGCCGCACATCGATGCGCAGACGATGGAGATCCATCATGGGAAGCACCACAACGCATACGTCACGAACCTGAACGCCGCTCTGGAGAAGGCGCCGGAGCTTGCGGGCAAGTCACTCGACGACCTGCTCAAGGACCTGAACAGCGTGCCCGAGGCGATCCGCACCGCGGTGCGCAACAACGGCGGCGGGCACTGGAACCATTCGAAGTTCTGGACGTGGATGGCGCCCAATGCCGGCGGTGCGCCGAGCGGCAAGCTGGCGGACGCGATCAGCAGCGCGTTCGGCGATTTCGAGAAGTTCAAGGAGCAGTTCGCCGCGGCCGGTGCGGGGCGCTTCGGCTCCGGATGGGTCTGGCTGAACAATGACGGCGGCAAGCTGTCGATCACGAGCTCGCCCAACCAGGACAACCCGCTCATGGACGGCAAGGCCGCGCCGATCCTCGGACTCGATGTGTGGGAGCACGCGTACTACCTGAAGTACCAGAACCGCCGGCCGGATTACATGAAGGCGTGGTGGAACGTGGTGAACTGGGCGGAAGTCGCAAAGGGAGTCTGACAGTCCGACAGTCGGGACAGCCTGACAGTCAATGCGTGAAGGGCACACCGGTCAGCCGGTGTGCCCTTCGCCTTTCGTGCCGGGACTGTCGGACAGTGTGACGCTAGGGACTGACGTTCACGATCATCGTCCCGGCGAGTGCGTTGTTGACCAGCCGCGCCTCCAGCTGGTACTTGCCCTCTCGAACCGGCGTGAACTCCACGTCGGCCGTCTCGCCGATGCTGACAGGCAGGCGCGCGGGACGCATGACCTGCCGCGCGGCGCGCAGGTCCGCGCCGTCCTTCGCGAGCTGGCGCCACGCGACGAGCTTGTCGCCCTGCGTGAGGTCGAAGTGGAGGCCGGGACTGTTCGTCGAGATGTTGATGAGACGAAGGCGATAGCGGTGTCCGGCGCGAAGGGCGAGCGGCGCCGGGCTGCTCGCACCGTTGAGCCAGATGTTGCTTGCGACGACGCCGGCGGAGTCGCGCATGTGCGGCGCGCTCGCGACCACGGTGATGTCCGACTCGGGGTCGTACTGCTCGCCACGTTCGAGCACGATGATCGGCCCCGCCAGGCCCGCGGGCTGCTGGCGCAGTTCGTCGACGTGCGTGTGGTAGATGAACGTCCCGGCGCGCGGCGGCGTGAAACGCGCGACGAATGAGTCACCGGGCGCGATGACGGGCGACGGCCGCGCGGCGGTCCCGCTGAAGCCGGCAACGCCATCGTAGTAGCTCTCGAGCTCGATGCCGTGCCAGTGGACGGACGACGCCTCGGACAGCGTGTTCACGACCGTGATGCTCACCGGCTCGCCACGCGTGAGCACGATGGGTGGCGCGGCGAGCGCACTCGCCGAGCGCGTGCGCCCGTCGTCGAGCACGAAGGCGAACACGGGACGGTCGCTGTCCATCGGCCGGCCCTCGATGCGGAGGCGAAGCTGCCTCACTGCGGCGCCCTGCACGATGATGTTGGGCGTGGTGTTCGGCCGCGCACGCACCGTGAGGCCCATCACGAGCCCGCCCATGCCGGTGAGTGCATGGTTCATCGTGCCGTGCGTCGCAACCTGCGCTGGCGCGAGCCGCATGCCGAGCGACCCGCGCGGCTCGATGTGCTCCGTCAGGTGACAGTGGAAGAGCCAGTTGCCAGTGCGGTCGGGTGACCACGTCATGCTCATGGTGTTGCCGGGCCGCACGTTGTCGGTGACCGCATTGTCGCGCTCGTCCCTGGCATAGAGCGAATCGGCGAGTCCGTTGCCGCGGCTGTCGACCCGGAAGTAGAAGCCGTGCAGGTGCATCGGGTGCGAGTCCGCCGACGCATTGATGATGCGCCAGTGGATGGTGTCGCCCGTGAAGTAGCTCAGGCGCTCGGTGCTGGGCCATGTGAGGCCGTTGATCACGGAGAGCAGCCGCTCGCGAACGCGCAGGACGTGTCCGGCCGTGTCGCTCCACATGCCGATGACCATGACGCGATCATTTGCAACCGGGCCCTCCGCGGGATCGACGATGATCGCGCCGGTGAGCTGCGCGTCTTCCCTCGTGCGCTCCCCAACGGTGCGGCCCATCGTCGTGCCCCAGTAGTAGTACGTGCCCGGCAGGTCGAGGCGAATGCGCACCGTGCCCGACATGCCGTTGGCGAGCGTGAGGCTGTCGTCGACGACCGGCATGTTCACCCGGCGCGACGTGAGCCCGTGCACGATGAGCGTGCTGTGCGGAACGGCGTTGCGCACGGTGACGGATACCTCCGTGCCGGCGCGCACCCGTATCATCGGCCCGGGTATCCGTGGCGCAGATCCTTCCTCCGCGAACGCCTGCACGTCGGCGCCCGGAGCTGAATTACCATTCGGATACCACCTGCCGATGCGCGCGACGATTCGCAGGTCGAGCGCGTGCCCGCGCAGCACCCCCGCGGCCATGCGATTGTCGTTGATCGAGACTTTCGGCGCGGCGGGCACCCCTCGCGGGTGTGCGAGGGGCGCGAGGCCGGTCGCGCCGACGAGGAGCATCGCGAGCCGATGATTGTGCATGTGTCCTCCCGGTTCGTCGTACGGGGACGAGGCTGCGCTACGGCACCGGCTTCGGTTTCGGCTCGATCTTCAGCGCCCAGAGGCCGCTGTTGATGTCGTTCACGTAAGCCAGCCCGTCCTTCTTGTTCACCACCACGCCCCAGGCCATCGGCGCGTTCGGGATGTGGCCCTTGGGGTCGCCGGTCATGAAGTCGGCGATCTCGCGTCCCTGCGCCTTGAGGTCGCCGCGCAGCTCACCCGACATGTCGAACGCGTGGAAGCCCGCGTTGTACGCGCCGACGTAGAGCGTGTCACCCGCCATCCAGACATTGTGCACGCCGCCGTATTCCGGCTCGTACCACGCCACCGGCTTCGGGTGCTCGATGTTCGTGACGTCCAGCACCTGGAGCCGCCCGTGCGCGCGTGCGTTGCCGCCGCCGAACAGCACCTGCGCGGGATCGTTGCCGAACACCTCGTCGGCGATGACGACGTAATTCCGGTAGCGCCACGCGGTGTGCGTGCCGCGGATGAAGCCCTTGCCGCCCTCCTTCTCCACGTCGCGGTACAGCGCGTTCAGGTCGTACTTGTACTGCGACACGACCTTCGGGGCCGACGGCGTACCGCCCTTGATGCCGTTGCCGACATCGAGGATGATGAGGCCGTCGTTCCACCAGGAGCCGTAGAGGAGCCCGTCCTGCACGTCGATGTCGTGCAGCATGCGGCCCGCCTCACCGGGACGCGGTGCCCACTGCGACACCTGCTTCGGATGCGCGGGATCGCCGATGTCGATGACGTGCACGGCGCCGGTGCCGTCGTTCGTGAGGTAGATGTGCGTCCCCCACTTCGCCTGCTGGTGGATGAACGTGGAATGCACGCCCGACGTCACGCCGTCCGTGAACTCGCTGATCTGCTTCGGGTGCAGCGCATCGTGCGTGTCGAAGATGACGATGCCGTTCTTGCGATCGGAGGCACCCTCGCGCGTCATGACGGCGTAGTTGCCATCGGGCGTAGTCATCACGTCATTCACGCCGCGCGCGTTGAGGATCACGGAGTCCACGACCACCGGCGACCCCGGGTTACTGATGTCCACCGTGTACACGCGATCGCCGCCGAGCTCCGTGGTGAGGTACGCGACGTTGCCGTTCGGATGGATCCACAGCTCGCCCGTGGGGAACGCGGTGCGAATGAGCTTCCCGACGACCTTCACCGGACGCCTCACGTCGCGATCCACCGCCGTGACGGATGCGTCGGCCGTGCGATCGCCGAAGCTCGCGGTGACCTGGTAGCTGCCCGGATCATAGGCGACGAATGCGCCGTCGCGATCGATCATCCCCTTGCCTGGCGTGAACAGCCAGCTCGGCGTCAGGCCGCTGATCACGTTGCCCGACGCGTCCTTCACCACTGTCCGGAAGCGAATGACGTCGCCGGTGCGCACGCTCGACGCCGCGGGCTGGACTTCAACGCTGGCGATGCGCGCCGACACGACCTCGATGGGCACGCGCGTGCTCGCGGCGCCGGAGGACGCGGTAATGACCGCCTTGCCCGGCGCGACGGCCGTGAGCAGGCCGTCGGCGCCAGCCTTCACGACGCCCGGTGCGGAGCTCGTCCACGTGGCCTTGTCGGGGCGGATGTGATCCGCCTTCGAGTACACGTTCGCGCCGAGCCGGATGTGCTGGCCGGGCAGGAGCTTCGTGACCATCGGGGCGACGTCGATGCGCGCGGCGGGACCAGGCACCATCGCCACCTCGAAGCGCTCGATGATCGGCTTGCCGCCAGGGACGATCGCCACCGCGGCAACGGGCACCGTGCCCACGGTGCCGGCGAGCACGAGGCCGGTGGAGTCCACGCTACTCTCGAAGGGCGCGCCGGCCTGACGGAACATGACCTTCACGTCGGGCATCGGCTTGCCCGCAGCGTCCACGACCTGCGCGCGAAGCTGGAGCGAGTCGCCGGCGACGACGACGCGCGCGGCGGGTGTGACGACGATTCGTGGAGCTGACTGCGCGGCCGCCGGGAGGGCGAAGGCGGCCGTGAATAGCAGGGCGTAACGCACGGGAGAGCTCCTGAACGGTAGGGTTGTCTCCCCTAACGTTGGTCCCGTACGAGTTGGTGTCAATCCAGACGAGCCTGACAGTCGGAAGGACCGACTGTCAGGCGCAGCCTACTGCGCCGCTTCGCCCTCCAGGTATGTGTAGCCCTCGAGGCCAGCCACGTAGTCGGCAATGAACGCATTGGCGTCCGCGCGAGAGAGATGCTTCACCTGCGTGACCTTCCGGCGGAAGGTCTGCAGCAGGTCCGACGCACGGAACTGCACGTAGTTCAGCACTTCCGTCACCGTGTCGC
>JBDSTA010000320.1:0-4016 GCA_039928475.1 Gemmatimonadaceae bacterium | reverse complement strand
GCGAAGCGCCTGTCGGAAACTACGGTACAACAATTATGGCCAGCCTCGGCGAACCCAGGCTGGCCATAATGACTTCACAAATGACTTCACAATGGTTCCCGACAGCTGCGCGGCGGGATGACATCCGCCCGGGACGCCTCTCGGTTGAACCCTACCTCGTCCCGAACAGCCGGTCCCCCGCGTCGCCCAGGCCAGGGAGGATGTAGCCTTGGTCGTTGAGCTCGCGGTCGAGGGAGGCGCAGTAGACGGTGACGTCGGGATGCGCACTCGCGAGGCGACGCACCCCTTCCGGGGCGGCGACCAGGCAGAGAAAGCGGATGCGCGTGGCACCCGCCCGCTTGAGCGACGTGACGGCGGCCGCGGCACTTCCCCCGGTGGCGAGCATCGGGTCGAGCAGGAAGAAGTCCCGCTCCGAGGCATCGCCCGGCACCTTGAAGTAGTAGTCGACGGGCTCGAGCGTGTCGTGATCGCGATAGAGCCCGATGTGGCCGACGCGCGCTGCAGGAACGAGCCGCGCGACGCCTTCCACCATGCCAAGGCCAGCGCGCAGGATGGGAACGAGCGTGAGCTTCTTGCCACTGACGCGACGCCCCGTCGTACGCTCGAGGGGCGTTTCCACGGGTGCTGATTCGAGCGAGAGCTCGCTCGTGGCCTCATAGGCGATGAGCGTCGCGATCTCGTCGACCAGCTCCTTGAAGATCTTCGTGGGAGTGGCGCGATCACGCAGCAGCGACAGCTTGTGCTGCACGAGCGGATGCGAGACGACGCGCAGTGTCGGAAACGCAGGGGTGGTGTCCATGCGGCGGAAGCTAGTAACTTCGCGCGCATGAAAGAATACCAGGCAGTGATGCTCCGTCTCTCGCGGCACGCGCGCGATGATGAGGACGCACTCACGGATCTCCTGAACGAACGGAGCCGAAGCGGCTGGCAGCCGGCCATGATGTCGCAGGACGACCGCAGGCTCACGATCGTATTCGAGCGCCCAGGAGACGGAGAGGTGTCATGAAGATCACGTTCGCTGGCGCGGCACGCGAAGTCACCGGATCCTGCCATATCCTGGAGATCGGTGGGCGGACCGTGCTGCTGGATTGTGGCATGTTTCAGGGCAGGCGCAGCGAGACGCGGGAGAAGAACGCCGAAGTGCCGGTCGAGGTCGGCAGCGTGGACGCCATCGTGCTCTCGCACGCACACATCGACCATTCCGGGCGGCTGCCGATGCTGACGAAGCTCGGATACCGCGGTCCCATCTACTGCACGTCCGCCACGCGCGACCTCTGCGCGGTGATGCTCGCCGACTCGGCGCACATCCAGGAAAAGGACGCAGAATTCCTGAGCCGGCGCGGAAAGGAGCAGGTCTACCCGCTCTACAGCATGCGGGATGCGACGACGGCCGCCGAGAAAATGATCGGCATGCCATACGACGAAGCATTCGACGTCGTGCCAGGCGTTCGTGCAACGTTCGTGGACGCAGGGCACATCCTTGGCTCGGCGTCAGTGGTGCTCGATTGCGTGGAGGGAGCCGAGCATCGGCGCATCGTGTTTTCCGGCGACATCGGGCGCGCGGGCCTGCCGATCATTCGCGACCCCAAGCCTCCGTTGGGCGGAGCGGATGTCGTACTCCTCGAGTCAACCTACGGAAATCGTGACCACGAATCCGTGGAGGGCGCGCGCGACCGGCTGGCGAAGGTCATCGCAGAGACGGCAGCGCGTGGTGGCAAGGTGCTCATCCCGGCGTTCGCAGTCGGCCGCACGCAGGAGATCGTCTACGACCTGCACGTGCTCGCCAGGGAAGGGAAGATCCCGAACATCCCGATCTACATCGACAGCCCGCTGGCCATCGATGCGACGACGGTGTTCTCGATGCACCCCGAGGTCTTCGACCGCACCGAAGACCTGATCCAGAAGGTGCAGGACCTCTTCAACTTCACCTTCGTGCGCTACACGCGTGACGCGAGCGAGTCGAAGGCGCTGAATGCCATGCACGGACCGATGATCATCATCGCCGCGTCGGGGATGTGCGAAGCCGGGCGAATCCTGCACCACCTCGCAAACAACGCCAGCGACCCGCGCACGACGATCCTGATCGTCGGCTTCCAGGCGGAGCATACACTCGGCCGGCGGATCGTGGACCGCGCACCGATGATTCGCGTGTTCGGAGACGAGGTCCCACTCCGCGCGCGCGTGGAGGTGATCAATGGGTACAGCGCGCATGGAGACCGGCACGAGCTCCAGGCGTGGCTGGACGCCGTACGCGCGGGCGCGCCAGACGGGCGAGCGCCAGGCACGATCTACCTGGTGCACGGCGAAGTAGAAGCGCAGGATGCCTTCGCCGAACAACTCCGCGCCGCGGGCTACGCGTCCGTGCACACGCCGGCACGGCACGACTCGGTCACGCTGTGAGCTGCCGATGACGATGCCGGGCGCACGAACGGATGCGCCCGACGCCCGCACGCGCATCGTCGTGGCGGGAATGCGTTGCATCATCCGCGAGGGCATCGCCGAGTCGTCAATGGCAGCGATCGCTGAAGAAGCCGCCGTGAGCAAGGCGCTGCTGCATTACCACTTTTCGGATCGCGCGCACCTGCTGGCGGCGATCGTCACGGCCTTCGGGAAACGGATCACGGCTCGTGAGCGCGCCGCGATCGCCAACGGCGACGACACGGCGCCCGTGGATGCGCTCTGGCGCTGGGTGAGCAACGAACTCACACGCGGCGAGCTGCAGGCACTCCTCACGATCGGGACAATCCACGACACGCCGGTCCGCAACGCGCTCGCCATCGTGTCGCGCAACCGCCGCGACGCGATGCAGCAGACGATCGACCTGTTGTTCCGGCGAATGGCGCTCACCGCGCGCGTACCAGTGGACGTCATCGCCGAGGCATGCGTGGTGTTCGTGGATGGCCTTGCGCTGCAAACGCGCGAGCCGGAGAGTGCACGCCTCACGTTCGACGTGTTCTGGCTCGCGATGCTGGGTCTCGCGGAGTAGCGCGGACCCTTCGCCCGGCGATGGAGCACGACTAGCTTCCGTCCGATGGCTCCGCGTCGTTCATCCCGTGCTCGAATCGCACTCGCGCTGATCGGGCTCGCCGTGCTGGGATGGACGGCCTCCTTCGCCGCCGTGCTGGTGTGGGGCCAGCTGGACCAGACACGTCCAGTGGGTGCGATCGTCGTGCTCGGTGCGGCACAGTACGTCGGACGTCCATCGCCCGTCCTCAGGGCGCGCCTCGACCACGCCATCGACCTGTGGAAACGCCGGGTTGCTCCGGTGCTGATCGTCACCGGCGGTCGTGGGCGCGGGGACACGACGAGCGAAGCGGCCGTGAGCCAGCGCTACGCGCGGCAACGGGGCGTGCCAGCCGAGGCCATCCTGCTTGAAACGGAAGGCCGCACTACCAGTCAATCAATGGCTGGGGTTGCCGCGCTCATGGGCAGCCAAGGTCGCCGCGACGTCATCCTGGTGAGCGATCCCTTTCACATGTTCCGCCTGATCATCCTGGCCCGTCGGCACGGCCTCGAGCCGTATGCGTCCCCCACGCCGACGAGCCCCATCACGGCCAGTCCGGCCGAGCGATGGAAATACACGCTTGGTGAGTCGTTCAAAGCGCCCCTCGCCTTCATCTTCGAGAGGAATAGCCGGTGAGCCGACGTAATTTCGTATCACTTTGCACATTAATCGGCGCAGTCGCAATGACGCGGCCCGCCGGAGCGCAGAGTGTTCCGAAGATCCCGTTCGAGAAGGCCACGCTGGCCAATGGCCTGGAGGTGATCCTGCACGAGGATCACTCGACGCCAATGGTGGTGGTGAACACGTGGTACAAGGTGGGCTCCGGCGACGAGAAGCCCGGCCGCACGGGGTTCGCGCACCTCTTCGAGCACGTGATGTTCACCGGCTCGGAGAACGTGAAGGCCGGTCAATTCGACAAGATGCTCGAGGTCGCGGGCGCGACGAACAACGGCTCGACGACGGAAGACCGCACGAGCTACTACGAGATCATGCCCTCGAACGCGCTGCCACT
>JBDSTA010000319.1:0-11284 GCA_039928475.1 Gemmatimonadaceae bacterium | reverse complement strand
GTGAATCGTCGCGGCGCCAGCCGCGACGAATCGGTACGCGAAGTCCCGCCATCGTAGCGAATGCTCGCGACCCTCCCGCCATCGTAGCGAATGCTCGCGACCGTCCCGCCATCGTAGCGAAGACCTCTCAGGAAACCTTGCGAGTCTTCCGCTTGAGGAAGTCCATCAGGATGAACTGACCCAGCGTCATCGTCGTCGTGAAGTACGCCTTGCCACGCGAGATCTCGCTCATGCGCTTCACGAACTCCACCAGCGCCCGGTCCCGCGCGAGCATGAACGTGTTGATCATGATGCCCGACTTGCGGCACATCGCCACTTCCTGGAGCGTCTTCTCGATCACCGTCACGTCCAGGCCGAACGAGTTCTTGTAGATCTGCCCGTCCGCCATCGTGAGCGCGCTCGGCTTGCCGTCCGTGATCATGATGATCTGGCGCATGTCCTTCTTCTGCGCCATCAGCAGCCGCCGCGCGAGCTTCAGCCCCTCGGCCGTGTTCGTGTGATAGGGGCCCACCTGCGCACTCGCCAGCGTCGCGAGCGGGATCTCCTCCGCCGAGTCGTGGAAGAGCACCACCTTGATCGAGTCGCCGGGGAACTGCGTGCGGATCAGGTGCGTCAGCGCGAGCGCCACTTTCTTCGCCGGCGTGAAGCGATCCTCTCCGTACAGGATCATCGAGTGCGAGCAGTCCAGCATCAGCACCGTCGCGCAGCTCGAGCGATACTCCGCCTGGCGCACCATGAGGTCGCTGTACTCGAGGTCGAGCGGGACCTTCACGTCGCCCGTGCGGATCATCGAGTTCTTGAGCGTCTCGTTCACGTCGATGTTGAGCACGTCGCCGAACTCGTACGGCTTGCTCCAGCCGTCCGCCTCGATGCCCGTCGCGAGGTAGGGGGTGTCATGGCTCCCGAAGCTCGACTTGCCAAGTGAGCCGAGCAGCCCGCGCAGCGTCTTGAAGCCGAGGAAGTCGATGCCCTTCGTCGTCAGGTTGAAGTTCACGTCGCGCGCGGCCGCCTGCGCCATCGAGCCCTTGCCCACCACGGGCTGGTGGCCGGCGGGCATCTGCGGCGGCGTCTCGATGTTGAGGTAGCCCTCGTTCACGAGCCGCTGCACGAGGTCGTCGAGCAGCTTCGCGAGCTTCGCCTGCGCTTCCTCGTCGCCCTCGCCGCGCAGCGCCTCGAGCATCTCGGGCGTGAACTGGCCGCTCTCCATGAGCGCGTCGAGGATCGCCTGGCGCAACGCATCGAGGGACCGGTCGCCGGGCTCATCGAAGCCCATGCCGTAATACGGCTGGCCATCGCCGCCGGCGAAGCCCGACTGCAGGAGGAAGTCGGCCAGCTTGTCGAGCAGCGACTGGAGATCGACCGCGTCGGCCATCTCCGGCGAGAACTTGCTGTACGTGTGAAAGCGCATCACGACCCTCCTCCGATGAGAGATATCTCAGCGCGCGATCCGAGGCAATCATGTGGACGGCCCATATATTCCGCGGGTGCCCCCGGCCTCCTCGATCAATCCGTTCCGTGTCGTGCTGAGGCACAGGAACTTCCGCCTGTTCCTCATCGGGCAGACGCTCTCATTGATCGGAACCTGGATGCAGGCCATGGCGCTCGGCTGGCTCGCCCTCGAGCTCACCAACAGCGCCTTCCTGGTGGGTCTGGTCGCCACCGCGAGCTCTATCCCCATCCTGTTGTTCACCATGCACGCGGGCGCCATGGTGGACCGGTCGGACAAGCTGAAGCTCGTGCGCATCGCGCAGTGCGGCTTCCTGCTGGACGCGATCCTGCTGTGGTGGCTCACGTGGTCCGGCAACATCACGATCGGGCTCCTGCTCGGACTCGCGTTCCTCAGCGGGTTGATCTCCGCGGTCGAGATCCCGGCGAGACAGTCGATGTTCATCGACCTCGTCGGGCGCGAGGACCTGCCCGAGGCCATTGCCCTCAACACGAGCGGCTTCAACCTCGCGCGCGTCGTGGGACCCGGGCTCGCGGCGGCGGTGATCGCACGGCTCGGCATCGCGTGGTGCTTCTTCCTCAACGCGGCGAGCTTCGTCACGGTGCTCATCGGGCTGTTCATGATCACGCTGCCGCCCTATGTGGCGAAGCCCGCGACGATCACGCCGTGGGAGGGCGTGACGCAGGCGCTGCACTACATGCGCGACACCGCCGCCGTGCGCGCGCTCATGTCGATGGTGACGGTGTACTCGATCCTCGGCATCCCGGTGCTGGCGCTCATGCCGGTGGTGGCGCGCGAGATGTTCGGCATGGGCCCGGAGGGCTACGGCCTGCTCATGTCGTGCCTTGGCATCGGCGGGCTCGTCGGCGCACTCGGCCTCGCGGGCATCGGGTATCGCATCTCGCGCCCGAAGCTGCTGCTCGTGGCATCGATGACGTGGCCCGTGCTGCTCATCGTCTTCTCGTTCACGCACGTCACGTGGCTCGCGTACGTGCTGCTGCTCTTCATCGGCTGCACCATGATCCTCAACGGCGCGATCACGAATGGGCTCATCCAGACGACGGTGCCGGATGCGCTCCGCGGGCGGATGATGGCGGCGTACGGACTCGTCGTCGTCGGGCTTTCCACCTGCGTCGGCGCGTTCGTCGCCGGGAGTGCGGCGCACATCGCCGGCGTGGCCGGCTCGATCGGTGGCGCTGCGGTGCTCATGCTGCTCTACGGCGTGTGGGCATTCCTCTATCGCACCGAGCTCCGCACGCTCCAGCGGTAAGACGGTGTCACGGCCCGGATGTCCCAGGTGTTGGCGGCTTCGAAGGTGGCGACGAGGGATCACCCGCGCAGGTGTTGCCCATGACTGCTACCTCGCTCATTACTTCGACGCATGTACTCCACCTGCCTGTTCTGCCATAACGCACTCGGCCGTAATGAGGCCATCGAGGACTTCCCCGTCGGGCGACGACTCGCCTTCGACGCCGCGAAGGGCCGCCTCTGGGTCGTGTGCCGCAAGTGCGAGCGCTGGAACCTCTCTCCACTCGAGGAGCGCTGGGAGGCCATCGAGGAATGCGAGCGCGCCTTTCGCGAGACGAAGCTGCGCGTCTCCACCGACCAGATCGGATTGGCGAAGCTGAAGGAAGGGCTCGAGCTCGTGCGCATCGGTGCACCGCAGCGGCCCGAGATGGCGGCGTGGCGCTACGGCGACCAGTTCGGCCGGCGACGCAAGCGGTACATGGCCATCGCGGGTGCGGGCGTGGTCGTCGCCGGGGGCATCCTCATCGCGGGGCCGATGATGGGCATCGTCGGCGCTGGTGCGCTGTCGCCGATGGTGAACCTCCTCAATGCGGGCGGGAGCATCTACCGCTCGCGCGTCATGGTCCATGTGCCGACGCCGAGCGGCAGCGTGCGCGTGCGACTCATGCACGTTCCGAAGACGAAGCTGTTCGTCGATGGAGACTCGGTGATGCTTCGGATCCAGGCCGTGGACGACACGAGCCGGCATTTCGTGCAGAGCTCCCGGAAACGCGACATGGAGCTCACGGGCGACGACGCCATCCGCGCCGCCGCCGCGTTGCTGCCGCGCATGAATTCCGGCGGCGGGTCGGCGAAGGATGTGTCGCGCGCGGTCGATTACCTCGAGGAGTCGGGCGACGCGCGCACGCTGTTCCGTCGCGCCGTGGACACCATCGAGAAGCGGGAGCGCAACGAGTTCGTCGTGCGCAGCGGGAACCTCCTCAAGAACCTGCCGGCCGCGGGACGCCTCGCGCTCGAGATGGCGACGCACGAGGAGTCCGAGCGTCGCGCGCTCGAGGGGGAGCTGCACGTCCTCGAGGCGGCGTGGAAGGATGCGGAGGAGATCGCCGGCATCGCGGACGACATGTTCCTGCCCGCCGGGATGGACGATGAGCTGGCGCGGCTGAAGCGGCGTCGCGAGGAGGGCTGACGACCGCGGTCCAACCCGCGAGGCCAGTCGGATGTCTCATCGCAGGCAACCACCTGCCAATTCACGCCTCCTGCCTCCCCTCGAATGAACCGCATTCGCCGCGCACTGCTGCTCGTCCTTGTCCTTCCGTTCCTCGCGAACGGGCAGCCCACGCGCCAGCTCACTGCGGCACAGGCCCGCGAGGACGTGGACACGCTGCGCCATGCACTCGAGGAGGCACACGGCGCGCTCTATCGCTTCACGCCGAAGGCGGAGCTCGACCGCCCCTTCGACGGCTATCGCTCGCGCATCACTGGAGCGATGTCGCTGCTCGAGTTCCATGCGCTGACGCGCGAGATGGTGGCCGAAATCGGCGATGGCCACGCGCGCCTCGATCCCGACGACGCCACGATGGCCGCGATGGCGGCTGCGTCGCTTCCGTTGAGGGTCGCCGTGGAAGGCGATCGGCTGATCGTGACGTCGAACGACTCGCCCGACGACACGAGCATCCAGCCGGGAATGGAAGTCGTGCGCATCAACGGCCACACGGGGAAGGCCATCCTCGCGGCGCTCTATCCCCGCATGCCGCGCGACGGCTTCATCGAGACCGGACGGCGCGCTCGCGCGGGACGAGGCTTCCCGGGCCTCTATTGGCTGTTCGTGGACCGGGCCGCGACGTTCGTCGTCGAGACGCGCGACGCCGGCGGCGCGTTGCGCACGGTGATGCTCGCCGGCATCTCCGACGCCGCGCGCGCGCGGGCCGTGAACGTCGCGAACGCGCCGTACCTCACTCGCATGTCCGAGCTCGAACCGGCGACCGGGAACATCAGCCTGCGCACGGTGACGAGCGACGTTGCCCTGCTGCGCATCCGCGCCTTTGACGGTGCGTCGTTCGTCGCACAGCTCGATTCGGTCGTGAGCGTGGCGGTGGACGCGCATGCCCGCGCGATGATCCTCGACCTCCGCGGCAACGGCGGCGGCGTGGACATGGACGGTGCACACCTCGTCGGCGAGTTCACCGACAGGCCGTTCCGCTACTTCGACCATATCCACCTTACGACCATCAAGCCGTCATTTGCGACGTGGCGCCCTGGCTCATTCGTCGACGTACGCGAGGGCTCCGTCGCAGATCCGAAGGGCGGCTACAACGTCCTGCCGGTGCAGCATCCGGGTGTCGTCGAGCAGCCGCCTGCGAGCAAGCCATTCCTCGGCAAGCTGGTCGTGATGCTCGACGGGGGAACGTTTTCCACCGCCGCGGACGTCACGGCCGTGCTCCGCAGCATGAGGCGCGCGACGTTCGTGGGCGAGGAGAGCGGCGGTGCGTATGAGGGCAACACGTCGGGCCTCAACGCGCGCGTGATCCTCCCGAACTCGCGGATCAAGTTCAGCGTGCAGATGTTCGGCTACGTGAACGCGGTCACTCCTGCGGCGTCGGGCAGGGGCACGCTACCCGATCACACGGTGACGCGAACCACGGCCGACGTGTTGCGCGGCCTGGATCCGGTGCTGGCAAAGGCGATCGAAGTGGCGCGAATGCCGTGATGGCCGGAGGCCGCGAGGGCGCGAGGGCCTCAGGCGGTCGGACTGCCAGCCTCCCCGAACCGCTTTCTCGCCAGGCCAACCACCATCTCCGCCGCGCCGTCGAAGCCGAGCCACGCGGTATTCACGCAGATGTGATAGTGCGACAGGTCGCGCCAGTCGCGCCCCCAGTGCCGCTTCACGTACGCCTCACGCCGCGCGTTCATCTCCAGCACGCGCCTGCGCGCCTCCTCCGGCGGCAGGGCGAGCGCACTCACCGCGTACGCCGTGAGCGCGTCCATCGGCGCGTAGCAGAACGCATGCAGCGCATCGCTGCGCGTCGCGAGCACGCATTGCGCGCCGCGCCCCACCAGCACCGCGGAGCCCTTCTGCACCGCCTCCTCGATCACGCGCTCCGTCATCGCCACGATCCGCTCCTCGCTCGGCGGCAGCGCCACATCACCCACCGTTGGCATGATCTCCGATGGCGTGAGCGAGATCGTCCTGGCGAGCCGCTCACCGAGCGTGGGCAATCGTTCCTCGCGCGCCGACAACTCCGCCGGCGTGATGCCGAGCCGGCCTGCGACCTGGTCGACGAACGCATTGTCGTACAGCGGCCACCCCAGCGCGCGCGCGACGCGCTCCGCGACCTCCGATCCCCCGGAGCCGTACTGGCGGGAGATCGTCACGATGGGCATCAGTCGTCCCGCGACGCCAGGTTGCGCACGCGCACCTGCTCGACCACCTCGAAGCCCAGCGCAGACCATGCTCCCTCGGCGGCGCTGCTTCCGGCGACGTTGTGCAGGCGCATCTGGTCGAGGCCGCGCGCACGCGCCCAGCGTTCGGCCGTGGCGAGGAGTGCGCGCAGCACGCCCTGGCGCCGCGCGTCGGGGCGCACGTAGACGGACGACACGTACGCGTAGCGCGACGGCTCGAGCAGCGGGGAGCCGACGGACTCGACGCATCGCAGGATCCCGACGACGCACTCGCGGCGCTCGGCGAGCAGGATGCGTTCGTTCTCCGCACGCAGTTGCGCGGCGAAGAGCTCGCGCGCGCGCGCGTCCACGTCCGGGCGCAGCCGCCCGTAGATCGGGTGGTCGGGATGCTCGCGCAGCAACGCGAGCCTGAGCTCCAGCACCGCGGCAATGTCGCGCACTGTCGCCTCGCGCACGCAGGTATCGCGCGCGTCCGTGCCCGCGACGTGCATGGGCAGCGGCAGTGGCTGGAGCGTGCTCATCGCGACGCTAGGCGGACATCCCGCCGCCAAAGAAATCCTCGTTGTTGCGCCGCTTGCGCCGCTCGGGCTCCGCGCGGCCGTACAACCCGCCGTCGGAGCGAGAGATCTTCTTGCGGGCAACCAGCGCCTCGAGGATCAGCTCGCAGGCGGCCACCGTCATCGGTGCGTCGTCGGAGCTTGCGAAGCCGACATGCCGCACGAGGTCGATGAGGCCGGGCACGACGCCGAACGCGGCCTCCATTGCCTCGGAGCGGCCATCCTCCGTCACCTGGAGCGCACCGCCTTCGTCGAACCAGATGACGATGTCGTCCGTGTTCACGCCGCCGGCGCGCTCGCTGAACGTGACGTCCGACGCGCGACGAATCAGCTCGCGCGCGATCGCATGGCCGCCCACGAGCTCACCCTCGTACTCGAGCTCGATCTTGCCCGTGATCGCTGGCTGCGCCGCGTAGACGTCGGAGATACGCGGGACGATGTCCTCCTCGCCCGTGACGATCGCGCGTCGTTCCGCATTGGATACGACGTTCTCCATCACGCTGATCGGCATGCGCTGCGATACACCCGAACGGCGATCGATGCGCTTGTCCGTGCGGGCCTCGAACGCGATGCGCTCGACCACCTCGGCGATGAAGTCGGGCACGCGCACGTGCTTGTCGTCGCGCTTCGTCCACGATTCCTGCTGCGTGATCGCCATGCCCAGCTCGACCGTCTCCGGGTAATGCGTGATGATCTCGCTGCCGATGCGATCCTTGAGCGGCGTGATGATCTTGCCGCGCGCCGTGTAGTCCTCGGGGTTCGCGGTGAAGCAGAGCTGGACGTCGAGCGGCAGGCGCACCGGGTAGCCCTTGATCTGGACGTCGCCCTCCTGCATCACGTTGAACAACCCGACCTGCACCTTGCCGGCGAGATCAGGGAGCTCGTTCAAGGCGAAGATGCCGCGATTCGCGCGAGGCAGCATGCCGTAATGGATCGTGAGCTCGTCCGACAGCACGTGTCCGCCGCGAGCCGCGCGGATTGGATCGAGGTCGCCGATCATGTCCGCGATGGTGACGTCCGGCGTCGCGAGCTTCTCCACGAAGCGGCTGTCGCGATCCACCCACGCGATGGGTGTGTCGTCGCCCGCCTCCGCGATGACGTTCTTCGCGTAGCGCGAGATGGGCGCGAAGGCGTTGTCGTTCACCTCGCTGCCGGCCACGATGGGCATCGCGTCGTCGAGCAGGGTGAGCAACGCACGCAGGATGCGCGACTTCGCCTGGCCCCGCAGCCCGAGCAGGATGAAGTTGTGGCGGGAGAGCAGGGCGTTGACGATCTGCGGCATGACCGTCTCCTCGTAGCCGAGCACGCCCTCGAACAGCGGCCCGCCCACGGCGAGCCGGGCAAGGAGGTTCTGGCGCATCTCGTCCTTCACCGAACGGAGCCGGCGATCGGGAGCGCCATGAGCAGTGCGCTTCAGCGCACCGAGTGTTTCTGGTAGCGACGACAACAAACCCTCCCCTTCAACGGTGTCTCTGGTGAATCAGCCAGAGGGGTGGAGCGGACGCAAGGGCGTGCGCGTGATGGCGGCCTTCGGACCGCGGGTACGCTTTCTGCCTGCCCAGCCCTGCCATGAAAAAGCTTGGTGAGATTGCGCTCGGCATCGTTACCGGTATCGGTGGATTTCTGGAAGCCGGATCCATCGCGACCGCTTCGCAGGCCGGCTCCGAGTTCGGCTTCCAGCTCGCGTGGGTCATGCTGCTCGGGACCGCCTCACTGGCGTGCCTCATGGAGATGACCGGTCGTCTCGCTGCGGTCAGCCACCGCAGTTACGCGGACCTGATGCGCGAGCGGTTCGGCGTGCGGTTCTTCCTGCTGCCGCTCGTCGCGCTGCTGCTCGTGAGCTTTCTCTCGCTTGCGGCCGAAGTCGGCGGCGTGGCCATCACGCTCGAGATGGCGACGGGAATCTCCCTGCGCTGGTGGGCCATTCCGGTCGCGCTGCTCGGGTGGGCGCTCCTGTGGCGCGGCACGTTCGGGCTGATGGAAAAGGGCACGGCGATCTTCGGGTTGGTGGCCCTCGTCTTCGCCGTGGGTGCGTTCAAGCTGCATCCACACTGGCCGGACGTCGCGAAAGCGTTGCTGCCCTCCACGCCCTCTCACGACCGGGCACGCTACTGGTACATCGCCGTCAGCGTGCTTGGCGCTTCGATCAGTCCGTATCTCTACGTCTTCTACTCCGCGGGTGCCATCGAGGGCGGGTGGACGGTGGACGACCTCGGCGTGAATCGCATGACCGTCTCCCTCGGCAACATCTTCGGTGGCGCCCTGGCGATCTGCGTGGTGGTGGTGGCGGCGATGGTGCTCGCGCCGGGGCACGTGAAGGTGGACAGCTTTGAGCCGATTTCCCGAATGCTGGTGACGCCACTCGGCGAGGCGGGCTTCGTGCTCTTCGCGGCGACACTGTTCGTCACGTGCTTCGGCACGACGCTCGAGATCGCGCTCGCGATGGCATACCTGCTTGCCGAAGGCTTTGGCTGGGCCTGGAGCCAGAACCTCAGGCCGAGCAAGGACGCACGATTCAGCATGACGTACACGGTGGCCATCCTTGCCGCGGCAGTGCCGATCGTGCTGGGCATGAATCCGTTCGCACTCACGAACATCGCGATGGTGCTCACGGCGGCCAGCCTGCCGGTGACCGTCCTGCCCCTCATTGTCCTCATGAACGATCGGCGGATCCTCTATCGCGACACGAATGGCTGGATGTCGAACGCCGCGCTCGTCATCATCTCGGTGATGGCCATCGCACTCTTCGTCGCCGCAATTCCCCTCCAGGTGACCGGCGGTGGATGAGCGCGGAATGCTCCACCTCGTGCACGAGGTGCTCGACGCGCAACTCCTCGACCGCCACGACCAGAAGATCGGTCGCATCGACGATCTCGTGCTCGAGCTGGGCGACGACGGTCGCCCACGCGTGAGCGCTGTACTCATCGGCGGCAGCCCGCGCGCGCGACGGATGGGCTCCTGGATCGCAGCGCTCGCGCGGCTGTTCGGTTTGCGCGAGACTGGCGTGAGTCGCGTGCCGTTCGCTGCCGTGCGTCGCATCGGCGACGACGTGGCGCTCGACGTGGAGCAAGGCGACCTATCGTCCGAACGGCTCGAGCGCTGGCTCCGCGAACATGTAGTGTGCCGCGTTCCAGGTTCGGCGGGAGAGCGCAAATGACGAATCCGCAAGTGCTGCTCGGCGAGCTGGTGGGACGTCGCGTGCGTGACGACGAGGGCCGCGTGATCGGCCGCGTGCTCGAGTTGTCCGCGGAGATCGCGCTGCGCGAGCACGACCGCGACTATGTCGTCACCACGTATCACGTCGCGAGCTTCGGGCACCTCGACAGGATTGCGGGCTCGCGCTTCATGCAGCAGCTCATCGAGATGCTCGGGCCCCGAATGGGCTGTCATCGCTACCTGGTGCCCTGGGATATCATGGATATCACGGACCCCCGCCGGCCCCGTCTCAGGCGGCCGCTCGATCCGCGGTGGCATCAGGGTCCTCGATGAGACACCCCTTGCACGAACCGCCTGAAAACAACAATTTAGGGCGCGCGACTGGAGCTGGTCGGCCCGACGACGGGCCGAGGCGAACACATGCTGCTGGCCTTCCGAGGAATCGATGGAAGCTGAGGCGATCTCGTCAGCGTACACCGATGCACAGCTCGCGCAACTCGAGCGTCTCGCCACGGTCATCGACCGGGCGACGCCAACGCCGGGTGGGCTGATGCGGCTCGTGACCCAGGCCGATTCCGTGGACGGCTACACCGCGCGCGCTCGCCGCTCCACGCCGCGGTACGTGATGGCCATTCCGGACGACTGCCCGGGCGCCTGACCTAGCCCGCCATCTCCACTTCGACCTGGTTGTCGTAGAACACCGGTCCCTCGCCCAGGTCGGTCACGCGCTGCGACGTGGTCTGGTTCACGTTCGCGCCGTCACCGGCCAGCTTGCCCCACCAGATGGACGGGGCCCAGACCACACCCTCGCGAATCGACGGCTCCACGCGCGCTCGCGCGAGGAAGGCCCCGCGATCGTTCCGCACCGTGACCATCGCCCCCACGGCAATGGCGCGACGCTCGGCGTCTGCCGGGTGCAGCAGCACCTCGGGCTCCTTCGCCTGCCGCCGAAGCGACGTCACGTTCACGAACGTCGTGTTGAGGAACGTGTGCGCCGGTGACGAGATGAGCGTGAGCGGATAACGCGCGACGAGCTCCGGATCACGCTCGACCGACTCGTAGGGCGGCGTGAACGCGGGCAACGGGTCGAGCCCCATCTGCGCCATGCGCTCCGAGTAGAGCTCGCACTTGCCGCTCGGCGTGGTGAATCCTCCGTCGGCATACGGCAGGTAGGGTGTGGGCACGTTGAGCCGCGTCCAGCCGTGCTCGAGAAGCTTGTCGAAGGTCACGCCCTGGAGCTTCGGTGACTGCGAGGCGAGCGCCTGGCGGATGAGCGCCACGTCATCGTCGCGCATGATGGGATCGGTCATGCCCATGCGCGCCGCAATGAGGCGGAAGATCTCGCTGTTGGGCTTTGCGTCGCCAACGGGTTCGATGGCCGGCCGGTTGAGCGTGACGTAGTGATGCCCGTACGAGTAGTGTACGTCCCAGTGTTCGAGCTGCGTCGTTGCCGGGAGGACGATGTCGGCCCAGT
>JBDSTA010000318.1:0-2080 GCA_039928475.1 Gemmatimonadaceae bacterium | reverse complement strand
TCGAGAGCGTGGATCGCATCAAGGAATACATCGCGGCGGGCGACGCCTTCCAGGTGCTGCTCTCGCGACGCATCCGCGTGCCACACGACTTCGATTCCGTCGCACTGTACCGCGCGCTGCGCGCGCTCAACCCGTCGCCGTACATGTACCATCTCGTCCTCGACGGGATGGAGCTCGTCGGCAGCTCGCCGGAGCTGCTCGTGCGCGTGAAGGGCGGCAAGGTGACGGTGCGCCCCATCGCGGGCACGCGTCCGCGCGGCGCGACGCCGGAAGCGGACGCGGCGATGACCGAGGAGCTGCTCACGGACGAGAAGGAACGCGCCGAGCACGTGATGCTCGTGGACCTCGGCCGCAACGACGTGGGGCGCCTCGCGGAGTATGGATCGGTCGAGGTCACGGACTACATGACGGTGGAGCGGTACTCACATGTATTCCACCTGGTGAGCCAGGTGGACGGTCGTCTCCGCGGTGGGCTCGACGCGCTGGACGCCCTCCGCGCCACCTTCCCCGCCGGCACCATGACGGGCGCCCCGAAGGTGCGCGCCATGGAGATCATCGACGAGCTCGAGCCGGAGCAGCGCGGCGCCTATGCCGGCGCGGTGGGCTACATCGCGATGGGCGGTGAACGGATGGACCTCGCCATCACGATTCGCACGTGCGTCATCGCCGACGGCGTTGCGTCTGTCCAGACGGGCGCTGGCATTGTCCTTGACTCTGTGCCCGCCAGTGAGTGGACGGAGACGGAGAACAAGGCGCGGGCGATGCTCACCGCGATCGGGCGGGTACGGGAGGCAATGACCCGGAGCTAGCCCGGCGCGTCTACTATTCAGGGTTGTCCCCACCACCCATATTCGGTCCGAATGGCACTACGCCTCATCAGCCCCGACGGCACACAGTCGTACGACCTGCGCGACGGCGTTCCACTCATCGTGGGCCGCGCGCCGACGTGCGATCTCCCGGTGTTCGACCCCACCATCTCGCGCCGCCACGCGGAGCTGGTCGCCGAGGGCGACACGCTGCGGCTGCGCGACCTGGGCTCGAGCAACGGGACCTTCCTGAACGGCGCGAAGGTCGAGGAGGCCACGATCGTCCTGGACGACCTGATCGCATTCGGCAAGGTGCCCTTCCGGTTGACGTCCTTCGTCACGGCACCCACGCCGGCGCTGCCGATGCCCGCGGCGCCGCCACCGGGCGCGACGATCGTGCGCCAGATCCCGATGCGCGAATCCAACGCGGCACTCGCGGCGCTCAGCGCGCCGACGACGGCGCCCGGTGGGCTCACGCGCGTGGGCGGCGTGCCCATCACGCTCCCCGTCTCGGACAAGAGCCAGCAGAAGCTCGCGACGCTGCTCGAGGTGTCGAAGGGACTCACGCGCGCGGTGGACGTGGACACGATCCTCGAGAAGATCGTGGGCTTCGCGTACCAGACGCTCGAGGTGGATCGCGTCGCCATCCTGCTGTGTGATGCGCAGGGAGAGCTGACGCCCAAGATCTCGCGCGACAAGCGCGGCGGCGACGCCCCGCGCGCGGTGCCGCAGTCCATCGCGCGCAAGGCCGTCGCGGAGAAGGTCGCACTGCTCTCGGACAACGCCGGCGAGGACCAGCGCTTCGGTGGACAGTCCATCCTCATGCAACAGATCCGCTCGGCCATCTGCGCCCCGCTCATCGGCAGCGAGGATCGCGTGCTCGGCGTGCTGTACGTGGACAACCCGAGCATCACGCATCGCTTCAGCGACGAGGACCTCGAGTTCCTCGTCGCGTTCGCCGGCATCGCGGCCGTCGCCATCGAGAACTCGCAGTTCGCCGAGCGCATCCGCCGCGAGAGCCTCGTGCGGTCGAACTTCGAGCGTTACTTCGCGCCGCAGCTCGCGGCGCGAATCGCCGGCTCGCCGGAGGCGCTGCGCCTCGGCGGCGACAAGCGGCCCGTCGCCGTGCTGTTCAGCGACATCCGCGGCTTCACCGCGCTGTCCGAGACGATGAACCCGGACGCGATGGCGCAGCTGCTCACGGAGTACTTCACCGAGATGGTGGACTGCGTGTTCCGTCACGGCGGCACGCTGGACAAGTTCATCGGCGACGC
>JBDSTA010000317.1:0-21725 GCA_039928475.1 Gemmatimonadaceae bacterium | reverse complement strand
CGCCCGGTGCTCATCGACAGCTTCCTCGAGGATGCGTACGAAGTGGACGTCGACGCCCTCTCGGACGGCACGCAGGTCGTGATCGGTGGCGTGATGCAGCACATCGAGGACGCGGGAATTCACTCCGGCGACTCCGCATGCGTGCTTCCGCCGTACCTCATCGGGGAGAAGGACCTGCAGACGATGCGGGAGCAGACCGTCGCGATGGCGAAGGCATTCAACGTGGTCGGCCTGCTGAACGTGCAGTTCGCGGTGAGGGAGGGCGTGGTGTACGTGCTCGAGGTCAATCCGCGCGCGAGCCGCACGATTCCGTTCGTCTCGAAGGCGATCGGCGTTCCCCTCGCGTCGTACGCGGCGCGGGTGATGTGCGGCGAGACGCTCGCCGACATCGGCTTCACCGAGGAGATCACGCCGCCGTTCGTGTCGGTGAAGGAGGCGGTGTTCCCGTTCAACAAGTTCGCCGGTACGGATCCGGTGCTCGGTCCCGAGATGCGCTCCACCGGTGAGGTGATGGGCATCGCGGATTCGTTCGGCAGCGCGTTCGCCAAGGCGCAGCTCGCCGCGTCGAACGGCCTGCCGCTCGAGGGCACGATCCTCATCACGGTGAACGACAACGACAAGGCGAATGTCACGCCGATCGCGCGCCGCTTCCAGGAGATGGGCTTCTCGCTCGTCGCCACGAGCGGCACGGCGAAGTACCTGCGCGCGCGCGGCATTCCGGTGCGGAGCGTGTTCAAGGTGCACGAGGGCCGGCCGAACTGCCTCGACATGATCCTCAATGGCGACGTGCAGCTCCTCGTGAACACGCCGCTCGGCAAGCATGCGGCGACGGACGACTACACCATGCGGCAGGCCGCCATCCGCAATCGTGTGGCGTACACCACCACGCTGTCGGCCGCGAGCGCGGCCTCCGATGCGATCCTCGCGCTGCGTTCGCGAAAGCCGTCGGTGAAGTCGCTGCAGGAGTGGCAGCAGGACATCCTCGACGCCGCGGCGGCCGACGCATGAGCGTGCACCCCGACGCGTTCGTGCACGAGTCGGCCTATGTGGACGACGGCGCCGTCATCGGCGCCGGTACGAAGGTCTGGCATTTCTGCCACGTGCTCGGTGGCGCCGTGATCGGCGAGCGTACGTCGCTCGGCCAGAACGTGGTCGTGATGAACGGTACGCGCATCGGCACGAACGTGAAGGTCCAGAACAACGTGTCGATCTACGAGGGTGTGGAGCTCGAGGACGACGTGTTCTGCGGTCCGTCCATGGTGTTCACCAACGTGATGAACCCGCGCAGTCACGTCTCGCGCAAGAACGAGTATCGCCGCACGCTCGTGAAGCGCGGCGCCTCCATCGGCGCGAACGCCACGATCGTCTGCGGCGCGACGCTCGGCGAATATGCGTTCGTCGGGGCAGGGGCGGTGGTGGCGAAGGACGTCCCTGCCTACGCCCTGATGGTTGGCGTTCCCGCGCGCCGCATCGGCTGGATGTGCCAGTGCGGGGAACGCCTGCCCGATAGCGGGAACGGCACGTGCGCCGCCTGCGGCTCCACGTTCGAATCGCACGACGGAGCGATCCGTCAACTGACTGGCCCGAACCTGGAGCCGCGCGCATGAGTGCATCCCCAGCGCCCATCACCGGCCCCGTGCGCGTCGCGCTCGTGGGCTGTGGACGCATCAGCCGGAATCACCTCGACGCCATCGCGAAGGTGAAGGAGCTGGAGCTCGTCGCCGTCTGTGACACGATTCTCTCACGTGCGCAGGAGATCGGTGCCACGTACGGCGTGCCGTCCTTCGGCTCGATGGAGGAGATGTTTGCGGCGGTGCCGAGCCATCTCGTCACCATCTGCACGCCGTCGGGGTTGCACCCGCAGCACGGCATCATCGCGGCGCGTGCCGGCCGGCACGTCCTCACGGAGAAGCCGATGGCGATCTCGCTTGCCTCGGCGGACGAGCTCGTGCAGGCGTGCGACGCGGCCGGCGTGCACCTCTTCGTCGTGAAGCAGAACCGCCTCAACCCGCCCATTCAGCTGCTGAAGCGGGCGGTGGACAAGGATCGCTTCGGGCGCATCTACATGGCGAACGTCACCGTGCGGTGGACGCGGCCGCAGGAGTACTACGACGCCGAGTCGTGGCGCGGCACCTGGGAATTCGACGGCGGTGCGATCATGAACCAGGCGAGCCACTACGTCGACCTGATGCAGTGGCTGCTCGGTCCCGTCGAGAGCATCATGGCGAAGACCGCCACGCAGGCGAGGCGGATCGAGGCGGAGGACTCCGGCGTCGCCGTGCTGAAGTTCCGCTCGGGCGCGCTGGGCGTCATCGAGGTGAACGTGCTCACGTATCCGCGCAATCTCGAGGGATCCATCACGATCCTTGGCGAGAAGGGCTCGGTGAAGATCGGCGGAACGGCCGTGAACCGCGTGGAACACTGGGCCTTCGAGACCTACGACGACGACGACAAGCTCGTCGAGGCCGCGAACACGAATCCCCCCACCGTGTATGGCTTCGGTCACGAGGGCTACTACCGCAACCTGCTGCCCGTGCTGCGTGGCGAGGCGAAGCCGGACACGGACGGGCGCGCGGGACGCAAGTCGCTCGAGCTCATCCTGGGCATCTACGAGTCCGCCAAGACGGGCCGCGAAGTGCCGATTCCCCTCCGCACCAGACTATAATTAGGGCCATGTCCGTACCCCTGCTCGACCTCAAGGCGCAGCACGCGACCATCCGGGACGACGTCGTCGCCTCGATGATGAAGGTCGTCGACGCGCAGACGTTCATCCTCGGCGACGCCGTCACGCAACTCGAGGCGGAAGTCGCCGCCCTGTCGCATACGAAGCACGCCATCGGCTGTGCGAACGGCACCGACGCCATCCTCCTCGCCATGCGTGCGCTGGACGTTGGCCGCGGCGACGAAGTCATCACGACGCCGTTCACGTTCTTCGCCACGGCGGGGACGATCCACAACGTCGGCGCGACGCCCGTGTTCGTGGATATCGAACCGAAGACGTACAACATCCGCCCCGACGCGGTGGCCGCGGCGCGGACGTCACGGTCCAGGGCGGTCATTCCGGTCGACCTGTTCGGCCAGATGGCGCCCATCGAGGCGGTGGCGCTCGCCGTTCCCGGCCTCCCGGTCATCGAAGACGCGGCGCAGTCGATCGGAGCCAAGCGCGCCATCGACGGCGAGTGGCGCATGGCGGGCGAAGTGCCCACCATCGGCACCTTCAGCTTCTTCCCCTCGAAGAACCTTGGCGGGTACGGGGACGGCGGCATGATGGTCACGCAGGACGACGCGATTGCCGAACGCCTCAAGCGGCTGCGCGTGCATGGCGGCGCGAAGCAGTATTTCCACGACGAGGTCGGCTACAACAGCCGCCTGGACTCGCTCCAGGCGGCCGTGCTGTCCGCAAAGCTGCCGCACCTCGCGGCGTGGAGCGCGAAGCGCCGCGCGAACGCCGCGTTCTACGACGCGGCCTTCGCCGGGCTCGCGGCCGATGGCGCCCTGACCACGCCGTACGTCGCGCCCGAGAACGAGTCGATCTTCAACCAGTACACGATTCGCGTCGCCGGTGGAAAGCGCGACGCGCTCCAGGCGCACCTCAAGGCTCGCGGCATCGGCAACTCCATCTACTACCCGCTGCCGCTGCACCTCCAGCCCTGCTTCGCCTACCTCGGCTACAAGGAAGGCCAGTGCCCCGAAAGCGAGCGCGCGGCGAAGGAAGTGCTGTCGATCCCCATCTTCCCCGAGCTCACGCGCCAGCAGCTCGACGATGTCGTCACGGGCGTTACATCCTTCTTCGGGAAGTAATGTGAACATCACTGTCGTCGGTTCCGGTTACGTCGGTCTCGTCGTGGGTGCATGTCTCGCCGAGACTGGCAACTCGGTGACGTGCGCCGACGTGGACGCCGGCAAGATCGAAGGGCTGAAAAAGAACGTCCTCCCGATCTATGAGCCCGGGCTCGATGACTACGTCGAGCGGAACCAGGGCCAGGACCGCCTCAATTTCACGACGGACATCCCGTCGGCACTCGCGAGCGCGGACGTCGTATTCATCGCCGTGGGCACGCCTCCCGACGAGGATGGCTCTGCCGACCTGCGGCATGTGTTGTCGGTCGCAGAGCAGATCGGGCAGCACATGACCCGTGAGGTCGTCGTCGTCACCAAGTCCACGGTGCCGGTGGGCACCGCGGCGAAGGTGGCCGAGGCCGTGAGCCGGCATGCGCAGTTGCCGTTCCACATGTGCTCCAACCCGGAGTTCCTGAAGGAAGGCGCGGCGATCGACGACTTCATGAAGCCCGACCGCGTGGTCATCGGCGTCGAGTCGGATCATGCGCGCAGCGTGATGGCGGAGCTGTACGCGCCGTTCGTCCGAACCGGCAAGCCGATCCTCTTCATGGACCTGCCGTCGGCGGAGATGACCAAGTACGCGGCCAACGCGATGCTGGCGACACGCATCTCGTTCATGAACGAGATCGCCAACCTGTGTGAGATCGTGGGCGCGGACGTGGACCAGGTACGCAAGGGCATCGGTTCGGACGGGCGGATCGGCCCCGCGTTCCTGTTCCCTGGGCCCGGCTATGGCGGTTCGTGCTTCCCCAAGGACGTGAAGGCGCTGGTGCGCACCGCCCGCTCGCATGATGTTCCGCTGCGGGTCCTGGACGCCGTCGAGCAGGCGAATGACGCCCAGAAGCATCGGCTCTTCGCGAAAGTGACGCGCGCGCTGGGTTCCGTGGAAGGCAAGCGCATCGCGATCTGGGGCCTCGCGTTCAAGCCGAACACCGACGACATGCGTGAGGCGCCCTCCCTCGTGCTCATCGAGGAGTTGCTGAATGCGGGCGCCACCGTGGTCGCGCACGACCCCGTGGCCATGCATGAGACGGAACGGCGCATCGGGAGGTCCGTGGAGTATGCCGCATCGGGCTACGAGGCCATCGAGGGCGCCGACGCGCTCATCGTCGTGACGGACTGGAACGAGTACCGGCATCCGGACTTCAAGCGCATCCTGGCCGCGCTGCGGACTCCGGTGGTTGTGGACGGCAGGAACCTGTACGACGCGCGGAAGATGCGCTCGCTCGGCTTTACGTATGACTCCATCGGTCGGGGGCTGGGCGCGTGAGTGCGTCCGGGGCTGCTTCCGGAACGGCGGAAACCAGACACCCCTCCCGGGTGTCTATGACGGGGCAGCGCGACAGTGCCCATGCCTCCGGTGTATCTTTCCCCGGCTCTCCCCGAACCGTTTGATCTCTTGCGGGTACAGTTTCCAGATATGCTTCTAACGCGCCGGGCGCTGGTCCTCGCACTGCTGTGGGCAGTCGTGGCCTGCCACCCCGACTTTCAGATTTCGCAGTACCCCACCAACGACAAGCTCTACCAGGCGGCTACGCGCGAGTTCGCGGCCGGACGGTGGGACAATGCCGTGGCGGCGTTCGAGAAGCTGACGACGGACCTTCCGGCGCGCGACACGCTGCTCCCGCGCGCCTACTGGTTCCTCGCGCAGGCACACGAGCACAACGACGAGCATGTGCTCGCAGCGACGAGCTTCTCGCGCCTGGTCGAGAGCTTCCCCGACGACACGCTGTCCGACGATGCCGCCCTCGCGGCCGCTCGAGCGTACGCGAAGATGTGGCGGAAGCCCGCCCTCGACCCGACGTACGGCGAGACGTCCGTCGCGACGTACAACACGCTGCTGAGCCTCTATCCCACCTCGCCGCTCGTTCCAGAGGCGCGCAAGGAGCTCACGGATCTCGAGGACAAGTTCGCCCAGAAGGGATACATCTCCGGGATGTACTACCTGCGCCGCAAGGCGTACGACTCCGGGATCATCTACTTCAAGGACATCCTCACCAAGTACCCCACGTCGCCAACCGCGCGCGCGGCGCAGCTGCGGCTCGTGGATGCGTACAAGGCGATCCGGTACAAGGACGACGCCAGCGACGCCTGCGCCCTCCTGCGCAAGAGCTACCCGGACGACGCCGAGGTCAGGACGACCTGCCAGGGCGTCGCCGAGCCGGCCTCGCCCGCCGCCGTCCCCTCGGCGGCCGCGAACACCCCGCCGTCCTCCACAGGGCCGCCCGCGACGACTCCGGCGACGCCCCCCGCTTCCTGAGGCCGTGCGCCTCGGGATCTTCGGGGGGAGTTTCGATCCGCCGCATCTCGGGCACCTGCTCCCGATCATCGACGCCGCCGAGGCGTTGAACCTCGATACCGTCCGGTTCGTGCCGGCGGGGGAGCAGCCCTTCAAGGTTGGCCGTGCCGCGGCGAGTGCCGCACACCGGCTTGCCATGACGGAGCGGCTCGTGGCGGGGATCCCCGGCTTTGCCGCGGATCCGGCGGAAATCGATCGTCCCGGGTTATCTTTCACGGTTGACACCGTGAGGCAGATGGCGGCGGCGCACCCTGATGCGGAGCTTGTGCTCCTCCTGGGCGCGGACGCATTCGCCCTCTTCGAGCAGTGGCGGGAGCCGGAACGGATTCGGGCGCTGGCGAGCATCGCCGTCCTCCATCGGGGGGGCGATGCGCCGCCCATCCCGGATGATGCGACGGTGCAGGTGCTGCAGACGCGGCGCGTGGACATCTCGTCCACCGAGCTGCGCGCCCGGGCGGCCGACGGGCGGACCATTCGCGGTTTCACGCCTGGTGCCGTCGCAGACTACATCGCGGAGCATCGGCTGTATCGATAAGAGGACTGCATGTTCAAGCGCGTACTGACGGCCTTCATGGGCACCCGCCACGAGCGGGACCGGAAGCGCATCCAACCCATTCTCGACGCGATTCACGAGCACGAGGCGCGGCTCGCGAGCGCCAGCGACGATGACGTCCGCGGACAGACGGCAAAATTCCGCGCCCTTCTGCACGAGCGCACGGACGCGATCGAGGCACGGATCGCCGAGCTGAAGGAGCTCAAGCGCGGCGCCGCCGACGCGGTGGAGCGCGACAAGCTGGACACGGAGCTCAGCGGCGTCGATGGCTCCGGCGGCGCCGAGGCCAGGCTTCGCACCACCATCGCCGAGACGCTGGACGAGATCCTGCCCGAGGCATTCGCCACGGTGCGCGAGGCATGCCGCCGCCTCGTCGGCAGCACGGTGAGCGTCACCGGCCGCGATCTCGAGTGGAACATGGTGCCGTACGACGTCCAGCTCATGGGCGGAATCCAGCTCCACCTCGGGAAGATCGCCGAAATGGCCACGGGCGAAGGCAAGACGCTCGTCGCCACGCTGCCGCTCTACCTCAACGCGCTTCCCGGACGCGGCGCGCACCTGGTCACGGTGAACTCGTACCTCGCCCGCCGCGACTCGCAGTGGATGGGGCACCTGTACCGCTGGCTCGGCCTCACGGTCGGCTGCCTCGACGACACCGAGGCGGGCACGCTCGAGCGCCGCGAGGCGTACCAGGCGGACATCACGTACGGGACGAACAACGAGTTCGGCTTCGACTACCTGCGCGACAACATGGTGACGTCGCTCGACCAGCGCGTGCAGCGTGTGCACGTGTTCGCGATGGTCGACGAGGTGGACTCCGTGCTCATCGACGAGGCGCGCACGCCGCTGATCATCTCGGGCCCGGTGGGCAACGAGGGTGACGTGCAGTACTTCGAGCACAACGCGGGCATCTCCCGCCTCGTGCGCAAGCAGGTGGAGATGGTCAACGTCCTCGTCGCCGACGCGGAGCGCGAGCTCGAGGCAGGGAAGACGCAGGACGCCGCGGTCAAGCTGTACCAGGCGCAGCTCGGCCACCCGAAGAACCGCCGCCTGCTCAAGCTGATGCAGGAAGTCGGCAACAAGCAGCTCGTGCAGAAGACGGAGCTCGAGCACCTCGCCGATCGCAAGCTCCCGCCCGCGAAGCAGGTGTTCCGCGACATCGAGGAAGACCTGCTGTTCGTGCTCGACGAGCGCGGGCACTCGGTGCACCTCACCGATCGCGGCGTGGACTTCATGGCGCCTACCGATCACGAGGCGTACATCCTGCCCGACCTGAGCCAGGACGTGCATCGCATCGATCACGATGCGTCGCTCACCGGCGAGCAGAAGATCGCCGAGCGTCGCCAGCTCGAGATCGACTATGCGGCGAAGAGCGAGCGGCTGAACATCGTGCACCAGCTGCTCAAGGCGCACGCGCTCTACGAGAAGGACGTCAACTACGTCGTGCAGGACGGCGAGGTGCTCATCGTCGATGAGTACACGGGCCGCACCATGCCGGGACGTCGCTGGAGCGAGGGACTGCACCAGGCGGTGGAGGCCAAGGAAGGTGTCCGCGTGAAGGGCGAGACGCAGACGATGGCCACCATCACGATCCAGAACTTCTTCCGCATGTACGAGAAGCTGGCCGGCATGACCGGCACGGCCGAGACGGAAGAGACCGAGTTCTACGAGATCTACAAGCTCGAGGTCGCGGTCATCCCGACGAATCGCGACATCATCCGCGACGACCGGCATGATCTCGTCTACAAGACGCGCCGCGAGAAGTACAACGCCATCGTGGAAGAGACGCGACGCCTGCACGACCTCGGCTACCCGGTGCTGATCGGCACCACGAGCGTGGACGCGTCCGAGACGCTGTCCAAGATGATGCAGCGTGCGGGCATGGTGCACAACGTCCTCAACGCGAAGTACCACCAGCGCGAGGCCGAGATCGTGGCGAATGCCGGCCAGCCCGGCGCCATCACGATCGCGACGAACATGGCCGGCCGCGGAACGGACATCAAGCTCGGCGCGGGCGTGAACGACGCGAAACCGTCGAAGGTGAAGGATCCGGACGGCAAGGAAGTCGACGTGATGGAAATGGGCGGACTCCACATCGTGGGCTCCGAGCGTCACGAGTCGCGCCGCATCGACCGCCAGCTGCGCGGCCGCGCGGGACGACAGGGCGACCCTGGCGCGAGCCAGTTCTTCCTGTCGCTCGAGGATGACCTCATGCGCCTCTTCGGCTCCGAGCGCATCGCGAAGCTGATGGATCGCATGGGCGCGCAGGAGGGAGAGGTGCTCACGCATCCGCTCATCACGCGCTCCATCGAGCAGGCGCAGAAGCGCGTCGAGCTCCAGAACTTCCAGAGCCGCAAGAAGCTGCTGGAATACGACGACGTGATGAACCAGCAGCGTGAGGTCATCTACTCGCTGCGCGCGTTCGCGCTCGAGGGCGGCGAGGAGCTCAAGGGCGAAGCGCTGAAGATGATCGAGAAGGCCGTCGCGCGCCGCGTCGAGACGGTGCTCGCGGAGTTCGAGGAATACCAGGACTGGGACTTCGACCTGCTCCGCCAGGAGCTCCTCATGCACTACCTCCTCCAGGTGAAGGAGCTGGACGAGGAGTCGCTTCGCCCGACGGTGCTCGAAGACGCGCAGCGCTTCGCCACCGAGGCGGGACGCTCGGCATTCGCCGGCAAGCTCGAGGCGCTCGACATGGTGCGCGACCAGGAGGGCGGTTACGCCGACCGCCTGCTGCGCTACGTCATGCTCAACGTGCTGGACGAGAAGTGGAAGGATCACCTCTACGACCTCGACCAGCTGCGCAACTCGATCCACTACCGGTCGTGGGGACAGAAGGATCCGCTCATCGAGTACAAGCAGGAGGCCTACACGATGTTCGTGGACCTCATGAACGACATCGCGGAGACCTTCACGGATCGCTTCCTCAAGGTGCAGCTCGTGATCGAGGAGGGGCCGCCCGACGGCGGGCAGAACGGATCGGAGGCGTTTGCGCCGCCGCCGCCCGCTGCGCCGCTTCGCCGCTACAACGCGATGGGCGTCCTCGAGGACGTCATCCCTGAACCGGTGGCGACGGGGAGCGACGTGGTGGAGGACGTGGGTCCCGCCGAGAGCCCGAGCGAGAAGCCAGCGGTGATGAAGCGCGATCCGGTGATCGTCGGGGCAGGACGCGCGCGCAGCATGGCCGATCTCAACACCGGCCCAGCCGCGCCGGTGGACTGGACGAGCGTGGGTCGCAATGACCCGTGCCCCTGCGGCTCAGGGAAGAAGTTCAAGAAGTGCCACGGCGTGAACGCATAGCACCGAAGGGGGTCAGGGCCATGGCCCTGACCCGCGCTTTGCTACGGTACGATCAGCTCCGGAAGCTTCACGGCATTGAAGAATCCGCGAATCTTGCGCGATCCGTTGTCCACGACGTACTGATCTGCCATGAGGTCGAAGACGAATCGCTTCGTCTCGCCCGGCGCGAAGGACATGGAGTCGCCGGTGATCTCGTTCTGGTGCGAGTTCTGGCCACTCGCGTACCCGAAGGTCGCCGCGACATCGGTGCGTCCGGGGAAGGGCTGCAATCGCACCCACACCGGATAGCTTCGCGCATTGCGGGCCTCGACCACCAGCGCGAACCAGCCCAAACCGCTCCGGATCGACTGCGTGACGGCGAGCGAATCGACCTCGACCTTGCGCGCCGTGACCGTCGAGGCGGGCGTTGCACCGACCGCGCCCGCACACGATCCGCCGCACACCACGTAGCCGCCGCACGCATCGCGGAACGTGGCCGCGGGATGCCCTGCGTTGCGGAGGAGCGCATGCAGCATCTCGTGCCGTACGACGCCCGGATCGTTCAGGTATTCGCGCGTCAGGACGATGCTGCTCGTGCCGGAGTACCACTCGCCAACGACGGTGTCGGCGCTGCCCTCCACAGTGCGCCGGGCGGAGCTGGGATCCGTCAGCCACCGAATCTCAGCCATGTTGCGCGTGAGTCCGGAGCACGACTCCGCCATTTGCCACCACAGGGCGTACTGCGGCAGGGGGGCGAACTCCGTCGCCCCGATCTCAGGCAGGGGTTCGGTGACCCGTGCGCCACAGCCTGCCGCGAAAGCGAGCAGGAGTGCAACGGTGACATGGGGGCGGTGCATCGTGTTCGCTCGGGGGCGCGCGTGAACGGGCAGGCGCACACGTCACTGGCAAGGAGCGGACCGATTGGGGTGGCGTGGAAATGATGACGGGCCTGAGGCCCACACTCGCTACTGATGGCGCTGGCCGCGCGCACTGCGCCCGCCGTCACCCGAGCGAGGACGCCAACATGACCACGTCGCTGTCTAGCCAGCCGCTACCTACCGCGTTATCTATCAGAGAGTTACCTCGTTCGGAACGGCCGAGAGAGCGGCTGGTCGCGCTCGGCGCATGCGCCCTGAGCTCCGCGGAATTGCTCGCGGTGCTGCTCGGCGCCGGCACCGCGAGCAATTCGTCGCTCCAGCTGGGACAGTCGCTGCTCGCAAGTGCTGGCGGCTCGCTCCGCCGGATGGCCATGCAGCCCGTGGCCTCCCTGACCGCGACGAACGGGGTAGGAATGGCGCGAGCAGTAACCATCCACGCGGCGCTGGAGCTGGGCCGGAGACTCGCGGCGGAGGTTCGCGACGATGGCGCTCCCGTCCGGTCGCCGCGCGATGTCGCACGATTGTTCGCTCCCCGGCTGGAGGACCTGCCGGTCGAGGAGTTTCACGTCGCGGTGCTGGACGCACAGCACCGGCTCGAGCGCGACATCACCGTCACGCGCGGGATACTCACCTCCTCCCTCGTGCATCCGCGCGAGGTCTTTCGCGAGGCGATCGCCGAGCGCGCCGCGGCGGTCATCCTCGTCCATAATCACCCGAGCGGCGATCCCACGCCGAGTGCCGACGACCGGCTCGTCACCGAGCAGCTCGTCGCGGCAGGAAAACTGCTCGACATTCCCGTGCACGATCACATCATCATCGGGCGCGGCCGGTACACCAGCTTTGCCGAAGCGGGACTGCTCTAGATCCACCATCACCCACTCCACGTGACTGCAACCGGCGGGACGCTGCGCGAGCTCATTCCCAACTGGACCCTCGACGAAAGCGCGAACCAGCGCCTCGACGAGGACCTGCTCGTGCGCGCCTACCAGTTCAGCGCCGAGGCCCATCACGGGCAGAAGCGCAATTCGGGGGAGCCGTACGTCACGCATGCGGTGGAGGTCGCGAAGATCCTCGCGGACCTGCAGCTGGACACGACGACGGTGGTGAGTGGCCTCATCCACGACGTGGTCGAGGACACGAAGATCACGGTGGCCGACGTCGAGCGCGAGTTCGGGAAGGAGATTGCCGCGATCGTCGATGGGCTGACGAAGATCGCCAAGCTGCCGAACAGCGGCTCGAACCAGGACCGCCAGGTCGAGAGCTACCGCAAGCTGCTGCTCTCCATCGCGAAGGACGCGCGCGTCATCATCGTGAAGCTCGCGGATCGCCTGCACAACATGCGCACGCTCGACTTCCTCCCCGAGGAAAAGCGGAAGCGCATCGCGCAGGAGACGCGCGACCTGTATGCACCGCTGGCGCATCGCTTCGGCATGGCGAAGATGCGCTGGGAGCTCGAGGACCTCGCCTTCAAGTTCCTCGAGCCGGACGACTACAAGGCGCTCGCGAAGCAGGTGGCGCAGAAGCGCGGCGAACGCGAGGACCTCATCGCCAAGCTGAAGGAGCCGCTGGAGCGCGAGCTCACGCGCGCCGGCATCAAGAACGTGGAGGTCACCGGGCGCCCGAAGCACCTGTGGTCCATCTACAAGAAGATGAAGCAGCGCGACAAGCCGTACGAGGAGATCTTCGACCTCCTCGCGATCCGCGTGCTCGTCAACTCGGTGCCCGACTGTTACCACGCCCTCGGTGTCATCCACGACGGCTACACGCCGGTGCAGGAGCGCATCAAGGATTACATCGCGCAGCCGAAGTCGAACGGCTACCAGTCGCTGCACACCACGGTGTTCGGGCCGGGCCGCCAGCTGTACGAGATCCAGATCCGCACGAAGGAGATGCATCGCACCGCGGACTTCGGCATCGCGGCGCACTGGCTCTACAAGGAGGACGCGAAGAGCTCCGACGAGCTCGATCGCCACCTCACCTGGTTCCGGCAGATTCTCGAGCTGCAGCTCGATGCCAAGACGCCCGACGAGTTCCTCGAGTTCCTGAAGCTCGATCTCTACGCCGACGAGATCTTCGTGTTCTCGCCGAAGGGCGACGTGCACCAGCTCCCGAAGGGCGCGACGCCGATCGACTTCGCCTTCGCCGTGCACTCGGAAGTCGGTCTCCGCTGCGCGGGCGCCAAGGTGAACGGGCGCATCGCGCCGCTGTCGCGGCCGCTGCGCAACTCGGAGACGGTCGAGATCATCACGTCGCCCACGGCGCGGCCGAGCCGCGACTGGCTCGCGCACGTGCGCACCGGCCGCGCGCGCCACAAGATCCGCCAGTGGCTCCGGCACGAGGAGCAGACGTCGTCGGTGAAGCTCGGCCAAGACATCCTGGAGCGTGAGCTCAAGCGCCGGCGCCTGGCGAAGCCCGATGACGCCACGCTGAACAAGGCGGCCACGGAGTTGTCACTCGCGGACGCGACGCAGCTCTACGCCTCCATCGGCCAGGGCGACGTGAGCGTCGGCCTCGCGATCAAGCACCTCCACCCCGAATACGAGGAGACCGAGCAGCCGAAGCCCACGTTCGTGGAGCGGCTCGTCGACCGCGTGCGCGGTTCGAAGGGGGTGAAGATCCAGGGCGTGGACGGGCTCATGGTCCGGTACGCCCAGTGCTGCCAGCCGGTGCCCGGCGACCCGGTGACGGGCTACGTGACGCGCGGGCGCGGCGTGAGCATCCACCGCGCGGACTGTCCCAACCTCCTCTTCCTGGCGCACGAGCCCGAGCGTCGCCTCGAGATCGACTGGCAGGAGGCGGAGGGCGAGCGCTTCGTCGTGCGCCTCGCGCTCGAGGGCAACGATCGCCGCGGGCTGTACGCGGACGTCGCCGCCGCGGTGACCGACTCCGGCACGAACATCCGCGGGATGGAACTTCGGTCCACGGATGGCAAGGCGACGGGGGCCGTGCTCGTCGAGGTCGAGAACCTCGCTCACCTCCAGAAGATCATCAAGGCGGCGCGGAAGGTGAAAGGGATCACCGAGGTGGCGCGGCGGGAGCGGATCACGCCTGAGGCGTAGGAGCATGACAGTCGGACAGTCCGACAGTCTGACAGTCCTCACCTGAAAGCGCCGCCGCGACTGTCCGGCTGTCCAGACTGGCCGGCTGTCGGACTCCCGAACGAAGCCCGAAGCCACTATATTCCTGCCAATGCCCCGCGCCGAATTCAACCTTCAGGCCCCCTTCCAGCCGGCCGGCGACCAGCCGAAGGCCATCGCCGAGCTGCTCAAGGGGCTCGCGCGCGACGATCGCTTCCAGACGCTCCTCGGCGTCACCGGCTCCGGGAAGACCATGACGATGGCCAACGTCATCGCGGAATACGGCAAGCCGACGCTGGTCCTCTCGCACAACAAGACACTCGCCGCGCAGCTCTACGGCGAGATCAAGGGGTTCTTCCCGCAGAACGCGGTCGAGTACTTCATCTCGTACTACGACTACTACCAGCCGGAAGCCTACGTCCCCAGCTCGGACACGTACATCGAGAAGGACGCGTCGATCAACGAGGACATCGATCGCCTCCGGTTGCGCGCCACGTCGTCGCTCATGGAGCGCAACGACGTGATCATCGTTGCCACCGTCTCGGCGATCTATGGATTGGGTGATCCTGTCTCCTACCGGGAGCAGATGGTCACGCTCACGCAGGGGCAGAAGGTCAATCGCGACGACATCCTGCGCTCGCTGGTGAAGATCCAGTACAACAGGAACGACGTCGCCTTCGAGCGCGGCACGTTCCGCGTGCGCGGGGATACGGTCGAGATCTTCCCGGCGTACGAGGAGCAGGGCGTGCGCGTCGAGCTGTGGGGCGACGAGGTCGAGCGCATCTCGAAGATCAACGTGCTCACGGGCGAGACGATCACCACGCTCGATCGCACCGCCGTGTACCCGGCGAAGCACTTCGTGACGCAGCGGCCCACGCTCGAGCGCGCGGTGAAGGTCATTCGCGAGGAGCTCACCGAGCGGCTCACGGAGATGCGCACCAACGGCCGCCTGCTCGAGGCGCAGCGCCTCGAGAGCCGCACCAACTTCGACATCGAGATGATGCTCGAGATCGGGACGTGCGCGGGCATCGAGAACTACTCGCGCCACCTGTCCGGGCGCGCGGCGGGCGAGCGGCCCGCGTGCCTGTTCGACTACTTCCCCGAGGACTTTCTCGTCGTCGTGGACGAGTCGCACGTCACGCTGCCGCAGATCGGCGGGATGTTCAACGGCGACCGCGCGCGCAAGCTCACGCTGGTGGACTACGGCTTTCGTCTCCCGAGCGCGCTCGACAACCGGCCGCTCATGTTCGACGAGTTCCTGTCGCTCACGCCGCGCGCGGTATTCGTGTCGGCCACGCCAGGGGAGCTCGAGCTCCGCCTCGCGGAGGGCGTTGTCGTCGAGCAGATCATCCGTCCTACGGGCCTCATCGATCCCGAGATCGAGGTGCGCCCCGTCCGCGGGCAGGTGGACGACCTGCTCGGCGAGATCAACAAGCGCGTGAAGATCGGTGAGCGCGTGCTCGTCACGACGCTCACCAAGCGGATGTCGGAGGACCTCACGGACTACCTCCAGCAGGTGGGCGTGCGCGTGCGCTACATGCACTCGGACATCGACGCCATCGAGCGCATGGAGATCGTGCGCGGGCTCCGCCTCGGCGAGTTCGACGTGCTCGTCGGCATCAACCTCCTCCGCGAGGGGCTCGACATGCCGGAAGTGTCGCTCGTGGCCATCCTCGATGCGGACCAGGAGGGCTTCCTGCGCTCGGACCGGTCGCTCATCCAGACCGTCGGTCGCGCTGCACGCCACGTGAACGGCAGGGCGATCTTCTACGCAGACCGGATCACCGGCTCCATGCAGCGATGCATGGACGAGACGCTTCGCCGGCGCGTGATCCAGACCGCGTACAACGAGGAGCACGGGATCATCCCCACGTCAGTGGCGAAGAGCGTTGACCAGGTGCGCTTCAGCACGCGCGTCGCGGACGCGCGCATCGAGCGTGAGGAAGAGCGTCCGAAGCGCGGGAAGCGCGTGGCGGAGAAGGAGGCCGCGAGCTACGAGATGGTGGATCCGGAGACGCTCGTGGCCATGCTCGAGCAGCAGATGAAGGAGGCCGCCACGGCGCTCGACTTCGAGGCCGCGGCACGCCTGCGTGACCAGCTGTTCGAGGTGAAGGCCCGCATGCCGGCGGCGTCCATGCGGGGCAAGGTGGCCGCGGACGCGAAGGCCGCACGGTGACGACGCCGGAATACCCGGGTGGACATCCGCATCCGCCGCTGATCCCGCCGCTCGCGGAGCACGGCGGCCTCGCCATGACCGAGGACGAGCTGCGCGACTGGGGACGCCGCTTCGGACGCTCGGCGCATCCGCCGCTGGTGGTCACGATCACCGGCGACCTCGGCGCCGGCAAGACGACGCTCGCGCAGGCGATCTGCGCCGGATACGGCGTGACGGAGGAGGTCACGAGCCCCACGTTCGCGCTCGTGCACGAGTATCACGCGCCGCGTTCCGAGGTCCATCATCTCGACCTCTACCGGCTCGACTCGCCCGCGCAGCTCGAGGCGCTCGCGTGGGACGAGATCGTGTCGGGGAAGGGGTTGGTGCTCATCGAGTGGCCCGAGCGCGCGGAAGGGCGCGTTCCGGCCGGCTACGTGACGCTCTCCCTCCAGCACCTGCCCAGTGACCCGGGGCGCCGGCTCCTCTACGCGGGTTGGCACCAGTGATCACGCTCGTCGTCGAGGCGTCCACCTACCATGGCAGTGCCGCGCTGCTGAATGGCGGCGTCCTGCTCGCGCAGCGCTCGGTGGCCATGCGTGGGCGTGAGCACGAGGCGCTCATGCCCGCCGTGGCGGAGTTGCTTTCCGAGGCGGGAATCGCGCCGGCGGGCGTCGGCCGGGTCGTCTGTGGGGCGGGGCCCGGGAGCTTCACGAGCCTCCGCATTGCCGCATCCATCGCGAAGGGGATGGCGCTGGCCACCGGCGCGAGCCTGGTGCCGGTTTCCTCACTGGCGCTCCTCGTCGCGTCCGTGCAGCCGCAGAAGGCCGGGCGATACGTGGCTGCGGTAGACGCCATGCGTGGCGAGTCGTACGCTGCGATCTTCTTCGTGAGCGGCGCTGGCGAGCTCGCCGAGGAAGGCGCAGTGCGCCTCGTGAAGACCGAGACCCTCGATGCAATGGCCTCCGAAGCTGGTGCTTTCGTCGTGGGTCCGGGACGCCATGGCGACGCCCAGGTCTTCCCGCACGCGGCCAGCGCGGCCCGCATCACAAACGTGATTGACGCCACTGACCACGCGGATCTGGCAGCCTGGGAGCCAGGTTACGGACGCCTCGCCGAGGCGCAGGTGAAGTGGGAGTCGGAGCACGGCCGGCCGCTTCAGTCATGACCAGCGATACCACGCTGGTGCTCCGCGAGGCCGTCGAGGAGGATCTGGATGCCATCGTGGGTATCGAGCGAAAGTCGTTCGGCGACCCCTGGAGCCGCGCCTCTTTCCGCTCCTCGCTCGGCGGCGAGCGCATGCGGTTCCTGGTGGCGGAGGAGGTCAGGGAGGGGGTGGGTGGCGGCCGCTGCGTGGTGGGTTACGTTATCGCCCTGATGCTGTTCGACGAGGCGGAGATCGCGAACATCGCCGTGGCGGAGGACGCCCGCCGGCGGGGAGTCGGCGGTCTGCTACTCGACCACGCTATCGAGGAGGCCGCCGCACGTGGGACGGCGCAGGTGTACCTGGAGGTGCGGGAGTCGAACGCCGGGGCCCGGGCGCTGTACGAAAGCCGGTCATTCGCACCAGTCGGGCGGCGACGAGGCTACTATCGCAATCCCACGGAGGACGCGCTGCTGCTGCGGCGGGAGCTCGCGCCCTGACTTAAAGTGAAGTATGATGTCAAGTGCTGTATCGGATGTTGTGCAACAACAGGCAGTTAAGTCACTGGTGTTTATCTTTAGCGAGTGGGTGCGGCGGATGAGTCCCACCCCGGGAGAAAGGACATGAGCCGGAGCTTGAACAAGGTCACGCTGATCGGAAATCTTGGCAACGATCCAGAAGTGCGGTCCACCACGGGCGGCAACCGGGTCGCGACCTTTTCGCTGGCCACAAGCCGTTCGTGGAACGACGCGGCGGGGTCGAAGCAGGAGAAGACGGAGTGGCATCGCTGCGTGGTCTGGAACACCAAGAGCTCCCAGCTCGCCGACATCGTCGAGAAGTACGTGAAGAAGGGCGACAAGCTCTACGTCGAAGGACGCGTCGAGTACCGGCAGTGGCAGGACAAGGAAAACCAGACCCGCTACTCGACCGAGATCAACGTGCGCGAGCTCATCATGCTTGGCGGCGGGTCGGGCGGCCGCAGCGGCGGGGACTTCGAGAGTGAGTCATCCGGCATGGCGCGCCCGCGCCCTGCCGCGCCCGCGAAGGCAAAGGGCGCCGCCGGCGAGGACTTCGACGACTTCCCCGGCGCGCTCGCGGATGAGGACGACGACCTGCCGTTCTGACCGAATGGCATGTGGATAAAAAAGGAGGCGAGACGTAATCCAGTCTCGCCTCCTTCTGTATCCGGAGTGGCGCGAAATCAATCATGCACGCGCGAAATCGGTGACGCTCCCTCACCCGTTCCTTCCTAGGCTGTGGTCGCAGTTCTCGACCAATCCATGGGAGGAGCACATGAGCCGCAGCTTGAACAGGGTATCGTTGATCGGCAACCTTGGCGCGGACCCGGAGGTTCGCGCCACCGGCACGGGAAACCGTGTCGCCACCTTCTCGCTCGCCACGAGCCGTGCCTGGAACGACTCGGCCGGGGTGAGGCAGGAGAAGACGGAGTGGCACCGGTGCGTCGTGTGGAACACCAAGAACGCCCAGCTGGCGGACGTCGCCGAGAAGTACCTCCACAAGGGCGATCGCATCCACGTCGATGGGCGCATCGAGTACAAGCAGTGGACGGACAAGGAAAACCAGGTGAAGTACTCCACCGAGATCAACGTGCGCGAGCTCCTCATGCTCGGCAGCCCCCGTGGAGATGCCGAGGGCACGAACGGAGCACGGCCGAAGGTGAGGGTCCTCGCGGGTGCCGGTGCCGGGTCAGTTGCCGGCGGCGAGGACTTCGAGGATTTTCCGGGGGCGCTATCCGACGAGGAGGACGACCTCCCGTTCTGACGGACGGCGCGGCGGCGTGGCGGCGAGACCTTCGCCGCCCGCCACCGCAGCCCGTTTCTCATCTGTAATCGAATCGTCATAGTGGCAGCCCCGCCGAAGTCGGCGGAGGTAACCCGTTGTCTCCCATGCGCCTGCACTCGGCGCCAGAGCCCCCGCGCGCGTGAAGATCTTCCGATTCGGCTGGTCGGTTCCTGCCGCCGCCATCATCACCCTCGCCGCTACGACAGCTGCGCAGGCACAGGACGTCCGCAACGACGCGCCCGCTGCGCACACGGTGAAGTCCGGCGACACACTCTGGGACCTCGCGAAGACCTACCTCGGCGACGCCTACCTGTGGCCGAGCATCTATAGAATCAACACGGACCAGATCGAGGATCCGCACTGGATCTATCCAGGCGAGGTGCTGCGCCTCCCCGGCGGGACCGTCGTGGCCGAGCAGCCGCGCGGGAACCCGGGGTTGACCGTGTTCGCGCCGCCGCGCATCGACTCGCGCGCCGGGCAGTTCACCGCGGAGGCTCCGAAGGCGCACGTCGCGATCGGTGACGTCATCCGCGCCGCGTACGTCGGCCCGGACAAGGGTCCTGCCGGCCCCGGTCGCATCCTCTTCGGTGCGGACATCCCCGGCATCGACATGAAGCGCACGACGACGAACTTCCAGATGTACGACAAGCTGCTCATGGAGCCGCCGGTCGGGAGCGTCGCTGCGGAGCGCGAGCGCTTCATCGCGTACACGCTGGGCGAGTCGATCGAGGACTTCGGTCAGGTGGTGATCCCGACGGCGCTGCTCCAGGTGACGCGCGCGCCGCGCAACGGGGAAGCCGCGATCGTCGAGGTGCTCGAGCTGTATGGGCAGCTCAACGCGGAAACTCCCGTCACCGTGCTCGACACCCTCGGCGCCGGCGCCATCGGGAGGCCCATGGCGTACCGCGACTCGCGCACCACGAAGGTTCGCGCGATTCACCGCAACGCCGTGCTGCCCTCGCTCAACTACGAGGTGCTCTTCGACCTCGCGGCGAAGGACGGCATGAAGGTCGGTGACGAGGTCCAGGTGTATCGCCCGCGCGAGGACGCGATCCAGGACGAGCGGCTCGCCCTCCCCGAGGTGCCGATTGCCACCGGCCAGGTCATTCGCGTCACCCGCTGGGGAAGCACGGCGCGCATCACGTCGCAGGCTCAGCCCGCTATTCGCGTCGGTGAGAGCGTGCGGTTGATCGGGCGCATG
This sequence comes from Gemmatimonadaceae bacterium, assembly GCA_039928475.1. Lineage (GTDB taxonomy): Bacteria > Gemmatimonadota > Gemmatimonadetes > Gemmatimonadales > Gemmatimonadaceae > AG11. The sequence continues at coordinate 1,499 of JBDSTA010000317.1, read as the reverse complement.
CCCTGAGGAAACGGTGGGCGCGGGCAGACGGTCCGGAATGACGTAACGTCTGTCCGCGCATTAGATTAGGGCGATAGTCATGACTGCGATCGCCCACTTCATCGCCATCACCTGCTACATCGGCGCCGCGGCCCTCGCCGCGACGCCGTTTGCGCGTCCGGTGGCCGCGCCGGTGCGCGGCGTGGTCGCGATCCTCGGCGTCGGCGTGCTCGCGCACGCGGCCGCCCTCGTCGCGTTCATGAATCGCGTCGGGCAGCTTCCGCTCACGGGTCTCGGCCCGTCGTTGAGCTTCGCGGGATTCGTCCTGGCCATCACGCTGCTCGTCGTCGAGCTGGTGGCGAAGGACGTGAGCCTGACGCTCGTGGCGGCTCCGCTCGCGGCCATCCCCACCATCTGCGCAAACCTCATCGGGCTCGTTCCGGGGGTGGACCAGACCGGAGCGCGGGGCGCGTGGCTGTTCGCGCACATCGCACTGAGCTTCATCGGCATCGCTGCATTCGCGACCGCTGCGGCCGCGGGGTGCATGTATCTCGTGGAGCGCCGGGAGCTCAAGTCGCGCCGCTTCGGGGCGATCTACCGGTTCTTCCCACCACTCGCGACGCTCGATCGCGTGAATCACGTCGCGGCGGTGGCGGGGTGGATCGTGCTCACCGTGGGCGTCATACTCGCCACGAGCTACGCGCTCGCGTATCACGAGCTCAACACGCCGAAGCTGGTCTGGGCGCTGGGCGCGTGGCTCGCCGTGAGCGTCATCGCACTTGGCCGGGTGGCCGGCGGGTGGCAGGCGCGGCGCGCGGCCATCTACTCGAGCGTGAGCTTCGCGGCCGTGGTCGTGCTCTACGTCGCGTTCCGCGTGGCAGAGACGAACGGCGGCGGAAGGTTCCTGTGAGCGGACTCCCCATGCTCGTGGAGTGCGACGACCTGCGCGTGCTCATCGTCGGCGGGGGCGCCGTGGCCGCGCGCAAGGCGAAGCAGCTCGACGCCGCGGGCGCGCGGCTGAGGATCGTCTCCCCGGAACTGTGCGACGAGCTCGAATCGCTCGTGCTCAGCCGCGCCATTCCTGTGGAGCGCCTAGCGTACGAGCACGCGGACATCGGCGATGCGCAGATGATCATCGCCGCGACGAACGACCGCGCGGTGAACGCGCAGGTCGCGCGCGACTGCGACGACGCGAGTCGCCTGCTCAACGCGGCCGATTTCTCCACTGACGGTGAGCTCGCGATGATGGCCACGCACAAGCGTGGCGCGCTGACCGTCGGCGTGAGCGCCGGCGGAGTGCCGGCGGCGGCATCGCGGATACGCGATGCCATCGGCGAGCGCTTCGATGCGCGGTACGGCGATGCCATTGCGGAGCTGTCGTCGCTGCGCGCGCGGCTGATCTCGAGCGGCGAGGCCGCGGCGTGGCGCGAGCGCGCCAGGGAGCTCATCGCGCAGGACTTCTGCGAGGCCGTCGAGGACGGCACGTTGAACGAGCGGATCGCGCGATGGCGGTGATCGTC